>JBDHHZ010000084.1:0-9818 GCA_039589115.1 Gemmatimonadota bacterium | reverse complement strand
CGCTCGCCGTCCTCGGCCCGGAAGTGGCGGACGTAGCGGGCGTAGTTCTCCAGCGTGTAGTGGCCGGGCGTCCAGGAAGGGAGTGACACGTAGGTGGTGTCGCCGCTGGCCGGCAGATCGACTTCCACATGGTACAGCCGGCTCGTCGGGTCCTCCACTGCAACCAGATAATGGATGGGCTCCTGGGCCCAAGCGGCGCCGGCGATCGCCATCAAGGTCGCCGACATGAGCCCCGCCCGCCACGATATCATCCGAGGTATCTCCTTCCAATCACGCCAGATAGCCGCATCGCGCGGTCGCTGTGAAGACCAAGCAACATACGAAAAGGCCGGGTCTTTTCAATTGCCCGGCGCAGCGGCGATCGCCTATTCTACTGTGTTAGACGTCCCACGCCTCGCTGGAGAGTCACGATGGTCCGACTTGCAGACTTCGACTTCGATCGGGCCAGCCTCAAACGGGTACTGCCCGGTTACATCGCCACGGCGCTGATGATCCTGGTGACGCTGCTCTGGACGTTCTGGAGCGTCGGCGAGATGTACTACGAGGGGTGGTGGGGACCGTGGTACAACAAGTTCATCTACCTGATACCCGGTACGGTCTGTCTGGCGCTCACGCTGTTGGCGCTCAAGTGGCCGCGTGTCGGCGGTTGGGTGATCATCATCATCGGCGGCGCCTTCACCGCGTGGTGGCTGGGGCCACGGCTCAGAGAAGGTATGGACGTCGGCCAGCTGCTCGCGCTCTTCCCGGTCAGCGGCATACTTGTGATCATCGGCCTGCTCTTCCTGTTCGAGGGCAGGCACCGGCGGCTGCGCCGCAACGAAGGTTGGGCGCCGCCGGAGCGCTGGCTGGTTCGCAACTCCCGCTACGTTCTGGCGGTCGGCGGGCCGCTCCTCATCCTGCTCGGCTGGTCGGTCTACTGGCTGCCCGTCGTGCTCGCCAGACAGGACGATGGGATCCGGGCCGAGCGACTGATTCGTGGGAACGAGGTGACGCTGATCTGGGCGCCGGAAGGGCCCGGCTGGAACTGGAAGCAATCGTACGGCGGCTATCCTTCCTGGAACCACATCGCTCGCTACACCGTGCCGCCGGTCGGCATCTCGCGCAAGCCTGGTTACGAGAACGTCGATGCGACGCTCGCAGATATGGATAGCACCGGACTCTGCCGCTATCTCAGCCAGAACGGCTCGCAACTGATGACCGAGCCACAGGACATCTGGCGCATGCCGACCGCCGACGAGATCATGCGCTCATTGACCCGACGCGGCGAGAACGCGGGGTGCGCGGACAGCGGAGCGATCGGCGTCGGGTTGCTGGGCCGCGCGGAATGCGCGACGACGCCCGACAAGGAGACCCCGCTCTGGGCACCGGACTCGGCACCGATCTACTACTGGGCCGTCGACGAGCTCGACGAGAACCGGGCCTACTTCGTTAGCTACAACGGCGCGTTCAACTCGCAGCCGAAGTCCTGGGGCAACCCGCGTCACAGCCATCGCTGTGTGCGCGAGCCCTGACGATTCGATTGCCAGCGTTCGACGCGCCGGCTTATTCTTCGTGCCATGGCACACGTCACACTTCGCCAGCTGACCAAGGAATTCGACGAGACCGTCGCCGTCGCCGACCTGAATCTCGATGTGATGGACGGCGAGTTCGTCGTGCTCGTGGGACCGTCCGGTTCCGGTAAGACGACAGCGCTTCGCCTGGTGGCCGGTTTGGAGCGACCGACCAGCGGCACGATCCTGATCGGCGACCGCGACGTGACAGACGTCCCGCCCAAGGACCGCGACATCGCCATGGTCTTCCAGAACTATGCGCTCTACCCGCACATGAGCGCCTACGACAACGTGGCCTTCGGCCTGCAGGTACGCGGCTACCCCAAGGCGGAGATCGAAGCGCGGGTGAAGGAGACGGCGGAGATCCTCGGGCTCGGCGACCTGCTCCATCGCAAGCCCGGCCAACTGTCCGGCGGACAGCGACAGCGCACGGCGCTGGGTCGCGCCATCGTCAGGCACCCTCAAGCATTTCTGTTCGATGAGCCGCTCTCTAACCTGGACGCCAGCCTGCGGGTCGAGATGCGCGCCGAGCTGTCGCAGCTGCACCGGCGCCTGAACGCGACGATCCTCTACGTCACCCACGACCAGGTCGAGGCGATGACGATGGGGCAGCGCATCGCCATCATGAACGAGGGCAGGCTGCAGCAATGCGCCCAGCCGCTCGAGGTCTACCGGACTCCGGCCAACATGTTCGTCGCCGGATTCATCGGCTCGCCATCCATCAACTTCTTCGACGGCGAGCTGCACGCGGCCGAAAGCGGCTGGCTGTTCCAAGGAAGCACCTTCGCATTGAAGGTGCCCTGCGCCGGTACACCGCCGGCCGGCCCGGCGACGCTGGGCGCGCGGCCGGAAGACCTGCGGCTGACCGAAGGCGGGACGTTCCCGGCGATGGTGCGCGTCGTCGAGCCCGTGGGCAGCGAGATGTACATCCATCTTGCGGCCGAGGACGCCACCCGCGTCATAGCCCGCGCCCCCGCCGATACCCAGGTTGCGGTGGACGAGCGCGTCGGCATCGAGATCGCGCCGGAAAAGGTCCACCTCTTCCGCAACGACACCGGCGAGCGCATCGGCCCATGATCTCCCTCCTCCCCCGCGCCCGCGCCCTCCCCATCGCCATCGTCATCCTCATCGTCGTCGTCTCCGGTTGTACCCGCGATCAGGACGACGTCACGACCCTCCGCGTGATGGCTTGGGCCGGCCCCTCGGAGCGCGAGATCGAGCAGCGCATCTTGGACGACTTTAGCGAGCACCACCCCAACATCCGTATCGAGTACGAATCGATCTCGTCCAACTACCGCGAACGCTTGCTGACATCGATCGTCGCCGGCTCGCCGCCCGACGTAGCATTGCTCGACAACGGCACGAACGGCGCCGCGCCGTTCATCGCCCGCGGCCTGCTGGTCAACGTCGCCGCCTACCTCGACCGGGTCGGCGTCGACACCACAGCATATTACCCGCAGGTCCTGGAGATCTTTCGCCGGCCGGGTGGCCTGTACGCGTTCCCAAAGGACTTCAATCCCATCGTCGTCTACTACAACCTCGATCTGTTCGACGAAGCGGGAATCCCTTACCCCGACGAGTACTGGACCTGGGACGATTTCCTGTCGATCGCGCAGCGACTGACACGTGACGTCGACGGCGACGGCCGCAACGAGAGCTTCGGCACTCTGGTCCGCCGCGCCTTCCACCTCTGGCAGCCGTGGGTCTGGGCGGCGGGCGGCGATGTGCTGAGCCCCGACGGGCGCCGGGCCAGCGGCTATCTGGACAGCGCCGAGACCGAGGCGGCCATCTCCTTCTTGACCGACCTTGTCACCGTCCACCGCGTGGTGCCGACCGTGGACGTGCAGCGTCAGGAGCAGGGGATGGAGCGGAACATGTTCCTGACGGGGCGCATCGGCATGATCACGAGCGGCCACTGGTGGCTGCCGAGCATCCGTCCCTACATCGACGAAGGCAGGGTGAGGATCGCGGCGGCGCCGCTACCTCGTTACGACGATGAGAGCGAGCCGGTCACGGTGATCTACGCCGCCGGCTGGGCGGTTCCTCACAACACCCGGCACAAGAAGTTGGCGGTCGAGCTCGCCGCACATCTATCGTCGGCGGAGGCGCAGCGGATGCGCGCCGAGTTCGGGCTGGCCATACCGTCGCTTCGCGCCGTGCACGAGGCGACGGCCGCCGCCGATCGCTACGGGCTGGAAGAGACCTTCCTATTCGCCGCGCGTCACGGTCGGATGTCGTGGGGCTCGACGGTGGAAGAGTGGGCACACGTCGAAGTACAGATGCCCGACATCTTCGATCGCGTGATCTTCGCCGGGGAACCGGTCCACGAAGTCACCAGCGACATCGCGCGTCGGATCGATGGTATCCTAGCGGGCGCGGGCGGATAGTTCATCATGAGCCGACTGCGCAACGCCTTCGTCACACTGGTCATCTTGCCGGCGGTCGTCTTCACGATCGGCGGGCTCTACATCGCGCAGCGCAGTCGCGCGGCTTTGGGCCCCGCCCTCGACCGTCACGTCGCCGAGCGAGCGGTCGAGTACTCGCGACTGGAACGCGAGCGGCTGACCGAGAGCCTGCGCATTTCGCCGGAACGACTCGGCATGCGCGCAGCGCAGCTCGACATTGAGCGTTTCACCGTCTACAACGGCGCTGGCCAGGTCGTCGCGACCTTCCCCGACGCGACGCCGATTCCTCTCGACTTCGGGACCGAACAAGGCGACGCGATGCTGGCCGCCGCGCGACGCGGACAGACGGTCGTGGATCTCGTCCAGCTCGACGACCGCCCGGTCTGGCTCGCCTACGTGCCGCGAGACGATCGAGTCGCAGTCGCCCTGGTTCGCGCCGATACTAGCCTGGCCGTCAGGTTCAATCAGGCCACGGGCTACGACCTGGCGTTCTACCTCGGTACGACTCGCGCGCTGGCGACCGGCGAGGGATGGCCCGACCATCTGGCCGTCGCGGCTCTCGATTCGCTGGCCAGCATCGACCGGGCGATCGTGACGCGCCTGGCCGGCCGAGCGGCCGCGGCGCCCCTCAAAGACTTTGACGATTGGGATGTGAGCGGCGCCGTCCTGGTGCGAGCGACGCAGTCGGCACCGCCGGCACCCGCGCCGCCGTTCTTGCCAATGTTCGGGTTGGTCCTGGGTGCGGCCCTGATGGTGATCGCGATCCGGCGCATCACCCTGAATGCCACCGCCCGTCGTGCCTTCGCCCTGGCCCTCATCGCGCCCGCCGTCGCCGCGGCCTGGCTAGCCGCCGCGGACGGGCAACTCTCGGCGCGGGCCACCGATACGCTGCTCGAGCTGAGCGGTCGCATCGTGTCCGCGGTAGACGATCCCACGGCGATCCCGGCCGACCGGCTCGCCCGGCTGGCCGGGGCCGACATCGCCGTACTCGAGGGCGACTCGATCATCGCCGCCAGCTTCGAGCTATCGGCGAGCACGCTGACCGGGGTCGAAGAGTCGACGGGCAGACTGCGGATCGGCGGCCGGCGCATCGCCTACCGCAGGCTCACGCTCGATACCGGCGCGCATCTCCTTCTATTGCGCGACCCGTTGGAAGACTCGCGCAAGACCGCGCTGTTCTGGCTGGCCGGTCTGTACGGACTACTGGCGGTCGGCGTCCTCATCTATGCGAGCTTCGCGTCGTCGGCCGGCAGCAGGGCGGAGCTACACGAGACGGCGACCGCATGGAGCTTCATCGCGCCGTCGCTGGTGCTGCTGCTCATCTTCTCCGCGGCGCCGTTGCTTTTCGCCTTCTATCTAAGCTTCCACGAGTGGAACCTGCTGGAGCCGGCCAAGCCGTTCGTCGGACTCCGGCACTACCTCGACCTGGCGAGCGACAGGCTGTTCTGGAACGCGGCGAAGAACACGGCGATCTACTCGCTCTACGTGCCGGCGACGATGGCCTGCGCGCTGGGTGTGGCGATCCTGCTCAACCGCTCAATCAAGGGCGTGGCTCTGCTCCGGGCAGTGTTCTTCCTGCCGTACATCACGAGCTTCGTCGCCATCTCCATCGTCTGGCAGTTGATGTACGATCCCGCCTTCGGGCTGTTCAACTGGGCGCTGGGTCTGATTGGATTGGGACCCTACCCGTGGCTCAACAGCCCGGCGACGGCGTTGATGGCTTTGATCATCTTGGCGGTCTGGATCCACATCGGATTCCAGATGGTGATATTCCTTGCCGGTCTGCAGGCGATACCGAACGAGCTGTACGAAGCTGCTAAGATCGACGGCGCCGGACCGTGGCGCAGGTTCTGGAAGATCACGCTGCCGCTGCTCCGCCCGACGACCTTCTTCGTGCTGGTCACCTCGATCATCGGCTCGTTCCAGGTCTTCACCTTCGTCTACGTGATGACTGAAGGCGGGCCGCTGCACGCCACCGACGTGATCGTCTACCACATCTATCAGAACGCCTGGCGCTTCCTGCGCATGGGCTACGCGTCGGCGATGAGCTGGGCGTTGTTCGCTGTGATCTTCGCGATCACGCTGCTCCAGTTCAGAACCCTGGGGCGGAAAATGGTGCCGAGTTGATGGGCGCGGGCGACCTCGATTCACTCGATCGCGTCATGGCGCGAGAGCCCGGAGCCGGCGGACGCGACAGCCTGACCTCCGCAGCGGCCAGGCGTCGGGCCGGCAACGCCTTCATCTACGCGCTTGCCATCGGGTTGGGGCTGACGATGCTCGTCCCCTTCCTCTGGATGCTCTCCACCTCGTTGATGAACGAGTTCGAGGTCTACCAGTTTCCGCCGCGCCTGCTGCCCGCCGACCCGATGTGGAGCAACTACCCGAACGCGCTCACCGCGGCACCGTTCGGCCGCTTCTTCCTCAACTCGGCGATCATGTCTTTCTTCATCGTCGGCGGCCACCTGTTCATCGCCTCGACGGCCGGCTACGCCTTCGCGCGTCTCCGCTTCCCCGGCCGCGACAAGGTCTTCATCCTCTTCCTCGCCAACCTGATGGTCCCGGTGATCGTGCTGCTGATCCCGCGCTTCCTGCTGGTCAACGCGATGGGTTGGGTAGACACCTACACCGGCCTGATCATCACCGAGCTGGTCGGCGTCTGGGGGATTTTCCTGATGCGGCAGTACTTCCTATCGCTACCGCGCGAGCTGGAGGACGCCGCCCGGATCGACGGCGCCAGCGAGTGGCAGGTCTTCTATAAGGTCGCGCTGCCGCTCGCCAGACCGGCCCTGGCGACGGTCGCGCTGTTCTCCTTCGTCGAGACCTGGAAGAGCTTCCTCTGGCCGCTCATCGTCACGCGCTCGATGTCGATGCGGCCGGTCGAGGTCGGGATCGCAGCCTTCCACGGCATGTACTTCACCAACTGGCCATACCAAATGGCAGCGGCCGTGACGGCGGTCGTTCCAATCCTGATTCTCTTCTTATTCACCCAGCGCTACTTCGTGCGCGGGATCCAGCTGGCCGGCCTCAAGTACTGATCGCCGTCGAGTCAGAAGCGGGTCAAACTGATAGAACCAGAATCAGTATGATTGTCGCTTGACGTTCAGCGACGCTTGCTGCACTATGTTCTTCTCTCGATCAATCCAAACACTTCTCAGCCGGCGGCCCCAACCGTCGTTCGCTTGACTCCGACTTGACCGCCCAGGTGTATAGAGGCCCGCAGGCGGATCAACAGGCACCCATCATCCCTAGCCCAGGAGGCAATCATGAAGCCGAAGCAATGGTTATCCGTGTTGGCCTTCATCTTCTGCGCCACGACGGCCTACGCGCAGGATGAAGGCCCTAAGGCCGGAATCGGGTTGAGCCTAAACCCGCCCACCCTGGGAGCGTTGGATCTTGACGGTGGTGTAACCATCAACACCGGGCTACCTTTCGACTTCGGGAACTTCTACTTCCCCATCGTCGTCAGCCCGAAATTCAAGATCGAGCCCGAGTTCGGCCTGTTCCGCGCATCGATCAAGTATCAGGACGGCGGTTTCACCGACGAAGAGAAGGCTACGATTCTGCGCTTAGGGCTCGGGCTGTTCTACCTGTTCCCGACGAAGGGCGACTTGCGCGGCTATGTCGGACCGAGGCTCGGGTTCATCTATACCACCGCCTCGGATAACGGGAGCGACGTCAGCGAGACCGATTGGGTCCTCGGACTCGCCTTGGGCGGCGAGTACTTCTTCTCCTCGCACTTCGCTCTGGGTGGGGAGGCACAGCTCAACTACATCCGCCTGGGGAAGCCGGATTCCGACGACGGCGGCGACTACGACCTGAGCCGGCACGTCATCTCGACTCACGGACTCATCCTGGTTCGCTGGTACTTCTGACGTAGACTCGGCGTTCGGGGAGGCAGGTCAGCGCAGGGGATAGCAATCCCGCGACGGAAACCGACCCACCCTCCCCGGACGCCCTCTCGCCCGCGCCCGCGTCTTTTTCTGGAAGTCGGCAAAGAGTATCTTTGCAAAGGAGGGGCAGCTCAGGGAGACCAGCACCATGGTAGTTCCGCGTTCCGCAGCCGTCTCACTGGTTGTAATCGTTCTCCTCTCCTGCACGACATCGAAACTCCACTGGCACGAGTTCAAACCGACCCAGGCCAATTTCAGGGAGTACTTCGAGGAGCACGCCGACGAGCTGGACCCGATCGAGGGCATCTGGATCCAGAATGACTATCCGGTGCCACCGCTGGACCAGGTCGCGATCATCCGCGGCGATAATGTTCAGGATTACGAGTACGTCGCCGTCTACCTACCGCGCAGGGCGACTGTCGGCAGGACGTACGAGCGGTACCGGGCGATACGGGTGGTGTTCCGGCATACGCCGAGCGACACTCTCTACGATTTCTGGTTCACCAACGTCTATGGCGCGGAGCCGGTGGACGAAGCGCGGGAAGGGACGGCGGCGTTTCTCTATGGCGTGCTGTTCTTCCCGGTCTTCTATCGACCGGACGAAGGTCGGATCGAGAGGATCTGGGTGAAGTCGTATCCCACGATGCCCGCCGAACGGGATTCAATCGCAGGGTAGAGTGAGGCGCGCCACGTAACCGCCGTGCCCATCGCGGAAGATGATATCGCATTCCCATCCCCCTGACGACGCGTGCCGCGCCAGCATCTCCGAATCGACGTAGAGTTCGCGAAACGGCGGGCCCTTCTTTCCTAGATACTCGAGCTCGATCCATACTTCGCCGGGATAACCTGCTTCTTCATCCACGGGCAATGCGACTGCGGCATCGTCCGGCTGGCCGACGAGATTGGCCGGGCCGGAATCGAGGAGGACCTGACCACCGGGCGCCAGGAGCCGCTGCACGTCGCGTAGAAAGCGGTCGAGTCCAACCAGCGTTTCGAGAATGCCGGTCCCGTTCATCATCATCAGGATCGTATCGAACGGCTCCTCATCGAAGTCGTTGATGTCGGCTAGCCGCGCATCGCGCACGCCGGCCAGCTGCATGATCTGGACGGCCTCCGGCAGCACATCGATGGCGCAGACATCGAAGTCCTGATCCTGCAGGTAGAGCGCGTGCACGCCGGCGCCGGCGCCCACGTCGAGCACGCGGCCGCGGCACAGCTCCAGCGCGGCCCGCTCGAATGCGAAGAACGCGTCCGGTCCTCTGAAGAACACGGCGACGGGCATCTCATCGTGCTCGCCGAGGCTGCTGTGCACGATGATTGTGGCGGCGGTCTCGCCGGCGAAGAAATCGAGCAGCGCCCGGCCGTGCGGCTCCCTCGGGTGCGACCATGTCATGGCGACACGTACTTCGTCACCGCCAGCTGGAGCTTCTCACGCACCATCTCCACCGTTATCCGTACCATCCCGTCCCGCCGGTACTCCATGCTGATGGGATAGTCCTCGTCGGGATGACGGGCGTAACCGTCGACTACGAGATCGGTGTACTTACGGTAGGGGCCGCTGCGCTTCGGGTTGGTGTAGCCGTAGAGCCCGACCACCGGCGTCTCCAGCGCTCGGGCGATGTGCAGCGGGCCGGTATCGGGGCTGACCAGCAGGGCTGGGCGCTCGTCTTCTCGATGATCTCCGCCGCAGCCGCCCGCTCGCCGGGCGACGGCCCGCCGATGAGCAGCGTCTGGAATCCGAAGTCGCTTTCGATGATCTCGAGCAGCCTGGCGTAGCGGTCCGCCGGCCAGTCTTTTTCCGGTTTGCTGGTCCCGACTACGACGCAGCACACCGGCTTCTCGACCCGCTGGAAGAAGCGGCGCTGCTCTTCACGCTCTTCCTCGGTGAAGACGATGTTCCACTCCGGCGGATCGTTCTCGACGCCCAGGTAGTCGAGAAACTCGAAGTACTGGTCCTGGACGTGCTGGTTCTC
>JBDHHZ010000083.1:0-10516 GCA_039589115.1 Gemmatimonadota bacterium | reverse complement strand
TGATTCATTCCTTCCTCAAGGCGGACATTGGGTCCAGCCGGGCCGCGCGCACCGCCGGGACCAGTGTCGCCACGAGCGCCACCCCTGAGAGGAGCGCCGTCACCCCCACGAAGGTGACGGGGTCCGACACATTGATCCCGTAGAGGAAGCTCCCGAGCGGACGCGAGGCCAGGAAAGCCAGGACGAGCCCGACGGCGCAGCCGACCGCGACCAAGAGCATCCCCCGCCCAATCACCAATCCCACCACATCCTTCGAGCTCGCACCGAGGGCGACCCGGATCCCGACCTCGCGCGTGCGCTGCGCGGCGGCGTAGGAGACGACCCCGTAGAGACCGACGGTGGCGAGCAAGACCGCCAGCCCACCGAATATGCCCAGCAGAATCCCTCCCGCCCTCGGCGCGAAGAGCATGATGCCCAGGTGCTGACTCATCGTCTTCAACTCCATGATCGGCAGGTTCTCGTCGAGCAGCAGAGTCTCGCGCTGCAGCACAGGCAGCATGCTCTCCGGTTCGCCGGCCGTTCGAACGATCAGCGACATGATTGCGCCGGGATTCTGCAGTTGCGGCCTGTAGAGGTAGGGGCGCGGGTCTTCACCCAGCGTCCGCACCTTGGTGTCCCGCGCGATGGCGATGATCTCACGGAGCGGGCGATCGGGACCGCCCAGCCGCAGTCGCTTGCCGACGGCGTTTTCGCCGGGCCAGAAGCGGCGCGCGGCGGCTTCGTTCACGATGACGACCTGCGGAGCCGAACCGTCGTCCTGATCTGCGAAGTCGCGTCCTCGAAGCAGCGCGATGTCCATGGTCTCGAAGTAGCCCGAGCTGACGGTGGTGACATCGACGCTCTCCACGCCGGGCAGCGTCCGGGCCCGCTCGAGCAAGTCGGCTAGCAAGGCGCTCGAACGGGTCTCGTCGTAGCCGGCGAGCTCGGGCGCCACCGTGATGATGGCCGCCCGTTCCCGCTCGAACCCGGGATCGATGGCCTGCGCTTTGATCAGGCTGCGCACGAACAGGCCGGACCCGACCAGCAGCACCATCGAGATCGTTACTTGCGCGACGACCAGAGAGTCGCGCAGCCCGAACTTGCGATAACGCTTGGCAAGCGTGTCCAGCTCATCTTTCAAGGCCGGCACGAGCTGCGGCTTCGTGGCCTGAATCGCCGGCGCCAGGCCGAACAGGATGCCCGCGAGCAGCGAGACGAAGAACGTGAAGAACAGCACGTTACCGTCGATCCCCAGGTCGAGCGAGAGCTTGAACATAACCGGCGGTTGGAAGCCGACGATGAGCTGTGTTGTCCACCAGGCGACCAAGAGGCCCAGTACACCACCCCCCAGCGCCAGCACCACGCTTTCGGTCAGCAGCTGCCGAATGAGGCGTCCACGCCCAGCGCCGATCGCCAGGCGGACCGCTATCTCTTTGCGCCGCGACAAGGCACGGGCGAGCAGCAGGTTCGCCAGGTTGGTACAGACGATAAGGAGGAGCAGGCCGACGACGGCCATCAGCACGGTCGCCGCGGGGACCAGCGCGCGATCTATGAGTGGATGCAGGCGGACATCGTTCGTCGGGATGACCGGGAATCGACGGCCTTCATTGCTCTCAGGGTAGGCAGCGGCCAACTGCCCGGCCAGTACGTCCAGGCCCGTCTGAGCCTGATCGGCCGTCACGCCCGGTCGCAGCCGTCCTTTCACCAGCAACCAGCGCGACCCGCGATCGTCCAACAGATCGCTGTCGGCAGCGAACGATACATCCCCCGCTATCGGAATCCAGAGCTCGGCGGCGAAGCCCATCATGAGCCCCTTGGCCTCAGGTGGCATCACGCCGATGATCTCGAAGGTTCGTCCCCGAACCCTCACCGTACTCCCGACCACTTCGGGATCGGAGGCGAAGCGGCTCTTCCACAGGGCATGGCTGATCACCGCCACCGGCAGCGCGCCCGGCACGTCGTCTTCTCCGGCGATGAACACGCGTCCACGAGACGCGGACAGGCCCAGCACGTCGAAGTAATTCCCTGACACCGACTCGCCGAACAGGACCTGGGACTGCGCGCCCGTGCCCACGCTGAAGAAGTCGGCGGTATAAGCGATGACACCGGAGAACAGATCGTCCCTAGTCTTGATATCGAGATAGTCGGGGTAGGCCTGGGTGATCGGTACGTCGTCGTCCTCCTCCTGGGAGTAGATCTCCACCAGCCGGTCGGGAGACTCTACCTGGAGGGGGCGCAGCAGGACGGCGTTGACGATGCTGAAGATGGCGCTGTTGGCGCCTATGCCGAGCGCCATCGTCAAAAGGGCGACCAACGTGAATCCGGGCTGGCTGGCGAGACGTCTAAAGGCGTATCGCAGATCGGCGATTACCGTCTCCATAGAACTCGGCTCCGTCGTGTAGGCGGTCGGGGCTTCACCACTGTCTATCCGGACGAACCTCCTTCGAAATCGGTTTCAACTGATTCGCTAGCGGAGAGATATCTCCTTGACCGGACGGCCGAATGAGGCGAAACTGTATCAAAGGGCTTAGCACCGTCTCGCCGGGAGTGGCGGATTGGCCAGAGGGCTTTGGAGGAAACGATGAGAGGCCAACGACTCCAGACGTCGTATGCGAAAATCCTGGCCGTCGGGATCGGCGTATCGGTATTGATCCACGCCGCTATCCTGGGGTTTGGGCGATTCGGTTTTGGGCCTGACCAGGTCAGCGAAGGGCCGCTGAGCGTCATCACGCTACCGGAGCCCGATGTTCCGGAAGAGGAGACGCTGGAAGCCTGGTCGATGTCCGGCGAGATGAACGTAGACGCATCTGCGGTCGTGACGAACACGCCCTACATGATGGAGTACGAGATCGTACTCGCCGAGGCGGGTTCCTCCGATCTCGCCCGGCCGCTAGTTCCACGTCCCCGCATAACGGCGGAAGTGATCGAGTCGGGGCTGACTCCGATTCGCGCGCCGCGACCGACTATGGCCACCCTGGGTGACCGCGGTACTCCCACGACCGGTTTCATCGGTGGTGGTGGTGGTGTGATCATCGTCGGAACCGGCGGCTTCGGACCCGTCGACAGATGCGCGCCTTCCGGCCACGGCGGTCGTTACCCCGGCAGGTCTCCGATCGGCGGGCGACTCGAGCGGCTAGGTCTGGGCGGCCGACGCTAACAGGGACAGACGAGCGGACTAGAAGGCGGCCGCCTGTTTGGGCGGCCGCTTTTTTTGCCGCCGGAATGCTGCGGAACCGGGTGACCCCTTAACGTGTTAGCTGTTACCGTAGGCAGCAAAGATGTGAGCTGAAACCGAAGCAGAGCGGGAGAGCCAGCGGATGCTGATCAAGCGGCCGTCAGACATAAAGGAATCGGAAGTCACCGACGAGCGGTTATATGTGAACCGTCGGCAGTTCATACGCACGGCAGGCACCCTGGGAGCCGGTCTGGGTCTTGTCGCCGCAGCTCCCTCGCTGGCCGCCTGCGGCGGTGACATGGACGCCGAAGACCCGGGCGCCAGAGCGGCGGGCCAGGAGGAGGAGCTCACGCCGTACGAAGACGTGACCACATACAACAACTTCTACGAGTTCGGGACCGGCAAGGACGACCCTGCCAAGCACGCCCACACGCTGAGCACGCGCCCCTGGACTGTCAGCGTTGACGGCGAGTGCAACAAACCGGGCACCTACGACATCGAAGACATCTTGAAGCGCTACCCTGCGGAGGAGCGCATCTACCGGCTCCGCTGCGTGGAAGCGTGGTCGATGGTAATCCCCTGGATGGGCTTCCCGCTGGCAGACTTCATCAGCGACCTGGAGCCGACATCACAAGCGCGGTTCGTCGAGTTCAGAACGCTTCACGACGCGGAACAGATGCCGGGACAGCGGAGGAGCGTGCTCGACTGGCCGTACGTGGAGGGACTGCGAATGGACGAGGCGATGCACCCGCTGGCCCTCCTCTCGGTCGGGCTGTACGGCGAAGTGCTGCCCAACCAGAACGGCGCACCGATCCGGCTGGTAGTCCCCTGGAAATACGGGTTCAAGAGCATCAAGTCGATCGTCGGCCTACGCTTCGTGCGCGACATGCCGATGACGACCTGGGCTGATGCCATCTCGAACGAGTACGGCTTCTTTGCCAACGTGAACCCCGGGGTGGACCACCCGCGCTGGAGCCAGAAGCGCGAACGGCGTCTGGGCGAGCTGCGGCGGCGCCCGACGTTGATGTTCAACGGCTATGCCGAGCAGGTCGCCCATCTGTACGAGGGCATGGATCTGCGCCGGTACTTCTAAGGCGGGGCGCAGATGGCCTATCGCGTCGTGCACGCCGGCGTCTTCTTGCTCTCTCTCGTCCCGCTGGTGCGCACGGCGACGCAAGCGCTTGGCGGTGGCCTCGGCGCCAACCCAATAGAAGAAGCCCTCCACCGTATGGGATGGTGGGCGCTCGCCTTCTTGATGCTCACCCTGGCGGTGACCCCGCTCAGGCGGCTGAGCGGCTGGGGTCAGCTGATCAAGCTGCGGCGCACGCTTGGTCTGTTCGCCTTTTTCTACGCGACTCTCCACTTCGGCGTCTACGTCGGCATCGACCAGTTCTTCGCCTGGGAGTTCATCGTCGAGGATATAATGGACCGTCCTTACATAACGGTGGGCTTCACGGCGCTGCTCATTCTGACCCCGCTGGCGGTCACGTCGACGAAGAAGATGGTGAAGCGGTTGGGCGGCAAGCGCTGGAGCAGGCTGCACAAGTTGGTATATCTGGCCGCGGCCCTCGGCGTCGTCCACTTCCTGTGGCAGGTCAAGGCCGACATCCGCGAACCGGCCATCTTCGGAGCAGTCCTCGTCACACTCCTCGGATACCGTGTCGTCTACAGCCGGATGCGGCGACACAAGGCTCGGCAGCCGAAGGAGGAGGGCGCCCCGATGCCCTACGAGGCCGGATCCGCTCCGGCCGCGGGGCGCGCAGGAGTGCCCTAGTCGCGCCGGACCTCGTTAGTTCTTCCGCGACAAGTCGCTGTAGACGATCCCCACGAACTGCTCTGGTGTGAGCCACCCCGCGCCCCAGGCCTCATCCCAGCGGGCGGTCGGCTCGGCCGCGATGACTGCGTCCCGGTCCAACCCCATAGCGATCCGCTCCCGAATGGCGTCGCGGACGCCTACCAGCATATCCAAGTAGGCCTCCAACTCCACCTTGTTAGAGAGCGGCCCATGACCCGGGATGATCCTGGTGTCGTCATCGACGATCTCCAGCACCTTCTTGGTCGCCGCGATTATCCCGTCGATCGAGCCGCCGGCCGAGAAGTCGACAAAGGGGTACAGGCCGTTGAAGTAGACGTCACCCATGTGGATCACGTTAACGTCGCGGAAATGGATCATCGCATCGCCGTCGGTGTGGGCGCTGTCGACGTGGAACGCGTGAAGCTCGCCGCCGTTGATATGGAACGTCACCGCCTCCGAGAACGTCACCACCGGAAGGGCGGCCTCCGGCGCGGCGGGGACGGTGCGATCGAACGCCTCCCTGAACTGCTCTACGCTCATTCGCTTCCGCACGTTGTCGTTCGCCAGGATGAGCGCTCCGGCCTGGCCGATGTTCTCGTTGCCGCCGACGTGGTCGCCGTGCCAATGGGTGTTGATGACGAAGCGGACCGGCTCGTCGCTGATCGACCGGATCGCGGCCAAGATCTTCTCGGTCAGCGGCGCGTACTGGTCGTCCACCAGGAAGACTCCATCCTGGCCGACAGATACGGCGAGGTTCCCGCCGCTACCCGTCAGCATGTAGACGCCGGGCCCGACCTGGACCGTCTCGATCTGGACGTCGTCAAAGTCTTGCGCGTGTATAGGCGGCGCGGCGAGGCCGGCAAGCCCGAGCGCGATCAGGATCGCGAGTCCCTGAGCCTTGAGCTTCATAGGATTCTCCGGTTGGGGTTGTACAGCTGGGCGGAATTCTAAGATTCTAACTTCCAATCGCAACGCCTGCCGTCCGGAGGGTGGCCTGGCCCTGTGGGCACACCGCCTCCGATGCTCTATTATTATCGAGAATGTCGGACCAACCTGAGAACGGGCCCAAGCGATTGAGTGCGAAGAAGAACGTAAAGAGCGACGCCGAGTGGAGTGAGATCCTCGCCCCGGAAGTTTACCGGATCACACGCCAGAAAGGGACGGAGCGGGCGTTCACCGGCGAGTATCACGACTCGAAGCAGAATGGCGTGTACCGCTGCGTCTGCTGCGGCAACGAGCTTTTCGACTCGGAGGCGAAGTACGACTCGGGCACCGGCTGGCCGAGCTTCTGGCAGCCCGTCACGGCGGACAGCGTTGAGACTGAGCCGGACGAAAGCCTAGGTATGCGACGGACCGAGGTAGTCTGTGCGGCCTGCGATGCTCACCTCGGCCACGTCTTCGAGGACGGCCCGCAGCCGACGGGCCAGAGATTCTGTATCAACTCGGCATCTCTGAAGCTGGAACCGCAGGAATAGGGGGTAGCCCCGTGCCGGGCCTCCGGGCGAATGGACGGGGAGATTCATCGCGGGTTACTATGTCCCTATCGATGATCGAGGTGGCAAGAAAGCTCTGAGAGGACGGCCTCGATGTTGAAGCTCAAGGACTTGATGAAGCGCGACCTGGTCAACGTATCGCCGGACCTCACGCTGCGCGAGCTGTTGGAAGTGTTCAACGAGCAGGAAGTGAGTGGCGCGCCGGTGGTCGCTGGCGGGAGGGTCGTCGGAGTGATCTCGACGACGGATATCTTCGACTTCCAGGAGGAGAACGCGGGCCTGGCGCCGCGATCCGGCCCCGGCCTGGACGAGCCACCGAGGCGGCGCGGAGGGGGGTTCGAGTCCTGGGACCCGTCGGAGGGCGGGAACATGGAGTGGGTGAGGACGACCCGTTCCAGCGACCTGGACATGCTGGACGAGCACCGCGTCGCCGATGTGATGACCCGCGACGTGCTGAGCCGGCCTTCGAACACTTCGGTGAAGGCGGCGGCCGCGTACATGCTGGACGCTGGAATCCACCGTATCCTGGTCATCGATGATGGCGAGTTGCAGGGCATCGTAACTACGACCGACATCGTTCGCGCCGTCGCCGACGGGGCGCTGAAGGGCTGAGCGCAGCTTCCAGGCGCCGGCCAATCTTGAAGGGAGATTCGCGTGTCCACCACCAGTCCACGCGCCCTGAAGCCAGAAGAGCTTCGCAGAATCTGCAATCCCTCGACCCTCCAATTCAACAACACCACCGAGTTGGAGCCGTTACGCGACGCTATCGGCCAGGACCTGGCTATGCGGGCGGTCCGTTTCGGCCTCGAAGTCGATCATCCGGGCTACAACGTCTTCGCCCTGGGGCTACCCGGGTCGGGGCGCGCGACGATGATCCGGCAGCTGCTCAAGGCCCGTGCGGCCGACGAACCTACTCCTCCGGACTGGTGCTACGTCTACAACTTCGATGCTCCACGTGAGCCCGCTGCGCTGACGGTCCCCGCCGGACGGGGCCCCCACCTGAGCGACGACGTGGACGGCCTGCTGGCCGAGCTACAGGATGCCTTGCCGAAAGCGCTGCAGGGCGACGAGGTCCGCAAGGAGCAAGACGGCATCGCCGAGCGCGCGATGAAGATCCAACGCCAGCTGATCGAGGAGTTCCAGAAGCACATCGAGGACGAGCGCTACGTCGCGCTGGTCCAAACGCCGACAGGCTGGGCCGTCGTCCCCGCTCTGGGCAACGAGCCGCTCGACGAGAAGAGTTTTGGGGCACTGCCCGAGGACCAGCGTGAGGAGATCCTGGAGCGGCGGCACGACATGGAGAAGGACTTCGGCGAAGTACAGCGCAAGGTTCGCGAGACGGAGCGAGACGCGAAGCGGCTGATCCTCGAGCTGCAGCAGATGGTGGCGGAGGCCGAGGTGGCGCACTGTGTGGATGACGTCAAGATGCGCTGGGGGTCAGAGCCTCAGGTCAACGCGTACTTGGACCGGTTGGCCAAGGAAGTCATCGAGAACGCCGGTCAGTTCTCGGACGACGGCGAGGAATCGGAATCGAGCGCAGAGATGCTACCTATCGAGGAGGACCCGCTGGCCAACTACCGTGTGAACGTGATCGTCTGTCACACGCCGGAGAGCGGCGCGCCGGTCGTCCAAGAGGAAAACCCGACTTATCACAACCTGATCGGGCGAATAGAGCACAAGGTCCAGTTCGGGACGATGATCGCCGACTTCAGCCAGATCACGGCGGGCGCGATTCACCAGGCCAACGGTGGTTACCTCGTGCTGGACGCCAACGACATGGCGAGGCAGCCACTGGCCTGGCTCGCCTTGAAGAACTCGCTGAGGACCCAGTCGATACGACTGGAAGAGATCATCGAGTACACCAGTCTCATCGCGACGACCACGCTCAAACCGCAGCCGATCCCCTTGAAGGTACGTGTCATCTTGCTGGGTGATCCGTATACGTACCAGCTGCTCCACGCGTACGACGAAGATTTCCGCGAGCTGTTCAAGGTGAAGGCCGACTTCAGTCCCTACATGGAGCGAGACGAAGGCGCCGAGCGCGGCTACGGCGCCTTCGTAGCCGCCCGCTGCGAAGAGGAGTCCCTGCCGCCCTTCGACTCGGCTGCCGTCGCGCGCGTCGCCGAGTTCGGTTCGCGGCTCGCTCAGCATCAGGAGCGGTTATCGACACAGTTCGGCGCCATCGGCGACCTGGTGCGTGAAGCCGGGTTCTTCGCCAAGGTCGACGCACGGAAAATGGTGACGGTGGAGGACGTGCGGCGCGCTATCCTCGAGCGAGAGCAACGCGTAAATCGCCCGGAGCGGGAGCTTCTCAACCTGATCGAGGAAGACACCCTCACCGTCGACCCCACCGGCAAAAAGGTCGGCCAGCTGTACGGCCTGGCCGTGCTGTCGGCGGGCGATCACTCGTTCGCCCGGCCGATCAAGGTGGAAGCCAGCGCCTTCATGGGCACGAGCGGGGTCGTCGATATCGAGCGCGAAGTGCGCTTGGGCGGTCCTCTGCACAACAAGGGGGTCCTCGTCCTCTCCGGGTATCTCGGCGACCTGTTCGCCCAGAACCATCCGCTAATCATGTCGGCAAGCCTCTCGTTCGACCAGCTATACGAGGAGGTCGAAGGAGACAGCGCATCGGCGGCGGAGTTGTACGCGCTGGTCTCGGCGATCGCAGGGGTGCCGCTCCGTCAGGGCGTCGCCATCACCGGCGCGCTGAACCAGAAAGGCGACATCCAGCCGATCGGCGGCGTCACCACGAAGATCGAAGGCTTCTTCCGGGCCTGCGTGCGGCGTGGCCTGACGGGCGAACAAGGCGTGATCATTCCGGCCCGCAACATGTCGAACCTGGTATTGAACGATGAGGTCATCGATGCGGTGCGTGCCGGGAAGTTCAACATCTGGCCGATCCGCCAGGTCGAGGAAGGCTGGGAGGTCCTTGCCGGCATGACGGCCGGCGAACGAGACGCGGAGGGCCGTTTCCCGGACGACACGGTTCGCGGTCGAGCAGCGAAGCAGCTTTGGGAGTGGGCGCATGGTTGGCGGGACTTCGGCAGAGTTGACCGGGAGGTGCGAAAGGCAGAAGCTCCGGACGACGAGCCCGAGCCCAAGCCCGAGGAAGAGGGCAACCAGGATCCGGATGCGGAGGAATGAGGCGTGGCCGATAGGGTCGATCTGGAATCGGCGCGTCGCCGGATCGAAGAGCTGCGAGAGACGATCCGTCACCACGACTACCTCTACCATGTCCTCGACCAACCGGAGATCTCCGACTCCGCGTACGACAAGATCTACCGCGAGCTGAAGGAGCTGGAGGAAGCGTTCCCCGAGCTGGTCAGCGCCGACTCACCGACCCAGCGCATCGCTGGCCGGCCACGCTCCGGCTTTACGGAGCTCGAGCATACCGCCCTGATGCTGAGCCTCGACTCGAGCGACGAAGATGAAGACGTCCGCCGGTTCGACGCGCGCCTGCACGCCGCCCTTGAGGATGGCCCCATCGACTACGTCGTAGAACCGAAGCTCGACGGCATCTCCGTCGAGCTGGTCTACGAAGCTGGCAGCCTGCTGCGAGCCGCAACCCGCGGCGACGGGCGGGTTGGCGAAGACGTGACGGCGAACGTTCGGACGATCGGTTCCGTCCCGCTCAGACTTAGGGAGGCGAAGCGAGCGGCGCCACCGTCACTGTCGCTGCGCGGTGAGGCGATCATGCTGGTCGACGAGTTCGAACGCCTGAACGCCCGACTCACCCAGGAGGACAAGCAGGTCTTCGCCAATCCGCGAAATGCCGCAGCCGGCTCCATGCGCCAGCTCGACCCGACCATCACGGCCCAGCGACCGCTGGTGGTCTACGCCTATGAGTTGATGACGGCCGCGGGGCTCATACTCGCAACGCAGGAGGAAGTTCTCGACGCTCTGCGTGACTGGGGCTTCAGAGTGAGCAGCGAGACGCGCTTGGGACTTGGAATCGAAGAAGCCATCGAGCTGCGCCATGACCTGGAGCGGCGGCGCGACGAGCTCGAGTACGAGATCGACGGCATCGTTATCAAGCTGAACGACCTGACCGTGCGGGAGAGACTGGGCGTCACC
>JBDHHZ010000082.1:0-9743 GCA_039589115.1 Gemmatimonadota bacterium | reverse complement strand
GACCGGTGAGGAGCGAGACATGTCACAAGCCGAACAGCAGTACCTTCGGGCTCGAGAAGCGTGGGTCACCGCTCGCAAGAACTACAAGCGCGCCCTCAACGTCTTGGGGATGCAGCAACAGAGAACTGGGGACATGGGTCCCGGCGAGCGCGGGTTTGAGTGGCATTTCAACTACGCGTACAGCATGTACCGACCTGTCGCGCAGCGCTACTTGCAGGCCCTCAAGGCGTACGCGCGCGAACGTCCTGAGCTAACTGGCCGGCTCATGTACGACCATCTGCATGAAGCTGCACTCGCCCAATGGAGTCGCCGTGATGATGTGTCGGATCGGCACCTGAAGTCTGTGGAGATGATGGCGGTCGAGAGTGTCAAGGTGGCGCACGCGGATTGGGTCAAGAACGGCAATAAAGAGACCATGGCCGCTGTGTTCCTCTCGATCGCCGACGCGCAGTTAATGAATGCAGATCGGAATCCCCAGGTCAAAGGGATAGCCCAGGAAGTGTTCGACCTCTATCAGCAGGGGAAGGTGAAGCGAGACCCCGGGACAATACAGGTAACGCCCACCCCGAAGGTTCCATCAGTCAAGAAGCGACGACAGCCGGGGCCGGCGCTGTGGATTCACAAAACCATCGAGTATTAGGACGGTTGGACGGTCGGGCGATTAGTTGGCCGGGTATCCAAGGGGAATGCGCATTCGATAGACATCTGGAGTGTTGGCAGGAAGAGGTGCGTAGCTAAAATCGCTGCTGATCCTTCCGTTCTGTCACTAGCGCCTCGACCTTTCACGCTGCGAGCCCTGCGCGGTGCGGGGCATCACCAGCCTGACGATGTACTGTTCGGCGAACTCGCCGCGTCGCACACCCCAGGCAGTGTCGCCGCGGACGACCAATGGCGAGGTCCGCCGCGGGAAGTGCACCTCGCCCAGGTAGGTGCCGTCGGGCTCGAAGACGTCGTAGACGTCGGGCTCGACCCAGGAAATGGGCGGTGGCCGATTCGTTTCCTCCGACGGCGGCTCGACCGTGTCGTCCTTCCGCGCCTCCACGTGGCGACGCACCCAGATGCGGCCCCCCTCGTCGGCCAGGAAGGAGCCGTAAGGGAGCTTGCGCTCGGGCACGGACCCTAAGTCGACGGGATAGCCGACCTCCCTGTACCAGTCGAAGACCGCCTCCCATTCGGCACGCTCCTCGGGTGTGAACGGGACGGGCTCGTAAGTGCGCTCGATCCGCACGGTCCGGCCATCGGGCCAGCGGACCTCGAAGGAGTAGTCGTCGTTGACGCCGACGACCATGTAGCCCAGCGGGCTCAAGGCATGTTCCTTCGATGGGTCCATCGCTCCGCGCACCGTCATCAACATCTGTTCGGCGAAGGCGGACTGCATCGAGGCGAGGGGGGGCTCGTTGGGGAGGGTCGGGATGTGCATCGTGTCGACGGCGACACCTTCCGGGTCCAGGTGCAGGTAGCCGACCTTCATCGGCTCGTTCGACGGCATCACCTCGCTGAGGATCGGCACGTAGGTATGGTCCGCCGTATCCACGACCACATCCCGTCGTGAGAAGAACCCACCCCGCACCGGCCAGTGTGCGGCCAGCGTGCCGTCCGGCTCGAAGAGGCTGAGGCGCGCGTTCCCCACGTCCGGTACAACGATCTTGCCATCGCGGCGTAGGACCAGCCTGCCGACGAAGTCGCTATACTCGCCGGGGCCACCGCCCTCGCGGCCCAGCGTGCGGATGTAGTTGCCGTCGGCATCGAAGTAGCGGAGCGCCGGGACCTGGCTATCGAAGGCGTAGATCCCGCCCTCCTCGTCCACCGCCATCGAGCCGATCGACCCGAACATCAACTCATCCGCGCCGTCGAGGACGCCGATGGAAAGCTCCTCGACCATCTCCACCGGCTCGCCCCAGACGCTGCCGCTGATCGTCCGCACGACCACTGTGCTGCCGATCGTATCCCACTCGGCGACCCAGGTCCCCGTGTCGGGCCCGCGCTCTGCTGAGCAGGCTCCGATGGCTGGAAGGACGAGACAGAAAAGGGCGGCGGCGACAACACGGGGACAGGGGTACATCGTGCATCTCCTCTGCGGCGGTCCAGCGCTGACGGTTTCGATGCAGTCTACGTGCGGTGCGGTCAGGCAACAAGACGCACCGGTCGGCTCGTGTGGAGGTTCTGTTGATGGAGCGCATGCAACCTGTAGGAAAGTCGCGCGTTGCGTGATCATCTCGCCGCGTTGCCACACTTGCCTGCTGCTGGTCAGGAGATTGCTCGGAGTAGTATCTTCCAGCGCGGAGATCAATCCAGAAAACGAACGACATTACTGAAATGCGGCGTCCGAGCGGGAGGAATGCCCCCCGCCCAGGAAGGATTCCCCTCCTGGTCGCCGGACGGGACAAAGATCGCCTTCACCAGCACCCGGTCCGACAGCTTCGACGTCTGGATCATCGAGCCGGATATCGAAGGGGTGCGAGCCGCGCTCGAGTCGATGGACGAGTAGCGGCTGCGGGATTGCCGACCTCACTCCGCGCGTAAGGCGCTTACGGGATCGGCGTGACTGGCGCGCCGAGCCGGCACGTAGGCGGCCAGGGCTCCGGTGACGAGAAGGACGACGATCCCGCCGGCAAAGGTGAGCGGGTCGACGGCGGACACGCCAAACAGGAAGCGGGACAGGCCTCCGGAGACCAGGAGGGCGCCGGCCAACCCGACGCCACCGCCCAGGACCACCAGACGCATCCCGCCCCGCACCATGAGGGTGACCAAGCCGCGCGGCTCGGACCCCAGGGCCATGCGGATCCCCATCTCCCTCGTCCTCAGCGCCACGGCGAAGCTCACCACGCCCCAGAGTCCCACGGCGGCGAGGAAGAGGGCCAACCCGGCGCAGACGCTGGACAGCAAGGCCGACAGTCGCCGCGCGACGTGCATGATCCCGATGTGCTCGGCCAGCGTTGTGCTCTTGGTGACGATGACGTCGGGGTAGCTAGTACGGAGGAGCCGGTGAAGCTCCCGGGTCGTCGCAGCCGGATCGCCGCGGGTGGTGGCCAGTACGGTGACCCAAGAATTGAACTCTTGCGCGAACGGCAAATAGATGAAGGGGCGGGGATTCTCCTCCAGGCTGCGGATCTTGGCGGTCCGCGCCACGCCGATCACCACGGGACCGGCGAAGCCGGGCGCGTCGAGGTGGACGGTCCGGCCTAACGGACTCTCTCCCGGCCAGAACCGCCGGGCCATGGCTTCGTTGATGATGGTGACCGGCGTGCCGTCGGCCCGGTCCTGCTCCCTGAAGTTCCGACCTTCGAGTAGCGGTATCCCGGCCGCCGCGAAGAAGCCCGGTTCCACCGACGTGAAGTCGACGCTGTGAGCCGACCGTCCCGGCGGTGGCGCGACGCCATCCACCCGCACGTCGATGATCATCCGGTTGAGCGTGTTGAGATGCGGGTTCGAGATGGCCCCGGCGCGCATCACACCGGGTAGCGCTCGGGCGCGATCCACGAAGGAGGTCACCAGCCGCAGTCCCTCTTCGTCGGAGTAGCGCGGAGACGGGACCATGAACGAGAGGAACGCCGTCGGCTCGTACCCAAAGCCCGGATCGACGACTCTAGTCGCGTCGAAGCTCCGGATGAACAATCCCGCGAAAACCAGCAGCATGGCGGACACCGCCATCTGCCCCGCCACCAGGATCCGACTGAGGGCGACGGTCGCGGGCCGACCGGCCTGCGTACTGTCACTCTTCAGGATCGGAGCGACATCGGCTCGGGTGGCCTGCAGCGCCGGAACGAGTCCCACGGCCGCACCGGTCGCCAGCGACACCGCCGCCGTGAATCCCAGAACCGTCCAGTCGATGCTGAGATCGAGGCCTACGGGGATCACGAACGACTGGGTGACCGACTCGGCCAGCTGCAACACCCACGGGGCGAGGAGCAGGCCGCCGGCCCCACCGAGCAGGCCCAGCAGCGTGCTCTCGGTCAGCAGCTGTCGGACGAGGCGCCCGCGCCCGGCTCCCATGGCCAGGCGCACCGCCACCTCGCGGCGCCGGTCCACGGCGCGCGCCAGCAGCAGGCTGGCGACGTTGGCGCAGGCGATCAGCAGAACCAGCGCGACCGAGCCCAGCGCCAGGAAGTTGACCGCCCGCACCATCCGGTCGACGCCGGGGTTGAACACGACGTCCTGCGTGGGCACAGCCACCAGCCTGTCCCCCACCGCCCACACAAGGGGGAAGGACTCCTGCAGGTACTCGGAGACCCGGGCCAGCGAGCCCCGCAGTTCCGGCAGCGTGGCCCCGGGCGCCAGGCGCCCGACCGGCGATAAAGAGTTCGAGCCGCGGGACGCAAGCGGATTCTCTTCCAGCGGCATCAGCTGGCCCCACATCATGATCGGCGCGAAGAAGTCGGGCCGGAACCCGCGGACCGACCCGGCGAAGTCCGGCGGCGCCACGCCGACGATCGTGTAATCCCTCCCGGCAAGTCGGAGCGACCCTCCCACGGCCGTGGGATCGGATCCGAACGCTCCCTGCCAGTAGTCGAACCCGAGAACGATGACCGGATGTGCCCCGGGAGCCACGTGATCCTCGGGCAGCAGCGGTCGCCCGATGTGAGCACCGACGCCCAGCATGCCGAAGTAGCCCCCGGTCACCATCTCGCCCATCAGCACGTCGACCCCGTCTCCCACGGCTCGCTGGGTGATGACGATCTGATGTCCCTCAAGCTCGGACAGCACGCCCGAGGTAGCCTCCTTCAGCTCCAGGTAGTCCGGGTAGTTCATCCAGTAGAGCCACCCCTCGCCCTGGTCGCGGTAGATGTTGACCAATGTCTCCGGCGCCTGATAGGGCGTGTCCCGGAACAGTACGGCGTTCACCACGCTGAAGATCGCCGTGTTCGCTCCGATCCCCACGGCGAGTGAGATGAGGGCGACGGCGGTGAACGCAGGGTTCTTGCGCAGCATGCGCAGCGCGAAGCGGGTGTCCTGGATCAGTGAGTGCATCTGCCGTCTCCCGATACCTACTGCGGTCGCATCTCCTCGATGAAGTCCGCCCGCGTCCACCAGATGTCACCGCTCCCGATGAAGAACATGAACTTCCCGTCGGCGGTGATGAGGGGACAGAGCGGGTTCTGAACGGGCGCGGTGATGTGGTCCAGCGCCTGCGGAGTCGACCAGCCGCCGTCCGCTTCACGGTAGGCGATGACGAAATGGAACATCCCCTCGGTCGGGCCGTGAGCGGTCGAGGCGAAGATGAGGTAGCTCTCGTCCGGGGCGATGAAGGGGGTGTGTTCGTCGCCGTCCGTGCTGATGACGGGTCCCGCGTTCTCGGGCGGCTGGTGGACCCCGTTCACCCTCCGCGAGCGGTAGATGTCCCGGCTCCCGTACCCGCCCTCGCGGACGGACGAGAAGTAGAGGGTTCCGGCCTCGGAGATGGAGAAGAGCCAGTGGTGGTCGAAGTCGTTCACGACCGGGTCTAACGGCCGCGGCTCCGACCAGCCATCCCGCTCACGCGCCACGTACCAGATGTTCTCCTCGCCGGGTTCCGCTCCCGGCTCCAGCGGGCGCATGGAAAGGAAGTACAACCGCTGGCCGTCCGGGGAGAAGATGGGCTCTCCCTCGCCGTGCTCCGAGACGAAGGGGGCCGGACTCGGCCTCGTCCAGGCGCCGTCTTCCAGCCGGGAAAAGAGGACGGGGCCCCGGAAGGCATGCGTCCAGTAGACCTCGGTCCCGTCGGGCGAGAAGGTTGCGGGAGAGTGCTCGGAGTTGAACCCGTGTCCCGAGACGATCCCCAGCGCGAACCGCTCCGGCGCATCACGGGGCTCCGGCTGCCCCAGCCAGGCGCCCTGCAGCTCCGGGAAGACCGGCGGCCGATCGGCGGCGCCGATCTCCAGGAGGCGCGTCGCCACGCCCTCGTGCCCGCTCTCGCGGGCGAAGTGCAACGCGGTCATGCCCTGGACGCTGGACTCTTCCATGTAGGCGCCGTTCCCGACCAGGAACTCGGCGAAGGAGAGGCGTCCGTTCTCGGCGGCGATGTGAAGGGGGGTGAGCCCGTACATGTTCTTCTCGTCCACGGGGTGGCCGTGGGCCAGGAGCGTCTCGCCGATGGCGAGCGAGCCACCCCGGGCGGCGGCGTGCATGGAGACGTGCTCCGACCAGGTGATCTCCCGGGCCTCCGCCGCCTCCACCGCCATGCGGAAGACTCCCTCGAACCCGTTGCTCGCCGACAGGTAGGCGGCTCGCACCACGGCGTCGTCGTCGTCCGGCAGCCTGGCCCCCGCCGCCAGGAGAGCGTCGATGATCTCGGGCTTCCCGTAGTAGAGGGTGGAGAGGAGTATCTCCTCCCCTCTCGGGGTCCGGTCGTTCACGTCGGCGCCGGCCGCGATCAGCCGCTCCACCACCTCAACGTTGCGGCCCCAGTTCACCGCCATGAAGAGCGGCGTTCGTCCCCGCATCTCCCTGGCCATGACGTCGGCCCCGCGAGCCAGGAGCAGGGCCACCAGGGCCGCATCACCCCCGTAGGCGGCGAGGTGAAGCGGGGTTTGGTTCCAGGCGTCCACCGCCGAGATATCGCCACCCCGGTCCAGAAGTAGCTCCGCCAACTCCGGGTGGCCGCCCAGTACGGCGTGGTGCAGAGGCGTCATCCCCTCCCCGTCCCTCACGTTCACCAGCTCCGGGCTGGCCTCGAGGAGGGCTTCCACCCGATCGGTCTCTCCGGCCCGCGCAGCTTCCAGGACCCGTTCCGCCGCCTCACCCTGGGCCGCAGCGGCAGCGGGCCTGCCAAGCAGCAGGGTCGGCGGCAAGAGAATCACAGACAGGACGTAGCTCAGAGTCAGGCGCCGGATCGGGCGGTTCATCTTTGAATTCCCTCCAACTTGGCCGTGGGGCCTGCGCACTCCAGGGATAACGGGGTGAAGGGCATAGAGCGTGCCAGGACCACCGTTACTTAGTCGTTTTGGGATGCGGCCTTACGACCGCTCCCCCCACGGACAGCAAGCCTCCTGTCCGATCTTGGAACTCGGGTGCCCGAATGCGGAACCGTGCGGCGTCCAAGGTTGGGGGCCTTTGTTTCCCACGGTCTTGCACTAACCGCTGCTACCAGCTATGGCTTTTCCCTCCGCGACCACCCGCGCAGACCCGACGACCGACCACGGGCGAAGGCCCCCGATCCGGGGGCCCTTCGTTTTGCCCGTTCGTATGCCCGCTCTCGTTGCCCCGCCCACAGCGCCACCGCATCTTTGAGCCCAACCGGGTGCCCGAAATCCCACATACCTGAGGCCGCCGGTGCAGCTATGTCCCATCTAAAGCGGCTGATAGTCGAGATCCACCGCCGCGCTCTGTGGCAAGCGCTATTGCTGTACCTGGGCGCGTCATACGCCGTCCTCGAAGCCGTAGACATGTTCAGCGAGCGGTATGGCCTTCCGGCCTGGCTGTTCACCGTTGCTCTCGTTCTGCTGCTTCTGGGCTTGCCGGTGGCGATCGCCGTGGCGCTCGCCCGAGAGGAGGCGCTCGGGCAGAGGAGTTATCTGGAGTCGCCACTAGCGCGCGAGAGAGACGTGGAGGCGTTGGCTGCGCCGAGACTCGAGTCGCGGGCTCGGACGCGCCGACTCACCTGGCGGTCTGTGGCTCTCGCGTTCATGGGTGCGTTGGCGGCCTGGGGAGTTGCTGCAACCGGTTGGATTCTTCTTCATGAGGCATCCCCGGTCACAGCTGTCACCGCCGAGCCGCACCAGGTCACTTTCCGCGGAGATATCGTCGAGTCCGCCCTCTCACACGACGGGAAATTCGCAGCGTATCTAGTCGGCCCAGCGGGGCGAGCCCAGAGAGTCATGGTTCACGAACGTGGTGTTGGGCCCCCGGTCGAGGTTCACGCGACCGAGGAGTTTCTGTGCTGCATCCAGTGGTCCCACGACAGTTCGCAGCTGCTTTTTCGCACCGGGCAGAGACGCTCCGGCTCGACCCTGATCTTGGATCGGTTTGGCGGGGCGACCCCGCGCAGAATCAACACGGAGCCAATCTCGGTGTGGTCACCCGACGATTCTCAGGTGGTGAGTTGGTGGCCCCAGGCCAGGGTGCTCTGGTTCACTGACCTGTCGACCGGCGACTCCACTCGCGCCGTGCGTTTTGAGATAGAGTATGATTGGCTGCACGGTATATCCTGGTCACCGAAGAACGATCTGCTGGCCGTGATCACGGGAACGGGGCCCGGTGCCTACGCGATGTGGGCGATCGGCGTAGAGAGCGGTAACGAAAGGCTCGTGCTCGAGGATTCTCTCCCCATTCTGTCACCGCACTGGTCACCGGCAGCGGATGCGCTCTACTACCTGCGCGTCGACAACGGGTCAAAGTCTCTGTGGAAGCTGCGGGTTGGCGATGACGGGACCGCTCTGGGGTCCGCGATTCGAATCCTCAGCGGGTTGGCTGTGCAGGTGAGGAACGTAGCGATTCCCGCCTTCTCGCTGTCCGCCGCCGGCACTCTGCTCTTTACCAAAGTCGTCAGCTATTCGAATATCTGGCTCTTCGAGGTCAGTGAGTCCGGCGAGATTCTCAGCCAGCATGAACTCACAGCCGGTACAGCAGTGCGGAGCTTCCCCAGGTTTTCGCCTGACGGGAGTCGCGTAGCCTACGTCGAGTCCGCTGGCGCAACTTCAAACCTGTTCACCATCCCGGTTGACGGAGGGGAGGCAAGTCAAGTTACGTTTGTTGACGGACAGGTGTGGTCGCCCGCCTGGTCGCCTGACGGCAGCGAAATAGCATTTGGTGCTGAAAGCCAGGATACGGCGCACGTCCGGGTTGTGAACGCAGGTGGCGGACCTGCCCGCGTTTACGATCGCAGTCGTATTCAGCGCGAAGACGATCTTGCTTGGGCACCCGCTCGTCACATCGTGTACCAGGAACCCGGCCACCAGAATCTCCGGGTACTGGATCCTGCCACAGCCGAAGATCGCCCCCTGCTGTCCAGCGATACACTGGGCTGGTTTTATGACCTCCGCTCATCTCCCGACGGAGGTCGGGTCGCGCTGAGAGTGAGTCGAGGGGCACTCTGGATCGTGTCGCTCGACGGGTCGCGCCAGGTGACGCAAGATGCTCCACTTGCGCCCGTAGGGTGGAAGGCTGCCGGTGATGCGGTGTACGCGATGTCGGCATCGTGGCGTCAAGAGGTTGCGCGAGAGATACTGCTGGTGCCTTTGGCCGGGGGTAAACCGACGCGGTATGCGGTCTTGCCTTTCGAGGTCCATCCCCGACACGTCAGCGTCAGCCCAGACGGGAGACGGATCGTGGCGGCGGTATTCAACTCGTACACAGATGCGTGGGCGGTGGAGGGGTTCGATCCGGGTTTGCGCTGATACCTTGACCGCACGAGTACACATATCTGCCGCTCGTTGCTCTGCCTGCGCTCAGTGAGCATCATGTAAGAGTCCCACTATCAACTTTCATGCAGCGAGGCTCCAATGGGAACGGAGAACTTGCGTGACGCCGACTCGAACAGGATCGACCGCCGCAGGTTTCTGCAGCTTGGCGTAGCCGCCTCCGGCCTCGCCATCGGGTGCGGTGCGTCCGGTGAGCAAGACGAGGGAAGCACCGCGCAGACCGAAATGCGGTACCGCCCCCTCGGCAACACCGGCCTGCGGGTCTCGGAGGTATCCTTCGGCACTTCCGGGTTCAACAACCCGGTGTTGCTGCTAGCCGCCCTGGATGCCGGAATCAACACCGTCTGTACTGACTACAGAGTGGGGTACGGGCGCTCGGAGGAGTTGATCGGCGACGCGATTAGCAGG
>JBDHHZ010000081.1:0-9746 GCA_039589115.1 Gemmatimonadota bacterium | reverse complement strand
CCGGCGCTGAGGGCTCGCGCCTGTGACTACGCTGAAGGATCGAGAGTAGTGGTGGGCATGGGATCGGAATCGGGCTCGATCCATTCGGGCGGTACTTCTAGCTCGCCACGCGAGTGCAGCGCTGTGGCCGGCTCTGGGAACTGCGGGTCGAAATGGCTGCCGGCGTCCTGCTCGATGATCTCCACAGTCTTGTCGAACCCGAGTCCCTTGCGGTAGGAGCGGTCGGAGCTGAGAGCGTCCAGCACATCGGCGACGGCCAGCAGGCGTCCGAGGAAGGGAATGGTTTCGCCGGACAGACCATCCGGGTAGCCCGAGCCGTCCCACTTCTCGTGATGGTGTCGCACGCCGGGGATGATCGCCGTGAACATGGGGCTCTCGATATGGCCCAGGATGTTGACCCCGTGGACCGGATGCTTCTTGATCTCGTCGAATTCCGCCTTGGTCAACTTGCCCGGCTTGTTGAGGATCGCTTCTGGCACGCCGACCTTGCCGACATCGTGAAGTAGGCCCGAGAGCTTGACGACCTCGATCTCCTCCTCCGACCGGCCAAGCTCCGCCGCGATGCGGGTGGCGAATCCGGCCACGCGCTCCGAGTGACGGTGGGTATAGCCGTCCTTGGCGTCGATCGTGGCGACGATCGCCCGGATCGTATCGAAGAAGAACTTCTCGAGCTGGGCCATGAGCTGGGCCCGATGGATGGCGACGCCGGCCTGATTGCCGATGAGCGCCAGCAGCTCGAGGTCGCCCTCCGCGAAAGCGCCCGTCAGGCTGCGGCTGTCGGCGTAGAGAACGCCGATCACGCCATCGTCCGTTGAAACGGGGGCGCACATCACCGAGCGGATCCTCTGCTGGATGATGCTCTGACCCTCTTTGTAGCGATCGTCGGCAGTGGCATCCCGGCTCAGCGAGGACGCTGCGTTCTCGAGAACGTCTTGCACCACGGTCCGGCTGACATTGATCTCTTCCAGGTCCTGATCGCCCTCCCGCGAGCGCGATGCCACGATGTTCAGCTCGCCGGATCCATCGCTGCCATCTTTGAGGAGCAGGGCGGCCCTGTCCGCGTTGATCGCCGCGAAGATCGAGTCGATGACCCCGTCGAACAGCTTCTCCAGCCCGGTGGCGCTGGCCAGCATCTTGGAGACTTGGTATGCGGTCGCCAGGTTGCGCTGGGCGCGCTGCAGGTCGTTCATATCCCCCGGACCGGCGGCCGTCAGCGCCTCCATGCCCGGGTACTGGGTGTCGATGACTTTGCGGACGACGGTCGTCGTACTTTCTTCGCGGAAAGCGAGGGTGGCTTCGCCAGGTGCCCGGCCGGACGATGGCCGTGCCCGGCACTCGAGGATCGTCGGGCCGACGGCGAGCTGATCGCCGGGGCTCAGCGAACCGCGCTCTACGATTTGGCCGTTGATGTAGCACCCGTTCGCCGATTCGAGATCGACCACGCGGATCACGGCCCCCAGGTTCTCGATAGTGCAGTGGCGGCGTGAGACACCCTGGTCGGGCAAGCGGATGTCACATTCGGGTGCCCGGCCGATCGACTTGCATTCGCCTTTGGCAACGGCAAACACACGGCCGATGTGAGCGCCTTCTCGAACGACGAGGACGAGGTTCATTCGTGCCGGTTACCCCCTCACTTAGCGGGCAATCTGAGGCCGGTGAGCTGGAGCTCGGTGAACCTGGGAACGTTGATCTGTTCCACATACACGCCGTAGCGCGTCAGGTTCTCCGCCGTGGGGTGCAACTCCAGCTTGTGCTGGCCGATCCTCAGAGTATAGCCCGCTAGAGGAGTCGATGACACAAACTCGCCGTCGATGAAGACATCGGCCGTCGGATCCGACGTGACGGTCACCCAGCCGAATGCCTCTATCTCCGGGTCGATCTCTTTCGTTTGCGCCGCGCCCAGCGTGAAACTCTCGCGGTAAAGGACGAGCTGGTAGCTCGAATATGGGTGGGCTCCCACAAGCCGCAGGTCATGTGACTGGCCCGACGCAACTTCGACGTTGAGTTTGGGCAGATAGCCCATATCCTCTCCGTCAATGATCAGCTTCACGTGCTGTGTCGCTTCGGGGGGCTGGACCTTAACCGTTATGTTGCCTGGAACGGTCGAGACCGGCGTCGTCGGCCCGGCGCTCCTCGTCTGGAATACCACACTGTCCCGGATGACACGGTTGCCGCCACGATCGGTGATCTCTGATGTGATGATCAGAGAGTACCGCGCACCAGCCCGTAGCGGCTGCTCCGGCTGGATCTGTACGTTCCTCAGGTTCTCGCCGGTGAACAGGCTGATCGGTACACGGTTACCCCCGGGATCGCGGAGCTGCACGCTCTCCGAGTTCACCGTCGTGGGCTCCAGCGCCTCGTTGAAGGTCAGCGAGAGCGCCTGATTCTGGGGAACGTTACGCGCGTTGTCCGACGGCCTGCTCTCCGATAGGAACGGTGGGTCCGTGTCGGGCGGAGGGAGACGCGTGTTGAACGGGAAGAGGGCGCCGGCTCGGGTCGCCCGCGAATTCTGCCGGATCGGAATGCCCTGCGTGCCGAGCAAGCCTTCGGTGATCTGTATCTCGTACCGGGTATCGTAGTCGAGCCGCACGCTCGGCACGACGGTGATGCGTGTGTTCCCCTCCTTCGCCTCGACCTCAGCCGGCAGCTGGCGCGAGTTGGGGCCGATCAGCTTTACGTTCTCGGAGCTGGCAGTGAGTGGATCGATTGGTGCGCTGAACTTGATCTCGAACGCCGGTGTCTCGACGTCCGCTCCGCCCTCCACGGGAGCGAAGTAGAAGCTGGTAATGTAGGTGCTGCCGGTGCCGATGAGCGGCAGGTTGGCGAGGAAGGGGATCTTCTCCTCACCCAGGGTGCGGAATCCCGCCACGTCGACGGCGTACGCCGCCAGGGTACCGGCCAACACGACGGCCGCGACGAGCCAGACCCAGGCCCGGCTACGCTTCTTGGGCGGATGGGTCGTCGCCTCGTAGAGGTCGGCCGGGCCACGCTGAGCCTCGCGCAGCTCCTCCTGTTGGGCGACCTGCACCGAGGGTGGGGGCGTCACGGGGGTTACCGGGGTCGGCTCCTCCTTCTCACGCGTGGACTGGACGGTGAGAACGACGGTACGCTGCTCGCTGCCCTCGATTCTAGTCAGCTCGGAGCGGAGGTGCTCGGCGCTCTGGTATCGATCCGACGGGTTCTTCTGCAGGCACTTGAGGATGATTCGCTCGAGATCCTGATCGAGGTCCGGGTTCTTCTCCTGCGGGAGGGCTGGGAGCTCCTCGATGTGCTTGCGCCCCAGCTCGAACCAGTCGCGCCCGGTGAAAGGTGCTTCCCCGGTCGCCATCTCGAACAGGGTGACGCCCAGCGAGTATATATCGGATCGATGATCGACACGGTGGCCGCGCGCCTGCTCCGGCGACATGTACTTGGGTGTGCCCACGTAGACGGTGGTGCCGGTGGCGGCCGTGTAGTTGGTGGCGGCTTCCGCGATCCCGAAGTCGGTGACGACGGCGTTGCCGTGCCTATCGAACAGGATGTTGTCAGGCTTCAGGTCCCGGTGGACGATGCCGCCTTCGTGGGTGTGGGCGAACTGCAAGGCGGAGGCGACATCCATTCCAACCTTGATGATCGCACTCTCGTCGACGGGCTTGCCAGGGCCCATCAAATCCTTCAGGCCGGTCTCCAGCAGGTCCATGGAGAAGAAGACGATATCGTCGTCCTTACCTGCGTAGTGGATCGCGATGACGTTGGGGTGGCGGAACTTCGCCGCGCGATGGGCCTCGCGCCGGAAGTTCTCCTCGAAGACTTCGTCGTAAGCGAAAGCCGGCTTCAGGATCTTCAGGGCGACGTCGATATCGAGGTTCGAGTCTCGCGCCCTATATACGAACGCGAACCCGCCCTCACCGAGGAACTTGTCGATCCGATAGACCGCCACCTTACGGCCTAGGAATAAGTCCTTCTTCTTCAGAGCGCCCCCCCTAGCTTGGTCCTACGATCCCGGCCTTATGTTCCCGAAGAAGCGTTCCGTCTCCGGGTTGTATATCGATAGCGCATACAGCCGTCGCAACCTCGCAATCTCCCTGCTCAGGTTGAAGTCCGGCCGCAAGCCGAATATCTCACGGAACGTATCCTCCGCTTCTGTCCGGCGTCCGAACGCGAAGTAGGCGCAGCCGAGTATCTGGCGAGCGATGACGGTCTGCTCGGCGCTCAGACCACCTTCTGTCAACAAGTTTTCGTAGAAGGCGACGACCTGGCCGTAGCTGGCGTTGCGCCAGAACTGAAAGCCCGGCCCCAGCTTGAGTCGTGTAGAGAACACGGTGATCGAGTCGGCGTACTCGTACTGCAGGGTCTGTATGCTGGACGGAATCGACTGCGCGTAGAGTCGCAGGAACTCGATGGCGTCTTCCGGTTGACCGGCGTCCCGGACCCCACGGTAGATTCGGAAGGACTGGTCGATGACGGGTTGGCTCTGATAGTACTCCGGCCGCGGTCCCTGGCCGACCAGCGCCAGGATCTGCTGGGCGGCGTCCGGCGGGCTTCCGACCCGCATGTAGATCTCCGCCAGCCTGAAGTGGAACTGGATGAGTTCCTCCCGCGGCATCGGGTACTGCGCGGCCTGCTGTGCCCAACTGACTGCGGTATTGAAGTCGCGTAGCTCGTAGGCGCTGGCAAAGGCGATATACAGCAGCTTGCCTTTGACGATGTCCTCGGCGCCGATGGCTCCCGAATCGATGAGGCGGACAGCCTCGCCGGCCTGCTCCATCGCCGCCGGATAATCACCCTGCAAGAAGAGTCGGTTGGCGGTGAAATAGCCCAGCGGCAGCGGTCGCGATCCGCGGCCCCTCACGCCGGTGATGAACACCGGAGTCACGCGAACGTAGCCGGGCGGGACCTCGGGTACGTTGGAGGCATCGATCCTGAAAGGCGGGGCGGCGGTGGTAAAGAGAACTCTGTAGGGTCCGTTGGGATCGTCGGCTCCCTGGATCTCGTAGCCGCGCAGGAAGCCTGCGGGACCGGGCTCCCAGTTCAAGAGGGCCGCGTCCTCCTGGTAGTCGACGTCGAAGGCGGCGAGCGGTGGGAACTCCACGTCCCAGCGGTAGACCACCGTGCGCTTGGCTCCCTCATCGGTGACGTAGATGTTCCCCTCGCGGTCCACCCTGATCCGGGTCGGGCGGTCGAGAGCGTCCTCTTCACCCAACTGCATCAACACCTCTGAGAGGCCGGCCTTGACGATCGTGATTCGGTGAGTGGCCTCGTCGAGGGCGAACAGGTTACCCGCATGGTCGAACGTGATGGCGACGACCGGGCCGGGCAGGAGGCCGGCGGCCAGGGGCTCGAGCGTCTGCGTCGCGGTGATCATCCGGCCAACCAGTGTGCCGTCCTCGTTCCAGACGTAGATCTCGCCGTCGGGGTCGACGGCGACGCCGACCGGCTTGGCCACCGGATAGCTGGCTACCAGGCTGGCCAGGTCGGCGGAGAAGATCTTGACCTGGTTGTTACCGGTGTCGCCGATGACGACGCGGCCGTCCTGCAGCATGGCTACGCCGCGCGGGCTCCTGAGCTTCCGGTCGTCCTGGTAGTTGTCGCCGTACATCCCCAGCACCTCTCCAGCCTCGATGCTGAAGATGGTGAACCGGTTGCGGCGCGAATCGGCGATGACGACCGTCGAGTCCGTGAGCATCGCCTCCTGAAGGTCGCCGATCTGCCCGCTGAATTGCTGTAGCGGCGTGGATAAGTCGGGCTTGTAGACCCTGACGCTGTCGCCGTAGACCGTCTGATGTACCTCCGGCTGCACGGCCATCAAGGCGACGCCGCCGTTCCTCGTCTCCACCAGGAAACGCGGTTGACCGTCCGGAGTATACCCCACGTCGAGCAGCGGGGCGGGCAGTCCGCCGGCAACGTTGGTGACGCGAATGGGGAAGCCGAAATTCTCACGCCACCTCAGGCCCTCTTCCGTGGTCAAGCGGATGCGCTCGATCTTGCGCAGTCTGGCGTCGAGTGTGAGGACCTGATCGACCCCGGCGAATGCGATGTCCACCGCCTCGCGGAACGATCCGCGGCCCGTGCCTATCCCGCCGTACAGCACGTCATCAGCCCCGATCAGGCGGTCACTCGATGCGTTGGCTCCATACAGGCGACCGCTCCGCTTCTCCAGCACTACTACGGTGCCGAGCTCGTTCACCGCGGTAGCGACCGGCTCGTTGAACTGGGCGCCGCGGAAGTTGACTCGACCCGCTATGCCGCGCGGCGTCGACCCCACCCAGGGGATCTGGGTAAACGGTGGGAACGCGTAGACCTCGCTCGGCGTTCGCTTGTCGGCGATGTAGATCCAGCCGTCGATCCCGACCGCCAGCGAGACGGGCTGGCTGACGCTGGTGGTCAAATCGATATCACGGACGAAGAGGCCGTCCCGGCTGAAGATCTGGACGCCGCGCCTGCCGGCGTCGAGGATGTACACGTGGCCGCTGGGCCCCAGGGCCAGGTCGACGGGATTGGACAGCTGGCCGGCCTTGCTCCCTTTGCTCGCGATCGTGCGCACCCGCTGACCGCCCGGTCCAAACACGAACACCAGGTTCGCGCCGCCGTCCAGCACGTAGGACTCACCCTCATCGGTTATCCCGATGGCGAGCGGGTCGTCCAGCTCGGCCTGGCCATAGGTGCGGCGATAGATGCCGGTCGAGTCGTAGACGAAGACGAGCCCGTCGCCGTCCGCGATATGCACGGTACGATCCGGCCCCAGCGCCAGGGCGACGGGGCGATCGGGTGCGCCCGGCTGGCCCTTACCCGGCAGCTGGAAGGACCCTTCGGCGACGTAGCCGGCCTTTGGCACGGCCTGCGACAGACCCTGCGCCGCGAATACGAACAGCAACGCGGCGGCTGCAACGAGCGGGAAGGCTCGCCCGGAGCGGGTGTGGCTCGGTTTGAAACGCCGGATCAGTTGCACGGCGGCACTGGCTCCAGTTTGAGGTTCACTAGTGGGCGATCGCCTTCCTGAAACACGAACCTCGAGAACCCGGTCACGATCTCGTCTCCGTGCTCGAGCTTCACAGGCGCCTTGAGCGGCTCCCCGTGCACGATCGTGCCGTTGGTGCTCTCCAAGTCCTCTATCCACCAGGCCTCACCGCTGCTGCGGATCCGGCAGTGGTGGCGGGATACGGACCGGTCTGGGAACTGGACGTCGTTGTCCGTGGCGCGTCCGATCTGGATGTGGGGCCTGTCGATCCGAAACGCCTTGCCCCGGTGGACACCGGCGACGACCCATAGGCGGCTCAGGACGCCGTCTTGGTTGTCCTCGGTGAACTGAAACTCCAGATCGGCCAGCCCGATGAGGTCCCCGTCGCTCAGCACCCGGCGATCGCCGGTCTCCAGCTTTGAGCCGTTGATCGTCGTCGGGGCGTCGCCCGCAGTTACTTCCAGAACGTAGCGCGAGTCCTCACGCTCTATGCGGACGTGGTGGGCAGCGATCCGCTCGTCGCGGATCCTCAGCGTGTTCGCGTTGGCGCGGCCGACCGACATCACGGGGACCCGGAGCGGATACTCACGGTTCCGCTCCGCATAGAACTGCCCGATGAGCGCTGCGCCGTTAGACTGTGCGCCCAGTGGTCTTACTCCTGTGCGGGGAAGGCCATAATCGCCGTACGTCCCACAATGTTGGGGACTATGGACGGACTGTCAAATACGACCTCAGCTGCCATCCCGGCGGCTCCTGGTTGCTCGGCCAAGGGCTTTTCGGAGGGGGAGTTAGGGCCGATTTCGGGTCGTCGGCATAGGCCGCTTCGTATTACCCCGATTGGCCACCCAGGTGCCACCCTCCAGGAGGCCGCCTCTGCCAGCTGTTCCGGCGGGCGGAAAGCGCCAATCTTGGCCCCGGGACGTGACTTAGCCGGAGTTGAGATTCCTTTGATCCCCGGACCCGATTATGGCTTGTGCTCCAACAAGCGCGCTCGGCCCTCGAGCGCTATTTCGGCTACGACGACTTCCGTCCCGGGCAACGCCAGGCGATCCTTTCGGTGCTCGGTCGGCGTGACACGCTGATCGTGATGCCCACCGGTGGCGGCAAGTCGCTCTGTTATCAGGTCCCGGCCCTAATCCTGCCCGGCCTCACCCTCGTCATCTCCCCGCTCATTGCCCTGATGCTCGACCAGGTGAGCGCGCTCGAGCGCCGCGGCGTCAAGGCGGCTCTCGTCAACAGCACACTTTCCAGCAGCGAGATCGAGGAGCGGCTGGCTCTGGCTGAGTCCGGCGAGCTGAAGCTTCTCTATGTGGCGCCGGAACGCTTCAACAGCCCGGTCTTCCGGCGCGCGCTGGCGCGGACGGACGTCAGCATGGTCGCCATCGACGAAGCTCATTGCGTCTGTCAGTGGGGCCACGATTTCAGGCCCAGCTACCTGCGATTGAGGGAAGTCTGGCCCAAGCTCGGCCGGCCGCGCCTCCTGGCTCTGACCGCCACTGCCACGCCGGAGGTGCGGCGCGACATAGTGAAGGAGCTCGATCTGAGTGAGCCTCGCGTGATCGTCCGCGGCTTCGACCGCTCCAATCTGCGCTGGACCGTCCGCCGCGAGGAGAAGCTGGCAGAGAAGAGCCAAGCCCTAATCTCGCTGCTGGATGGCGGTCACGAGAGCGCGATCGTCTACGCGTCGACGCGCAAGATGGTCGAGGCGGTGGCGGAGCTGTTGAGAGGCGCCTGCTTGAACGGCGCCGCATACCACGCCGGGTTGCCGCAGGAGCACCGTAAATCGGTCCAGGAGGCATGGACGTCCGGCGAGCTACCCGTTGTGGTGGCGACCAACGCCTTCGGCATGGGGATCGACAAGGAGGACGTGCGCCGCGTCATCCACTTCCAGATGCCAGGCTCGCTAGAGGCCTATTATCAGGAGGCAGGCCGTGCCGGCAGGGACGGTGAGCCTGCGGAGTGCGTTCTCCTGCACAGCTACGGCGACCGCTTCATCCACGAATTCTTCGTCCGCTCCAGCTATCCGCCCCGCAAAACGATCATCTCGGCTTACAGCGCTCTCCGGGCAGCGGTGAAAGACATCGGAGAGCCGGTGACCGCAACACGCCTGGCGAGCCGTGTGGCCGGTCTCAAGAGCGAGCGCGAGCTGGATTCGGCGCTTCGAATCCTCCGCGATTACGATGTCGTTGAGGATACAGCCGCTCGCTGCGGCTGCGTCGTCCGCTGGATCGCAAGTCCCGTCCAGGTCCAGGATCTGCTCGCGGATGGTGACGGGGGAGAAGAACACCTCGACGCCCTTCCCGTTCTCGAGGGGCTCGCCCGTGCTTCGGGGACTGGAGAGCGGCGGTACTTGCGGCTCTCCCATCGCGAGATCGCCGACTGGTGCCAGGGCGAGTTCGTCACGGCCCGCCGAATACTCGACGCGCTGCAGGCGGCGGGCTTACTGGGTTGGCGCGACGAGGGACAGAGCTTTGGATACGTGCCGAAGGACGTGAGCGTCGACCCTCGGGAGATCCAAGTGAACTGGGAGCGGCTCGCGGCGCTTCGCGCGCTCGAGCTGCGGAAGCTGAGGCGGATGGAGGAGTACGCGTATCAGCGAGGCTGCCGGCGCCGCTACGTGCTGCGCTACTTCGGCGAGCAGATGGGGCGCTCTCGATGCGGCGGATGCGATCGCTGCGGGTAGCGTGTGCGCAGTTTAGTTGCCGCGTTACTGCTCTGAGTCTAAGTTTTCGTACACGGCGCGTAGCTCAGCTGGTAGAGCAGCGGTCTGATGTGCCGAAGGTCGTAGGTTCGAATCCTACCGCGCCGA
>JBDHHZ010000080.1:0-12739 GCA_039589115.1 Gemmatimonadota bacterium | reverse complement strand
AAGGCCAAGACTACGGCTAAGGCCAAGAAGGCGCCGGCGTCCAAGAAGAAGAAATCCTAGGCGGGACGGACCCCATGGCTCACAAGAAAGCAGGCGGATCGACTCGGAACGGTCGCGACAGCAAGCCGAAGTTCCTCGGCGTCAAGAGGTACGGCGGTCAGTTCGTGCGCGCCGGCAACATCATCATGCGCCAGCGAGGGACCAAGTTCCATCCCGGCCACAATGTCGGCAAAGGCGGCGATGACACGCTCTTCGCCCTCTCCGACGGGCATGTGACCTTCGGGACGAGCCGCGGACGACGCATCATATCCGTGGTTTCCGAAAACTAGCCTCCCAAAATCACTTGCGATGCAAAGAAAGCCCGGCTCTGCCGGGCTTTTCTCTGTAGTCTCCAAGTCGTCCGGCAGTCTGAGCCAGGGTCGTCCGAAGCCTCTCAACTTCCCCGAGCCCCCGAATCCCCGACTTCCCGAACCACCTTCGAGAATTCCCAAAGACCTTCCCCAGTTGGTACTTGGGAATTCGAGAATTCTAGAAGGGTTGTTCGTCCGCCGACGGTCCGTACGTGGCGGGCACAGGTACGCCGAGCAGCCGGAGGAACACGGAGAGCTGGCCACGATGATGGACCGCGTGGTTCAGGACCATCCCTCGCAGCACGCCCACTCTTGGCAGCGTGAAGATCTCCACGCCGGCATTCTTCAGGGTCCATGGCTTCATGAAACCGGCATCGTCGGTCGACTGGATGGCCTCTCGCAGCTTGGCGGTGGTGGAGTCGAAGAGCTCGAGGATCTCCGCGACCGACGAGGCCTCTACCGGCTTGTACGGCTCCCCGCCAGGCGGATTGATGTCCAGCTCATCCATGGTGAGGGCATGCACCCCCCAGGTCGGTAGCTCGGCCAGATGGGTGGCCAGCCGGGTCAGAGTCATCGATTTCTCAGCAGGCTTCCAGTCGAGCCTTTCCTCGGGTACACGTTCCAGATGCTTCCGGGTGGCGGCTGCCTCCTGGTCGAGCTCGTGCAACAATGCGTCCTTGATGGCCACGTCTACTCTCCTACTCGCGTTGGGGTGGTTCTCGCTCGAGTGGCGAAACTAGCTGAGAGGTGGGGCTGGCGACAAGCGGTCGGCGTGACCGTGACGCCCCGTTCCGGCTTCGTCTTGTCGACGCCGTCTCGAATCGTCATTCTTATTCTCCAATCTCGCGCCATTGGCCCACGATCCTTCCGATCAGCGGTGCGACGCGCACCGGTCGGTAGAGATACGATCTTTTCCACTGCATCTCAGGAGGGATGAGAGATGGGACGAAGTCTGCTCCGTGTCGCGCTTGCGACCATGCTCCTGGCGTACGCCACAGCGGTGTCCGCCCAGACCTTTCCTGTGGACGACCCCGTCATTCAGCAGATGTGGCAAGAGGGGATGGAGAACTCACATACCTACTCTCTGGCACAGGCACTGCTGGATTCCGTCGGTCCACGGCTGACCGGATCGCCCGGACACAAGTCGGCGAACGACTGGGCAGCGGCGATGTTCCAGAGTTGGGGCGTCGAGGCACGCAACGAACAATACGGCACCTGGTTGAGCTGGGACCGTGGGATAACGCATATCGACTTGTTGGAGCCCCGCGTTCGGTCGCTGGAAGGCATGATGCTGGCCTGGAGCCCCGGTACCCGGGGGAAGGTCAAAGCCGGTCTGGTCATCCTTCCCGAGGTCGCGGACTCTGCGGCGTTCGCAGCATGGCTACCCGAGGCTAAGGGGAAGTACGTGCTCACCTCGTACGCCGAGGCCACCTGTCGCACCGACGATGATTGGGAGGAGTACGCCACCGAGGAGTCGTTCGAGCGAATGAAGGCCGAGCGTGACACGGCGCGAGCAGCGTGGCGCGCGCGAATCGAGAGCACGGGCTTCGATCGGCGATCGCTCCCGAAGGCTCTGGAGGACGCAGGTGCAAAGGGCATCCTGAGCTCGAGCTGGCCGGGCGGCTGGGGCGTCTACCGGGTGTTCAGCGCTAACAGCGAGAAGGTACCGTCGCTGGTTCTGAGTTGTGAGGACTATGGCCTGCTTTTCCGCCTCACCGAGAACGATCAAGACCCGGTGCTCGAGGTGGAGGCGAAGGCGAGTTTCCAGGAGGATGCGCCGGTTTACAACACGGTAGCAGTGATCCCCGGAACCGAAAAGCCGGACGAGTACGTGGTGCTCTCGGCTCACTTGGATTCTTGGGACGCCGGGTCGGGTGCCGCCGATAACGGGACCGGCACGCTGACCATGCTGGAAGCGGTGCGGATATTGAAGGCCGCCTATCCCAACCCGAAACGCACGATCATCGTCGGGCTGTGGAGTGGTGAGGAGCAGGGGCTGATCGGGTCCCGGGCCTTCGTCGCCGACCATCCCGAAGTGATCGAGGGTCTGCAGGTCCTCCTCAACCAGGATAACGGTACGGGTCGTATCGTCCGGGCGTCGGGCGGTGGTCTAACGCATGCCGGCGAGTACTTCGCGCGCTGGCTGTCGCTGATCCCGACGGAGATCTCACGCCACATCGATCTGTCCGTGCCCGGCATGCCGGGAGGTGGTGGCAGCGATCACGCGTCGTTCGCTTGCACCGGCGCCCCGGCCTTCTTCCTGGGTGCGCACGGCTGGTCCTACTGGCCGTACACGTGGCACACGAACCGCGACACGTTCGACAAGATCGTCTTCGATGATTTGAAGAACAACGCGACGCTGTTCGCGATGCTGACCTACTTGGCGGCCGAGGAGCCCGAGCTCATGCCGCGGGATCAGCGCGTGCTGCCGGTGAACCCGCGGACGGGCGAGCAGAGAACCTGGCCCGAGTGCCGTGAGCCGAGGAGGAGCTGGGGCGAGCGGCGATAGGCTGGTGACTCGGCCTTCGCTGCTCCTGTTGAGCGCAGCGTGCGTGGTGGTGTCCTGCCGTCCCGGGACACCACCCGCCGCTTCAGACCAGCCAAGCCTCGGCGCGCACGCAGATCGTCTTGCTGGGCACAGGCACGCCCAACGCCGATCCCGAGCGGTCGGGCCCGGCTGTCGCCATCGTCGTCGACGGTACGCCGTACCTGATCGATCTGGGACCGGGCGTCGTGCGGCGCGCGGCGGCGGCCCACGCGGCCGGCGTCGAGGGGCTGGCGGTCTCGAGGCTCGAGACCGCCTTCATCACGCATCTTCACACCGACCACACGCTAGGCTATCCCGATTTCATCTTCTCGCCGTGGGTGCTGGAACGCGCAGAGCCGGCGCAGGTCTATGGACCGCCGGGGCTGCAGGCGATGACCGACCACTTGTCGGCGGCTTACGAGCAAGACGTTCGCGTACGCGTCGACGGCCTCGAGCCCGCCAACCCCGAGGGCTATAAGGTCGTCGTCCACGAGATCGAGCCCGGCCTCATCTACGAGGACGAGAACGTTCGCGTGACGGCCTTTCCTGTCGAGCACGGCTCATGGGAAGCGGCCTTCGGCTTCCGCTTCGATACGCCGGACCGCAGCATCGTGATCTCGGGAGACACCAGGCCCAGTCCCGCGATCGCAGAGTACTGCCGCGGCTGCGATGTGCTGATCCATGAGGTCTACTCGCAGGCTGGATTCGAACGGCGGGCCCCGGAATGGCAGAGGTACCACGCAAGCTCTCACACTTCATCGCTCGAGCTTGGCCGGATCGCCGCCGAGGCGCGACCGGGAACCCTCATCCTCTACCATCAGCTGCTCTGGGGCTCGACACCTGAAGAACTGCTTGCTGAAATTCGTGGGGTATATGATGGGTCGGTCGTGTATGGCAACGATCTAGATGTATTCTGATTTCAATATCCACTATCCAACACTCTACACCCAGTGATCAAATGAGGCTTCAATACTCCGAGTGACAATGATCGAGAGCCAATGTTCGGGGGCAGCCCGTGGCAACCCTGAGACTTGGAGGTTGGGCTTGATCGTTGGCACTTGAGATGTACTTGGGCGGCTGATTATCGAGTGTGGGATATTGATTATTGAGATGTGCAACGGAGGGCGACATGTCTGAGACTGTTAGATTCTCGCGCCGCCACTTTCTCGCCTACTTCTCCAGCCTCGGCCTTTCCTCCACGCTCCTGCCCGGCGTGCTGTGGGCGAAGCTTCAGGACGAGGAGGAGCCGAAGATCACGAAGGAGATGCTCGAAGAAGCCGAGGCCGTCGCCGGTCTCGAGTTCGGCGACGAAGAGCGCGACCTCATGCTCCGCGGGCTCAACTCGAACCTCGAGGACTACGAGGCGTTGCGCACGCTGGAGCTGCCGAACGACGTGCCGCCCGCTCTCTACTTCAACCCGCTTCCTGCCGGGGCTAAGGTCGAGTGGGCGCGCTGGCCGATCAAGAGGAGCGAGGTTCGCGTCGACGGCGTTCCCTCCGACCTGGAAGAGCTCGCCTTCTGGCCGGTGACCCACCTGTCGCGACTCGTCGAGTCGCGGCGCGTGAGTTCAGCACAGCTGACCGAGATGTACCTGGGCCGGCTGAAGAGGTACGGGCCGAAGCTCGAGTGCGTGATCACGCTGACGGAAGAGCTGGCTATGGAGCAAGCGCGACGCGCCGACGACGAGATCGCGACCGGCGCCTACCGCGGCCCGCTCCACGGCATCCCCTGGGGCGCGAAGGATCTGCTGGCGGTACCGGGCTATCCAACAACCTGGGGCGCCGAGCCGTATAGGGAGCAGGTCATCGAGGATGGCGCGACGGTGGTGAAGAGACTCGAGGGGGCGGGCGCGGTGCTCGTGGCGAAGCTGACGCTGGGCGCTCTCGCCTGGGGTGACGTCTGGTACGGCGGTAAGACCCGGAATCCGTGGAATTACGAGCAGGGGTCGAGCGGCTCCTCGGCAGGATCCTCGGCGGCCACCGCCGCGGGCCTGGTCGGGTTCGCCATCGGCACCGAGACTTGGGGCTCTATCGTCTCGCCGTGCACGCGCTGCGGAACGACGGGGCTGCGGCCCACTTTCGGGCGCGTCAGCCGCCACGGCGCCATGGCGCTCTCCTGGAGCATGGACAAGATCGGAACGATCTGTCGCAGCGTTGAGGATTGCGCTCTGGTCTTCGACGGGATCTACGGACCGGACGGCAAGGACCTATCGGTGGTGGATGTCCCGTTCAACTGGGACGCCGATCTCGACATCAGTGGACTGCGTGTCGGTTATTTACAGAGCGCGTTCGAGGAAGAGAGGGAAGAGCAGGAGGAGTGGAAGCGGTTCGACGAAGCGACGCTCGATGCACTGCGCTCCCTCGGCGTCGACCCGATTCCAATCGAGCTGCCGGAAGACCTGCCGATCGGTGCCATGTCGTTCATCCTGAACGCCGAGGCGGCGGCGGCTTTCGACGAGCTGACCCGGAGCGGCCGTGACGATCTCATGGTGAGACAGGCACGGAACGCCTGGCCCAACGTGTTCCGCCAGTCGCGCTTGATCCCGGCGGTGGAGTACATCCAGGCCAATCGTGTCCGGACCTTGGCGATGCAGGAAATGCAGAAGATCATGTCGGACGTAGACGTGTATGTGACGCCCTCGTTCGGCGGTTCCAACCTTCTGCTCACTAACCTGACCGGACACCCATGCGTCGTCGTCCCCAACGGGTTCCGCGAGGAGGGCACGCCGACCAGCATCAGTTTCGTCGGGAAGCTGTTCGGCGAGGCGGCGACGTTAGCGGTTGCGAGGGCCTACCAGGAGGCCACGGACTTCCACCTGAAGCGCCCGCAGCTCGAAGCCTGATCAGTGTGGTGAGGTCTGCGGGTGGAGCTGGCACCGCACGTCGAGCGATTTGTGCCCTCTAATCGGAGGTGCCATCTTGTAAGCTCTCTCGGCCGAGCAGGTCCCCCGCCACTTGCACGACCGCGGTTGCTCTTACCCCTACCGCGTCAACGTGGTACCTCATCGGAGGGCCGGAGTCGTAGCTCTTCTCAGAGCGAAAGGAGTTGGCTATGCGCATGCTTATGCACGTGTTCTTCCCTGTCCGAGAGTTCAACGAGGCGGTGCGAGACGGGACCGTCGGCGAGAAACTCCACACAATTATCGCGGACGCGGACCCGGAGGCGGTCTATTTCACGGAGCAGCACGGGCAGCGCTCAGCCATCATCGTGGTCGACGTGTCGAGTTCGGCGGACATTCCGGCTCTGGCCGAGCCCTGGTTCTTGACCTTCAACGCCGATACGAAGTTCCGGATCGCGATGACTCCGGACGATCTGGCGCGCGCGGGTCTCGACGAGCTGGGCGGGAAGTGGGGGTAGACAAGCCAGGATTTGCTTTGTCTCGCCGCTGTACTCTCCTGGCGAGCCGGTGGGTCTGAGGTTTCACCGGCTCTTGCGCTATTTGTCGGGATGTATACATATTGGGTCACTCAGTAGCTATTCTCATTATTGATAGAGACATTCTAGAGCAGCTGCCTCAGAAACGATCCTCCAGAACGGCCAGGAAACAGCTACGCAACCGTGCGTGGCCAGTGTTCCACCGTTGGCCTTGTCCAGTTCCCCAAGCGGGAGGGCGAAAGATGTCAGCGGACCGGGGTATCGCCTGACCCGGTTGGGGATCAGATACCGGGAGACATGCCGTTGGCGGACAGGAGTCAAAAGGGACCCTACCGGGCTTACCGGCGACACGAGAGAAGGGGGCTGTGGAGGGAGCTTCGCACGCGCCGGGTCTTTCCGTTTGTGGGCGCCTACCTCGCATTCGGTTTTCTGGCTCTTGAGGGAATTGACCAGGCCATCGGGCATGGTCAAATGCCAGCTATCGCGTACGGGATCGCTTTGGTGCTGTATCTGTTCGGGATACCTGGCACGGCGATTCAAGCTTGGTTCCACGGCGAGAAGGGCACTCAGAAGCCGAAGCTCATAGAGGTGTGGATGCATGGTTTCATGCTGGTCGGGGCGCTAGGGATCTGCTACGGCCTGATCAAGAGCGACCGCGCGTCTGCCGCGGCGGCCTCGGGGACAAAGCTAGACGTCCAGCGAGTGGCCGTCCTCTACTTCGAAGACCGCAGCCGCAGCGGCGAACTCGAGTATCTTGCTGACGCTCTCACCGAAGCGCTGATCGAACAACTCTCCGAGTCCCGGTCACTGGAAGTGATCTCGAGAAACGGCGTGGCGGCGTTTCGCAGGCCTAGTATCCCACGCGACAGCGTCGCACGCGCCTTGGAGGCCGGCAGCCTAGTTGTGGGCATTGTCGAGGAACGGGACGAGTCGGTGCGTGTCACCGTTCGGCTTGTCGACAGCCTCAGCGATGCGGAGGTCAGGCGCTGGAGCTTTGAAGGGCCGATGAGCGATCTTCGATCGCTCGAGGATTCTTTAGGGGAAGCGGCTGCCCATTACCTGCGTGAGCGTCTCGGCGAAGAGGTCCGCATGAGTTATCGCCGAGCGATGACCTCAAGCCCAGAGGCGTGGGCGCTGGTGAAGCGCGCCGAGAGGCTTCGCAAAGACACGGAGAAGCGATTCGACGAGGATGGCTTGGCAATGGTCGGCTCCGCCGGCTTGGCGGCTGCCGACTCGATCCTCGCCTTGGCCGAGTTAGCAGATCCGAGCTGGATCGAGCCGATCTTGCTGCGTGGCGAGATCGCCGACCGTCGGGCACGGTTGGCCGTCGATGACGCCGAGTATGATGGGTGGGCCCGAATAGGCCGTGCGCACGCGGAGCGCGCGCTGAGTCTCGACCCGAATAGTGCCAGGGCGCTGGAGTTGCGTGGCACATTGGATTACTGCAGGTGGGTCTGCCGGACTCCGCAGGATCCTACCGATGCGGACAGGCTGCTCAATTATGCACGGTCGGACCTCGAGGCGGCAACGCGCATCGATCCATCGTTAGCCCGCGCTCACGGTATGCTGAGCCACCTGTACTACCAGATCGATGACATTCCGGCGGCCGTGCTGGCCGCGCGTCGAGCGCACGAAGCAGATCCTTACCTCTATCAGGACAACCGGATTCTGTTCCGACTCTCGAACGGTTCCGTTGACGCAGAGTTGTTCGCTCGGGCCGAGCGCTGGTGTCAAGAAGATGTCTCCCCCTCATCCCCCGACTTCCGGGTCGCCGTCTGTCGCCTGCGTCTGATGACGACTCCGGCTGTTCAGCCCGACACTGATGAAGCCCGGGAGCTGGTTGCCAGCCTCGATACCCTCGCGCCAGAACACGAGCGCGCCTACTGGCAGCTCAAGGGTGAGATGATGTTCGGCGGAATCCTGGCCCGCGCGGGATTGCCGGACAGCGCCCGTTCGGTCCTGGCGCGTGCCCGGAGCAGGGTCACCAACGAAATCGATCCCAATCGGGAACTCCTGACGCTCGAGGCGTACATGCGCACTCTCTTGGGAGACTACGAGGAGGCGGTTGCGCTGTTGGTGCCCGGTTGAGCCCCGATGAGCGACCGGGGGATTAGCTGCCCTCGCCGAAGAAACGCTCCAACGCGTCCCACTGAGATAGCGCGTCCTCGTAGCCCAGCTCCATCACGCGGCTGACGTATTCCTTCTCGAAGATGAGGTAGCTGAGCAGTTCGGCTCCGCCCACGTGCTGTATTCCAAGGCCGCGCAGGATCAAGCGAAGGGAGCGGGGCAGCTTGCCCTTGAACTCCGCCGCGAGGTCGCCGAGGTCACGGGACGGTCGAACGACGTGTAGCTTGATCGGTTTTAGCCCGTCGGGGTTGGGCGCTCCGGGAGGTAGCGCCTCTAGGACGCGATTGATACGGTCCAGTCGCTCGGCGTCGCCTTCCAGCGCATCGAGAAACAGAGTGTTGAAGAGTAGCCCGATAATGCGTGCCGGCGGTGGGTAGCCGCCGCCGGCGCGGGCCTTCACTTCGTCGAGCGTTGGGTTGTAGCGGGTCGCGATGGCCAGTATCCGGTCGGCACCGAGGTGGATGGCGGGCGCCAGCGGTGCTGCTTGCCGCATGCTGCCATCACCGTAGTACTCGCCGTCGACCTCGGCGGCTGGAAAGATCAGGGGCAGAGCACCCGAGGCCATCACATGGTCGACGCCGATCTTGGCTGGCACACCGCATCGGCGAACCCGCTCCCAGATCGCCGTATCTTCTGCGCTGTGGACGAAGGTGACGGTCTGGCCGGTGGTGTAGCGCGTCGCGGTGAGCGCCAGAGCGTGCAGGCGCCCGTCCGCCACGTTGAGGTCGAAACCCGCGACCTGCAACCGCTCTTCCAGGAATTGCTTCAGTGGCGCGGTGTCCAGCAGCCCTTTCACCCGGGGGCCGAGGGAACTGCCGCCTCCGCCCAGAGTCCAGAACCAGCGCGCGCCACTCAGTCCCACCGCGCCGAGATTTGTGTCGAATACCCGGTCGATGGTCAGGCTGGTCCAGCAGTTGCTGAGCGTCTGCAGGTTCTCCGTCGGCCGCCCCCGGTGTCCGGCGACGAAGGCTGCATTGATCGCGCCCGCGGACACGCCGACGATGATGGGGAAATTCACCTCGGGCGCTTTCTCCGCGATGTAGGCCATGACGCCGACCTGGTAGGCCGCTCGTGCGCCGCCTCCTGACAACACTAATCCGTTCATACAGCCGCTGCATGCCGTTCGTTAGCCCGTCGAGTTCTAGCTGGTTGCGAGCCCGAATCTGTGGCTTTGCCGGCGCCCCGACAAGTCTCTGCGGTGAAATACGTCGCCAGCCGCCGGCCGACGCGCTGGAACGTCGCGGCGATGGAGACTAAGTTCTCGTAGTTCACACGGCCGAACGATCCGATCGGGAAGGAGTGGGAAAGTGCGCCTCTACCTCGTACGCCACGGCGCGGCGAAGCCGAAGGAAGCGGATCCGGAGCGACCGCTTACCGACAAGGGAGTCGAAGTTGCGCGCCGGGTAGCGACCTTCCTGAAAGGTAACGGCCAGGTCTCGGTCGAAGAGATTCGCCACAGCACCAAGGCGAGGGCGCGGCAGACGGCGGAGGTCCTGGCCGAGCAGGCAGGCCTTTCCGGCCGCCTGGTGGAGGTGTCTGATCTCGAGCCGCTGGATGATGTCTTCGGGCTCGCCGGCACGCTGTTCAGGCTTGAGGCCGATCTAATGGTGGTGGGCCACATGCCGTACCTCGATCGGCTTGCCTCGCTACTGGTGACCGGCGACGCCGAGCGCCGGGCCTTCCCGTTCCCCGAGTGCGGGGTGCTCTGCCTGCAACGGGAAGAAGCAGGCGTCGTCGTCGGGGCCGGCGTGGCCTGGGCGGTGCGTTGGATGCTGGATCCGAGATTGCTGCATGCCTAGAGCGGCGCCAAACGAACGGACTGCGTCATGAATGAGGTCGAACGCACTTCGCTTCAGGTGTTGATGGCGGGCTTGGCCCATGAGATGAACACTCCGATCGGTGCGATTCGCGGGAATCGAGACGTGCTACAACGGGTCGTGCAACGACTCTCCGACATCCTGGCCGACGACGACGTCGACGATTCGGAGATCGAGCAGATCCGGGACCTCGTGCGAACGTTGCGCGAGGTGATCGATGTCGATCACGTAGCGGTCGATGCCATCAGCAACCTCGTGTCGTGTGCGAGCGCCTTCTGGAAGACGGACGCTGCGACGTTCAGGAGCGTGGACCTGCACGAGGGCCTGGAGAGCATGCTCCTATTGCTCGGGCACGAGCTGAAACATCGCATCCAAGTTGTCCGCGAGTACGGCGATGTTCCGGCTGTGGAGTGCTACCCGAGTCAGATGAATCAAGTGTTCATGAACCTGATGCTCAACGCGAGTCAGGCGATCAGCGGTTCCGGTGTAGTCACGATCCGTACCTATTCGACCGGCGAGCAGGCCGTAGTGGAGATCAGCGACAGCGGGTCGGGGATCGCTCCGGAGCACTTTGAGGAGGTCTTCGCGTTGGGATACACCACCAAGGAAACAGCATCTGGGATGGGACTGGGCTTGCAGATCTGCGAGGAGATAATGGAACGGCACCGCGGCCGTATCGAGGTCGAGAGCACCGTGGGAACGGGGTCGACCTTCCGAGTACTGCTGCCGCTCCGGGGAGAGATCCAATAGCCCATGAAGATCAGAGAGCTGAACTTCGAGCCGATCGTAGTACTTCATAATTTGGTTGAAGATGAGGCGTTAAGAGACTCTAGAAGAACCATTTGGGGCGACCTGTCTGCACTTCCCGAGGGGCTGGAGCGGGCCGACCACGACCAGGTGCCGTACACCTACGGAGTGATGATTCAATCGAAGGACGGCCGGGTGACGGACAGTCTGGTCGGCGGAGTGGGCCGAATGGGCGGTCATCCCGCCGACCGCTTTGGCCAGCTGGAGCTGCGTGCGACGGTCGACGCGTTCCTGATCGGCGCTGCAACGTTGCGGGGCGATCGGACGATTGGCGCACCCTGGGAGCGGGAGCTGATCGAGCGGCGAAAGAAGGCTAAGGGTAATGTGGCGCCGCTGAACGTCTTCTTCTCCGCGACCGGGAATATCCCGGCGGAATCTCCAGTGTTCCGCGAGCATTCCATCAAGACCGCGTTGTTCGTGACGGAGGCGGCAGCGGCGCGGGTCGGGGAACTGAAGAAGATCACACCCGATGTGGTGGTCGTCGGGAGCGAGACGCCGCTGACGGAGACTTGGAACGAGCTCTGGCGGCGCGGCATCACGACGATCGGTTTCGAGGGCGGACCGACGCTGATGGGATTGGCTCTCAAGGAGCGGTTGGTGCACGAGCTGTTACTGACCCATTCGCCTATGCTGCTCGGTGGTACGGGCCCCAGCTTCGCCGCGGTTGTAGAGCCGTTGGAGGATGTAAGGTGCGAGCTGGTGTTCTTGGGGCTCGAGAAGTCTTCTGACCTGCTGTTCGAGCGCAGCCGCATCGCGTACGAGGCGAACGGCTAAACCTCGCGTTCACTCATGAGCTTTAGAGGCTCATCCTCGCGCTTGTGACGCGCCACTCGCTGCCGCGCCGCTCGAAGACCATTCGAATGGTGAGGCGTATCGTCCTCTGTTCCGACGTACGAGTCAGCCGGTAGGTCATCGTCTGCTCGATGACCGCGTCGGCGGTTCCGTTGTGGACCAGGATGTTGCGAGGGTCCATCTCGATCTGGAGCCCGTCGGTCCGCTCGAACCATATCTCCAGATACCTGAGATCGTCGGCCGGCAGATCGCTACCGTATACCTCGCTCCTAATGCGGCCCAGATCCTCGGCTTCAAAGGCCTGGCGATACAGATCGAGCACTGCGTCGATCTCGGCCACGGACAGCGGTGCGGTGGCGGTACTCGGTGTAGGAGCCAGCGCCTCGGTGGGCGGAGCGACCTGGACGGTCGCTTCGGATAGGCCGAGTTCCCCGCGGAGTGCGGCGATCTCTGCTTGCAGTGCCCGGTGCTCTTCGTGCAGCCTGGCGAGCTCGGCCTGCAGGTCGCCGTCGATGGGTTCCGGTGCGGCCCTCGTGGCGCAGCCACTCGTCCAGAGCGCGAGTACCGCGAGCAACACAGTCGAGGACGCGCCGATCAGCCGGAAGTGCAGGGGAGATCTATCGGTTCCTTTAGCCACGACTAGGCTCCTATGATTTCGCGGCCGGCCTTTCGGCCGCGGTGCTACTTCCAACCTCCAAACATAGGATGCGCGGCGCGTCTGGGATGTTAAATCAAGCGGAGGGCCGCTCCGGCCTGAAGCAGCGCGGGCGCCGGTTTGGAGGCCCTCGACGCTAGCTCGGTTGCAGACGGGCTCCCACAGCGCCATAATGGCCGAGGGAAATGGCTTTACGCCAGGCCCATGCGGAGTCCTCCACTTCCGAAATGCGTCAATCATGCCAGCATCAGGCTGCGCCAGCTGCCAGTGGTACCGACGCGCGATCGCA
>JBDHHZ010000079.1:0-9865 GCA_039589115.1 Gemmatimonadota bacterium | reverse complement strand
CCCGGCGAACGGCGCCAGCGCGAGGACGTATAAGAAGGCTTGCAGGGCGGCGAGGCCGAGCAGGGCTGGCAACCTCATGGCGGTCAGCCGCAGCGCCTCGAGCGCGGAAACGCGCTGCTCCGCCAGCGCCCGCGAGGCCATGACCACCAGTCCGGCGAGCTCTGCGAACCCGAGCCCCAGCGCCACAGTGACCGACACTACTACGGTAGCCAGCCCAAACGGCGAGAGCAGGAACGAGGCGACTTGCGCGTTGCTAATCGACAGGTGCCCGGTAGTCGAGATCAGCCTGGCGAGTACCCAGGTAGAGAGCGGTACGAGGACGGCGGCGCCTGCCACCTTGAAGCAGATGTCGTAGGTCAGGAATTGCGCGAATCCGCGCCGGAAATCACGCCAGCCGCGCGAGATGAGCTGTGCCGAAAATGAACGCCTCACAACGCCTGCCAGGTTGGGAAGAGTGGTGGCGCCGTCAACGGTTGCCCGGCGCGTACGCAGATAGCATGGGGCCGGATACGTTGCGCTGCAAGTCAATATTTTCTAAGTTTTTACGCCGGTTCGGACGGCCAGGATGTGCCTGCCGGGCCAACGTTCCTCCCCCATTTCGGCACTGGCGCTCAGGCGCCAGCTCGTAGGCAGTCCTTCGGACAGTCCCGCTGAAGTATCGACCAAAGGGGAAAACTAGGGCATGGGGGAACACTCGACCGGGTTTGGGGCCAGCATGAACAAGCGTCGGAGAAGAGACTAGCTGCATGCAGTACGCGGACCTCGTCGACCTCCTGGAGCATGTAGGCAAGGATCCCTCGCGCCTGATCTTCGAGGACGAGCTCACCGGCATAAACAACCGCCGATTCCTGCTGAGCTATCTCGAGCACAAGATCCGCTGGGAACGTGACGAGGACTATCCGCTGTCCTTGCTCATGATCGACCTGGATCAGTTCAAACAGGTCAACGACACCTACGGACACGACACGGGCGACCAGGCGTTGACCTGGATGGCCGTGCTGCTGAAGGAAGTCGCCGGCGAGCAGGGCATGCCGATACGCTACGGCGGCGACGAGTTCATACTCTTGCTGCCGAAGGCCAGTCAAAAGGAAGCCCGGGAGATGGCCGACCGGCTGTTGCAGCGGAGTCGCGATCGGCCTTTCCGTCTGCGTGACGCCGAAGTCAGCGTGCCGATCGGGATCAGTATCGGCTTCGCCACGGCCCCTGAGGACGCGGTCAGCAGCAAAGGGCTGTTTCAGGCCGCCGATACGGCGCTCTTCCATGCCAAGCAGTCGGGTAGGAACCAGGCAGCCGGCTACTCGGAGATCGACCCGGCGAAGGTCTTCACCAAGACCGCGCTCTACCGTCTGAAGGCGACGGGCATCGCAGGCCGAGATGAGGAGATGGCGGTAGTCTCCGAGGCTCTCGACGCCGTGTCGCGAGGACATAGCCGGTTCATTGTGCTCGAGGCGGCGCCGGGGATGGGCAAGACGACCTTCCTCGAGGCGGTTCGCCGCAACTTGGCGGGCGACGACACGTTCTGCACTACGAAGATCGCCGGCGACCAGAAGGAGGCTTTCCGGCCCTACTACCTGGCCAGTCGTATCCTCGTCTCGGTCCTCAACCAGCGCGAGGACAAGGGCCTCGAGCTGATTCAGGACTTGAGCAACGAAGAAATCGGCTATCTGGCGCGCGTACTCCCGCAGTTCGGGGAAGCGGAGAAGACCGCCACCCCCGCCGGCGACGGCTCGCTGCGCCAGGGTATCTTCGCGACCCTGGCGCGCTTCCTGCCACGGGCCGCCGACTTCCGGCCCGTCATCTTACTGATCGACGACTTTCAGTTCGCTGACACAGCGACCCTGCTGCTGCTTCAGGTGCTGGCCGAGCGGCAGAAGCTCACGCTGCTGGTCTGCGGTTCGTCTGCGGAGCTCCTTAAGTTGAGCGGCGAAGAAGAGGCCTCGCCGCTGGAGCGCATCTGCACGGACCCGCGAAAAGGCATCGACATCCGCCGCATGAAGCTGCAGCCGCTCAGCCAGTCGGCCATCTCGGAGTACCTGACGACGGTGTTCCCACGCCTGAAAGCGCCGGAGGGCTTCGAGGCCGAGCTGAGCCACATCACACAAGGTAACCCGCTGTTCCTCGGCGAAATCCTGCGCAAGCTGGTCGACGACCGGAAGGTCAACCTGGTCGGCCAGGAATGGGTGATAGAACCCCTCGAAGAGGGCTACCTGCCGCACTCCTTGGAAGAGATCGTCATGCAGAAGATCTCTGACCTGGACGATGAGGATCGCATACTGCTCGAGCGCGCAACGGCGCTCGGCGAGGACGTGCCGTTGAGCGTCTTGACCGGCAGCTCGGATGCGGACGAGAGCAAGGTCCTAGAATTCCTTGACCGTGCCGAGGCGCTGGGACTGGTCAGCCTCGACTTCCAGGTCAACGACGAGATCATGCGCTTCCTCGGCAAGCGAGTGCTGGAGATCAGCTATGGCGCGATCGACGGCGACCGCCGCGAGGAGCTGCACGAGGAGGTCGGCGCCTATCAAGAGGGCCTCTACCAGCGCCGTCTGCTGCCCTCGGCCTCCCTGCTCGCCTACCACTTCAAGCGATCGGCGAATCAGGAGAAAGCCCAGCGGTACGAGCAGGTCCAAGTCGACATGAGCAGTGCGGTCTTCGACGCCGAAGAGGCGGCGCAATACACGGGAGAAGTGGTCGAGACCGAGGAAGAGACCGAAAAGCGTCTCGACCCGGGAAGCATCCCACGTGTCCCCTACGTGCTGCGCACTCTGATGTCGGTGGTGCGCAACGTTCAGCTCTATCCGCCGGAGAGCAAGTCGATAACTGATGCGCTTCGCGACATACACGAAGCGCTCGACGCCATCCTGGAGACTAACGAGCGGCTCCACCTCTCGCAGGCACAGCGCATTCTGCTGGCCAACGGGCAGCGGCTCGAGGTCGCACGCTTCCACATGCTGGCTAGCTCGTTCTTGAAGCTACTCACGCGCTTCGACTTGCAGGGCATCGTCTTCGAGCGCGGTGTGTCGCGTGAGGAGCTGCGGATCTTGTTGATGGCGCTCGGAACGATGAGACCGGAGACCGTCGACCAGGGCTTCTGGAGAGGCTTCGCAAACGAGAGCGGGCTGCAGCACATCGAGCTGCGCCAGGTACGCTACTCGCGACTGCGCCGCAAGAAAGGGCGGGTCGCGGTGGGGCAGCCGATCCTTGAAGAAGAAGAGCTTGGCACCGAAGACCTCGCTCAGATCCCGAAACTTCTTCGCCTCCTGCAGGGAGCGACCCAGAACGCCAAACTCTATCCGATGGACAGCAAGCCGGTCATGCGCTCGATCGAGCAGCTTCATGAAGCGCTGTTATCGATGCTGAAGCGGCAGCAGGTGTTGACCCTGGCTCGAGCGGAGCATTCGCTGCTGGTGAACGGTGCGCGGGTCGATACGGCAGGTTACACGCCGCTGGCCGACGGCCTGGTCGAGTTCATGGACTCGATGGCACTCGGCAGCATCTCATTCTCGGCCAATATCCCGGTGCTGGAGCTGCACGCTCTTATCGATGCGCTGCGCAATCCTCCCAGCTCCGGCGTCGACAGCTTCTACTGGGAAGAAGTGGCCAAGCAGAAGCGGCTCACCTGCATAGCCTTCAATCAGCGTCAATACGCGCTGGGCGTGGTCGAGAGCCTCCTCGGTTCGGTGGAGTTCGAGATAGAGGAGGAGGAAGAGGAGGGCGACGGCGCCGCCGCCCTGGCCCAGCAGATGCTGGAGGAACCCGCCGAGGCGCTGCGCGATGCGCTGCCCAGGTTCGGTAAGGAACTCCTGGTCAAAGGCGAGCACAAGCTGGTGCGACGCTTGCTGCGCCGTCTGTTCGAGGACTTCCAGGGCCAGAATCCCGCCGACCGGGAGATAACGGTGCTGGCCAGTCGCGCCTTGATGGACGGCTTGATCCTGGGGCTCCAGCACAAGTTCACCGAGCTGGCGGTGGACCACCTGCTGGGCGCGCTGGAGGGAGAGACGGAACCGCGCGTCCTGCAGGAGCTGGCCACCGCGCTCTACAGCATGGCCACCTGCGCTCTGTATTTCGCCGATTACCAGATGGCGAGCCGGATACTGGCCGAGCTGAGAGCGCGCCAGGAGGCGCTGGAGAAGGAGGGCGGCCAGCACGAGAGCCTCGCCAGGATCTTGGACCGCCGGCTCGACAGCACGGCGCAGCAGCTACTGAAAGACGACCTCAGGTCGAGCCAGCTGGAGCGGCAAGAGAGGGCGGCGATGGTGGTGGGCAGCCTGGGGCGACCGAGCATGCCGTTGCTCATCGAGGCGATCAAGGAAGAGAAGGACTATCGAGTCCGTCAGATGGTGGCCCGGCTGCTTCTAGAGATCGGGCCCGAGGCCGGCGAGCAACTGAAGCGCGCGATGGTCACGGAGGTCACGGTCGAGCAGCGCTTCCGGATCCTGGAAGTCATCGATACCGTAACGCGGGATCTGCGCAAGGAACTGGCTTACAGTTTCGGCGACGCGAGCCCCAAGATCCGTCGCGCCGCGTTCCGACTCTTCGAGCGCCTGCACAACGACAACCTGATCGACGTGATCTTGCCGCTGACCCGCGACAAGGAGCCATCCATTGCCAAGGGCGCGATCCGCAGCGTGGCCCACCTGCGGTCCGCCGCCGCCGTCGAGGTGCTCTCGACGCTACTCGACGAGACGGAGGATCCAAGGGCGGCGATAGCCTGCTGCCAGGCCCTCGGCGAGCTAGGCCAGGCCTCGGGCATCGACGCGCTCAGCCGGGTCCTCAAGAAGCGGAAGGGGCTTTTGCTCCGCAGGCGCTGGGACGAGCAGACACGGGCCACCGCCGCCCTGGCCCTGACCCAGATTCCGGATCCCCGGGCGGCCGAGGTCGTGTCGCGTTACAAGAAGGACCGCCACACGCGGGTCAGGCAGATCGCGGCATCCTGACGCCGCTGCGAATCTGCTCGTTGACATATCCTGGATTCGAGACATCTTTGAGCACGGTTGGTCCCCCCTCCGTCGTGCCCTTCAGCCGAGAAATCCGCCAGTCATAGCTATCATCACGCGGTCATCAACAGGCCGTTCCGGTCATCCCGCCAGGCCAAATCTTGCCACAACAAGGAGGGCAGAGATGGGCATAGTCGATCGAGGCATTCGTCTCCTACCCCTGCTGACCGTCGCCGCGCTGGCCGTACTCCCCAGCGTCGCGCTGGCACAGGAAGGCGCGAAAGAGCCGGTGGAGGCGACCCCTGACGTGGTCGCGGTGCAGGACCTGGCTCTCGCGCGACAGCTCGTGCTATATGGGCAGCGCACGGGATCACCCGAGCCGATGATCGCCGCCGCGCGGATCATGCTGGAGACGGGGATCAGCGATCCGGAGTTCGAGAGCATGAGCTCCGAGGCCCAGGAGGGCGCGGGAGCCGCCGTGGATGCGGATAAGGCACCGGTCCCCAAGCTGAACGTGCTGCAGTTGCTGACCTCCGCCCGGGAGCTGGCCGGCGAGGACGCGAACATGCAGGCGGTGATCGATGACCTGGAGGGCTCGATGACGAAGGGTCGCGCCGGCGGACCGGCCGTCCACTACGATCGCGTCGAGGCGTACACCACGGACATCTACCGGATCACCTTCCGTGGCGGTCAGTCGGCGATCGTCGAAGTCGTCGGCGACGGCGACACCGATTTGGACTGCTTCATGTACGACGAGAACGGCAACCTCATCGTTTCCGACGTCGATTACACCGACCACTGCATCCTGGTCTGGACTCCGTCTTGGACGGGGCCGTTCGAGCTCCAGATCCAGAACCTCGGAAGCGTCTGGAACGGCTACGTTCTGTCGACCAACTAGGCACTGACCTGACTACACTGCCTCTGGGGAGCGCGGGCTGCGTTCCCCAGAGGCAGTTCTCGTTTTCACACTGTATTGTCCGGGAATCCTCGAACGCGATTCGGAGCTTCGGGGAGTTTGGAGGTTTCGAAGGATCGGCTGGTGAGGATGGGTTCCTCAGGCCGCGCCCGACCCACTAGCCCGCCTTGGCCCGTCGGCTTCTGCTACGCGCGTGTGCGGCGCACCTTGAGGCGCTCGACCATGAGATCGATCATGCCCGCAGGGAAGGTCCCACCCATCTCGAGCGTCGCCCGATGGCGGGAGAGCGCTGCCGCTACCTCGGCGAAGTTGCGTGGCACGCGCGCCGCCGCTTTTCCCGCGCCGGCCGCACCCGCCGACGACGTCCGCTGCAGCAGATCGTCCAGGTCCTGCGTATCGCGGCCGTGGATCATCGCCAGCGCCGCGCCGGCCAGTAGCAGGTGCGGCAACGCCGACCCGTCGGGCAGCCGGAACTCGACGGTGGGCGGCGTCACGACACGCCCCTCCGCATCGGTGGCAACGACCGGCAGCCGGATCAGCGCGTTGCGGTCGAATTCGCCCCAGACGATGGTGTTAGGCGCCTCCTTCCCTTGAACGAGCCGCGCAAAGGAATCCTCTACCCGGTTGCCGAACGCCATCAGCGCTTCGCCCATCTGGACCAGGCCGCCGATCAGCCACGCGGCGGCCTCGCTCAAGTTGCCGTCGCCATCTTGGATGGCCGTCGGTAGCCCGTTCTTCATCGGCGCCAAGTGGAAATGGAGGCCGTTCCCCGCATGCCCCTCCAGCATCATCGGGTCAGTGCTACAGCGCATGCCCCTCTGGTAGGCGAGGTTGCGTAGCACCCACTGCGTGAGAAGGATGCCGTCGGCGGCATCGGGCAGAGGGCTGAGCGACAGCTCGATCTCGTGTTGCTCCCAGATGACGCCTTCGGTCTCCTTCGCCTCGATATAGCCAACTTCGCTGTGCCCGTACTTCACCGGCACGCCGATGTCGGCCAGCAGGCCCAGCGCCCTGCGCCTCAATCCTTCGCCGAAGACGAACGGCGAGCTGGCGTGGTAGCCGCGGTCGTCGGCGCCGTAGATGTCCGTCTCGTCCCAGCGCTTGCCGAGGAAGTACTCGACTTCACCCAGCCCCCAGAGCTCGACACCCGTCTCCTCGAGCAGCCTGTCACAGGCGCAGCGCAGGATGGTATCGGGCGATTGAGGTAGCGGGGTGCCGTCGCGGCTCGAGTGGCCGCACAGGAAGACCAGCGTCGGGACGGCGGCGAACGGGTCCAGGAAGGCGCGTCTCACCCGGGGCCGCAGTACGATGTCGGAGGCCTCGGTGGGGATCCCCAGCCCGGCGAACAGGCTCGAGCCATCGGCCCGCTCACCGGCCTCGATGATGTCTCTCAGGTGGGCCGCGCTCTGCGGCACGAAGTCGAGCGTCTTGAGGCAACCGTCCCCTCCCACGTGCATGAGGCTGACGATGCGGATGCTCCGGCTGCCGGCCAGGTCCACCAAGTCGTCGATCGTCCATTCGGAGCGCGGCTTGCCCAACTCGCTCTCCAGACTCTCGGCAGCCGGAACCAGCGGATCTTCACGTTCGCTCATCTCCACACCCTCCAGGAAGTCCTGGACACCCGGGGCTCCGCGTCGCTGAACAATATGAACGTTTGGGCCCTTAGCAAACACGGGTTGCCGCGGGGACCGACCCCGTGGCAACCCGCGGTGTGCCGGCTGTAGTCCGCTCTATTCCAGAACGTGGATGTTCCGCGCCGCACACATGTCTTTGAGGATCTTCGGCCACACGGTGACGCTGACCTCACCCAAGTGCGCCTTCCTCAGCAGGTACATGTACGTGCGGGACTGCCCGATGCCGCCACCGATGCTCAGCGGCACCTCGTTGTTGACGATCGCCTTGTGATACGGCAGCTCCAGACTGTCCAGCTGGTTGCTCATCTCGAGCTGCTTCTTCAGCGTATCGGCGTTCACGCGGACGCCCATCGAGGTGAGCTCGTGGCGCCGCTTGGTCACCGGGTTCCAGACCAGGATGTCGCCGTTGAGCCCGTGCATGGGCCGGCCGTCCTTCGAGGTCGTCTCGGTCACCCAGTCGTCATAGTCCGCCGCCCTCATCTCGTGCGGGTAGCCGTCGGCGAGAGTCCAGCCGATCCCGTAGATGAAGATGGCAGGGTATTCCTGGATTACCTGCGTCTCGCGCTGCTTGCGAGGCAGGTCCGGGTACATCTCGAGGATCTCTTCGGCGTGCAGGAAGGTCAGCTCCTCGGGTATGGCGGGATACTTCCCCTTGAGCGCCGGGAATTCCTCCTCGGCGTACTTCCCTGCATCCACGAGGACCTTCCAGATCTTCTTCACGACGTTCGTCAGGAAGCCGAGGTTGCGCTCCTTGTCGGTGATCGCCAGCTCCCAGTCCCACTGGTCGACGTAGGCGCTGTGGTCGTGGTCGAGGAAGTAGTCCTTGCGCACCGCCTTCATGTCGGTGCACAGCCCCTCGCCGGGCTTCATCCCGAACTGCTGCAAGGCGACACGCTTCCACTTGGTGGCCGCCTGCACGACCTGAGCGTCGATTGGGTTCTTGTCGTAGTCGTTCGAGATGTGGAGTCCGACCGGGGTGCGAGAACCGTCACGGTCCAGCATGTCGTTGACACCGCTCTCGACGTCGACGATCAACGGGACCTGCACCATCATCAGGTTGAGCTCCTTACAGAGGTTCTCCTCGATGTAGCTCTTCACCCCGAAGAGGGCCCGCATCGTCTCCTTGCGATCCAGGAGAGGGGTATAGTCGTTGGGCAAGACCTTCTCCAGATCGGCATAGTCGCCGATGCCGGGACCCGCCAGATCAGCTTTCTTGTCTGTCATCTGCTACGCTCCCAGTTGCTTCCCACGTTTAGAGTTCCCGCCGCGCCGGGCGCGGCCTGTCAGTCTACAACCGGGCACACCACCACGCAAAGGGCGTTCCTCCCCGGAGCACAGCAGGCCCAAGAAAGGCCAACCAGCCGCGGGACTCTCCCGCGTCGAATTGGGGCAGCCTGTCACCCGTTGCGGGCAGGCCGGGGCGGCGCTCTCTTGACGGCGGGAGACCGGCCGTGGGGCCGGCGGCTGACCACACGCGATCTCGAGGTCAAGGCGAATGGAGAGAGTGAGGGTGCTGGAGAAGCGGTACGTGTTCGACGACATCTTCAAGATCGAGGAGGCCGTCATCGAGCACCGCAAGCACGACGGCACATGGAGCGCGCCGGCCCGGGAACTGAGCTTCGAGCGTGGCGACTCGGTGGCCGCCCTGCTCGTCAACTGTGACAGCGGGCGGCTCGTTCTGGTCGAACAGCTCCGCTATCCGACGCTCGAGAAAGGGCCCGGCTGGACTACCGAGATCGTTGCCGGCGGCTTCGAGGAGGACGAGACAGCCGACGCTGCGATCGCCCGCGAGATCCGCGAGGAGACCGGCTACGATGTCGAGGGCCTGGAGCCGATCGCCACGTTCTACGTGTCGCCCGGCGGGACCTCGGAGCGCGTCTTTCTATACTACGGCGAGGTGAGCGGCGCGCCGGACTCGACGATCGGGCACGGCGTCGGCGACGAGGACATAAAGATCGTCGAAAAGACCACCGACGAGCTCTGGCAGGATTATCTCGCCGGCGAGCAGCAGGACGCGAAGACGATCATCGCGCTCTTCTGGCTGCGCCATCGCCGCGCCTGACGGTCGCGTCTGCGGCTCGGGCGCTGAAGAGGCTCTCGCTTCATGTCGCGCGGCGCTCGGGCAGAGACGCTGCACAGGCCAAGGCGCTCCAAATGTCCGCTCGTAGCCCCTTCAGCGCCCTCGCTGTCGCGGTATGAGGAGCTTGCACTGACGATCGGAAGCCTCCGAGACATCTGAACCTCCCCGACCCCCCGAATCACCGAATCACCGAATCGGTTCAAGAATTCCCAAATGGGCTACAACCGCGCGATCCCTGTTCCGGAGCAGGGGCTCATTCGTGCTTTATCAGTTCATACAGGTGAACATATTCCACATCGAA
>JBDHHZ010000078.1:0-9866 GCA_039589115.1 Gemmatimonadota bacterium | reverse complement strand
AAGCCGCCGAACCACAATTCGATCCCCAGGGACTGGGCTATGGCGACGGCTGCAGCGCCTAGCCCCAAGCCGCCAATGCCGAACAAGACGCTGAGGGCTATCTCTTCGCCTGGATACTCCGTTATGCGGATCGTGGTCTGGCCGCCTCTCGGGCTCAGCGTGATCTGTGCGCGACCCCTCAGTGGGCCCGGCCTCGATTCCCAGAACAGGGACTGGTCGAACGTCTCTTTGATCTGTCCGGATTGACCGAAGGTGCGCCGGATGTCTTCCAGGATGGGGGCGTACTCACGCGGCGACACCCGGGCGGTGACGACTTCCTCCATCTCGACTTTCCCAGTGACACCGTAGTAACCGCCCCGCACGATGCCGGTCGCCGGCTTGTCCAGGGCGCGGGCGGCTTCGTGCACGTGTGCCGGGGGGATGCCTGCCTCGGCGGCGATCTGCTGGATGCCGCCCAGCGAGAGGGCTCCGTCCTGCGTGGGGCGAGCCTCCAACTCGGCGGCATGCTTGACGATCTCGTGCGCTTCCTCCTCGCTGTAGCGTCGCCTGCCGCTGAACGCGTCTGCCAAAGCCCGCGCGAATTCGCCGGCGGTCTGGAATCGATGCTCCGGCTCCAACCGCATCGCCCGCACGAGCGTCGCTTCGACGAAGCCGGGCAGCCGGTCCAGCACCTCGCGATGATGCGGCGGCGCTTTGATGAAACGGCCCAGTCGCCCCGCCTCGTCGGTCAGCCACATCCCCGGCGGTTCGCCGGTCACCGCCTCGTAGAAGACGCTGGCCAGACTGTAGATGTCCGTCCGCTCATCGAGATCGCTGCGCCCGGCCGCCTGCTCTGGACTCATGTAGCCCAGCGTGCCCACGGGGAACCCTGTGCGCGTGACGTTTTCGCCGCCCGCCGTTGAGATCGCCTTCGCGACGCCGAAGTCGGCAACCACCGCGTGGCCTTCGGCGAGCAGGATGTTCTCTGGCTTGATATCGCGGTGCAGGATTCCTTGCCGGTGGGCGTAGTCCAGAGCGTCGGCGACTTCCCGGGTCATCTCCAGCGCTCTGTCCGCTTCCAGGCGTCCCTCACGATCGAGGAGCCCACGCAGCGAGCCCTCCACGAATGGCATCACGTAGTAGAGAAAGCCGCCGGCCTCCCCCGAATCGATGAGCATGAGGATGTGTGGGTGAGTCAGCTGGGCGGCGAATCCGATCTCTCTCAGGAAGCGTTCGGCGGCGATCGATGCGGCCAGGTCCGGGTGCAGGACCTTGACCGCGACCTTCCTGCCGTGCTTGAGATCCTCGGCCAGGTACACGGTCGCCATGCCCCCACGTCCCAGCACGCGCTGAAGCTGGTAGCGCTCGGGTAGCGCGGAGTGTAGTTGCTCGGGTATCTCGCTCATTCGGAGAGCCTGCGTATGACAGCTCGGATGGGCTCGTTGTCCGCGTATACTCGCCATTCGGCGACTCGATCGCCGCGGATGACCGCCCTCCAGGCCGCCGGTGTCTCCCAGCGATTCTCGGCGTGCAGCGTTCCATCCGCGCTGTAGGTGCCGCCGGCGCTTCCCAGCATTATCACGACGTCGCCCGACGCCATCGTCTCTTCGACCTTGATCCAGTAGTCGGGGACCATCTCGTAGTAGCCGATCCAACCCTCTCGCATCGAGTCGCGACCGCTCATCGTGCCGCCCATCGAGTCCACGAATACGTGATCCTCGGTCATCAACTCGGCGAGGAGGTCGGCATCGCGCCGGTTGATTCGGGCGGCGAACTCGCGCGCGATCTCTACTATCGACACTTCAGCCATGAGATGCAGCTGATCCGGGGCTGTACCTGCTTCGAAGCCTCGCTGTGCGGAACACCAGGCTCGATAGCGCGGTCACCAGCGCTACGCCGCCCAGGATGATCGCGAGTCGCAGATACGGCTCCCCCTCCTGGGCCCGCTGGGTCGCGATCCGGATCAGCGTTCGCGTCCATTCCACCGCTCCCAGCACCAGGGCAATCTGTACGACGCGGGCTGCCCAGGTGCGAGGGACGACCAGCAGGCTCATCAGGACCAGGGCCAGCGCCATCAGGACCGGGTTGCCGGCCCGCAGGAAATGTGCGCCCAGCACGAGCAGGCTCAACACAACGGGTGTAAGTTGGAGCGCGATCAACTAGACCTCCGCCGGAAGCTATCGTCGCGGGAACCCGAACACCGCTCCCTGTATGATGGGGGTGAGAAAGACGGTTTCCTTCAAGGAGAGATACAAGCCGCGATCTCCCCCGGTCTTTCGACGCTGCTCTCTTGCGTGTTCTTCTGACCAGAAGAATACCGACTTCCTTCAAAAGGCGTCGATGATGCTCGGGTCCCTCAACTTCGCGAAGTTCACGAGCGGAAGGAAGACCAACGGATCCGCCCCCTCCGTGACGCTGTACCTCAGCTCACTGTCCACCTCGATCTGCAGCGGCAGAGAGCAGTGGGCGCATTCCGTTCTGATCGTAACCGCGACCGGCTCATTCCGTAGGTGCCCTTGCACGAAGGGCATGGCAAAGCCGTCGACAGCTCAAGGCGAATAAGCCTCCTCACCGGTGCCGAAGCTGGCCCGATGCGGTGTCTCGTCCACCGTCACCGGATACGCCCAGTTCACCGCCCCTCGGTCATCCCTGAACAGGAACGTGAGATGCTTCTCCAGTTCGTCCAGAATGGACCTGACCTGAGGGACGGCGAGATCGAGCTTCTCTGCGATCGATTCGGGCGGCAACGGCGCTCCAGCTCGAGGTAACTCTGTGACGACGAAGTCACGTACTCTGTGATGGTCCTCGGACATGAAGCCAAGCCCTGCGCGAATCTTGCGAGCTTTGGCCTTTATGCGCCGTTGCCACACTCTACGCGGGATCGGGATCATGTGGCGCCCGATGCCCAACAGCGGTCTGTCGGTCATGGGCTCACTCGGTCATGACGGCTATGCTGCTGTTCCAAATGTCCCGATGGAGTTTCCAGCCGGCCTCGGTCCTCTTCCAGATGACGATGTACTTGCCCTCGTCGATTGCTGTGCCGGAGGAATCGTAGAGAGCGTAATGGCCAACCTCCCAAGCGGTATCACCGAGCCCCTGCGCTTCTTCGACCCTCAGCTCCGCGCTGGCTACACCGGCGTCCATGACCGCCTGCCAGAATCCTTGTATCGCTTCCGTGCCGGAGACGAAATCGGCGTTGGGCGGAAGTAGCATCCCGTCGGTTGTGTAAAGCGCCGCGAGCGCTCCGGCGTCCCCTGCCGCAAAGGCCGCCACGAACTCTGCATCAGCCGCCTGCATCTGTTCGGTCACGTCCTCTGGCTGGCTGGTTTGGGGCGCAGGACACCCGAGGAGTAGACTCCCGGTGAGCACTACGATAGGTACGGTCATGCCTGTTCGGTGAAACATGGATCCTCCTTTTGTCTGACGGGGCATCGCGTTCGAATCTCAGCTGTCGGTCTGATCTGTCTCGAGTCACATGCTGGCGCAGCGGGCTCACTGCACTAGGTGGAACCGCTCCTGGCGGCTCAGCACCCAGTGGCGCGCGCCGTCGGCGTCCAGGTACGCGTCCTCTTCCAGCGCCATGCGCACCTGCTGGCCGTCCCACTCGGAAACCGGCGTCGTCGCCTGCAGCTCGATGGAGTACCAGGTGTTGGGCCGGATGGGCACGTCGCCGCGCCCCGGCACGCCCTCCTGGCGGTCCCAGAGCCCGATCAGGGATCCGGCGCCGTGGCCGTGATCGCCGACGGGGTGGCTGTACACCGTCCCGTTGATACCCGCGTCGGCCATGCGCGAGAGCGATTCGCTCAGCACCTCGTTGCCGGCGCGGCCGGGCGCCAGCTCTTCCAATACGATGTCCTGCAGCCGGTTCCCGGCGGCCAGCGCGTCATAGAGTCCCTGCGGCGCGTCGGTCTCGCCGGGCCGCAGCACGTAGCCCATGTGCTGGGTGTCGGTGTTGAGGCCGAGCGCGGTGACCCCGAAGTCGCAGTGCAGGACATCGCCGTGCAGGATGACCGGGTTGGCGGAGTCGCCCATCTGGACGCCCCGTCGTTGCACTTCGACCGAGGTATTGAACCAGGTATCGAGCCCCATGTCGTTCAACTGCTGGCGCATCCACCATGCGACGTCCCTCGTGCGCGTGACGCCGGGTGTGATGACCTCGTTGGAGAAGGCCGTCACGATGATCTCGTGGGCGACTTTCGTCATCTCGATGAAGACTGGTAGCATCTCGGGCAGCCGCTCGGCGAGGTAGTCGACGGCCAGCCGCTCGCGCTGAACGATCCTCTCTTTGTATACCTCCGGAAGCGCCGCCTCCATCTGCTGCCATTCGCCGGCGCTCAGCCCGTCGGCGAAGGCGAAGGTATGGGAGATGTTCACGGCGATGGTCTGCGGGTCGCACTCCTCCACGACGGGCGATAGCAGTCTCCACTGGTCGGGTCCGAACGGCTCGGCGCGTCGCTCGTATCCGGCCGCCGCGCCGACTCCCGCGCTCGGATCGCGTACGACCCGGTAGAGGCCGCCCTGCGAGTTGCCGCCGATAGCGATACGATCGATGCCCTCCTCGAGCCCGCGATCGCAAAAGGCGTAGATGGTGCGGCGGCGCGCCGCGAAGGTGGTCGGCGCGACGAGGCCGGCGAAAACCGGGTCCTCATTGTACTCCCGCATCGGTATGATCCACATGTCCACGCCGTGCTCCCGCATCAGGCGCGGCAGCACGCGCTCGAGGCGCAGGCTCAGCCAGCCCTGCTGGATCTCCGCCCGCTCGCGGAGCGTTCCCAGCGGGCGCTGCTGGGCGTGAAGCGGAGCGGCGATAAGCGTCAGGACGAGCGTAAGGAGCAGACGTTTCATGGCGCGTTCTCGTGTTGTGGGGCTGATTGGGCTGGCCTTAACCTAGGCCTCTCCGCGGTGCCGCAATAGCCCCGTGTCGGGTCGCGGGGCCTACCCGGTTTCTTTATGATTAGGCGACTCACATCTCAGGCGATCGTGGCTTCATTACGGGTTCAAGCAACTGCAAGGAGCGAGCGATGAACCAAGCGGGAACGGACGCGCAACCGCTCCGGGCAGCTATCGTCGGTTCCGGCCCCGCCGGTTTCTATGCCGCGGAGAAGCTCTTCAAGCAGAAGGACCTCGTGGTTCAGGTCGATATGTACGACCGGCTGCCGGTACCGTTCGGGCTCGTCAGGTTCGGTGTGGCTCCCGACCACGAGAAGATAAAGAACGTTACCCGCGTGTTCGAGAAGACCGCCGCTAACCCGAACTTCCGTTTCTTCGGTAACGTGAACTTCGGTGCGCACGTGACGCTGGATGACCTGAGGCAACATTACCATCTGATCTGCTTCACCACCGGGGCCCAGACGGACCGGCAGATGGGCATCCCCGGCGAGGACTTGAAGCGTAGCCACCCGGCGACGGAATTCGTCGCCTGGTACAACGGGCATCCCGACTATCGCGAGTACGAGTTCGATCTGTCCGTCGAGTGCGTCGCCGTCGTCGGCGTCGGTAACGTCGCGGTCGATGTCGCGCGCATTCTGTGCCGCACGCCGGAGGAGTTGGCGACGACCGATATCGCCGACTATGCGGCGGAGGCGTTGAACGGCAGCAACATCAAGGAGGTTTACATCCTCGGTCGACGCGGACCGGCTCAGGCCGCCTTCACCAACCCCGAGGTGAAGGAGCTGGGCGAGCTGGCCGGCGCCGATCTCGCCGTTGTTGCGGAAGAGGTGCGACTCGACGAATTGAGCCGGAAAGCGCTGGAGGAGAGCGGCGACAAGGCTACGGCAAAGAAGGTCGAGATCCTGCAGGGCTATGTCGACCGGCCGGGCGCGGGCCTGCCGACCAAGCTGACGCTTCGCTTCCTCGTCTCGCCGGTGGAGCTGTACGGCGACGATGACGGTGGCGTCACAGGCATGCGCCTGGTCAAGAACGAGCTCTACGTCAGTGATGACGGGTCACTCCGGCCGAAATCTACCGACCAGTTCGAGGAGATCCCGATCGACATGGTGTTCCGGTCGGTTGGCTATCGCGGCACGCCGCTGGCCGGGCTGCCGTTTCACGATCGCTGGGGAATCGTCCCCAACGAGAAGGGGCGCGTCGTCGACCCCGAGAGCGGCGAGCAGGTAAAGGGCGTCTACGTCGCCGGCTGGATCAAGCGCGGCCCGTCAGGCGTGATCGGCACCAACAAGCCCTGTGCCGTGGAGACGGTCGATAACATGCTCGAGGACCTGGCAGCCGGCGCGGCGCTCGATCCCGAGAGCCCCGATCTAGCGGCCGCGGAAGAGCTCGTCCGCAGTCATCAGCCTGACTTCATCTCCTGGGACGACTGGAAGCGCCTAAAAGAGCTGGAGGATGCCAGGGGAGAGAAGGAGGGCCGGCCGCGGGTGAAGTTCACGACCGTCGAGGAGATGCTTTCGGCGCTGGGGCGGGGCTGAGGTTCGTAGTTGATGAGACCCTGAGGAGAATCCGACAGCCGACAGCCGACAATCCACAGCCCACAATCGAGTACTGCCCAACGTACGACACCCGACTTTCTACGCCCGACGCCCGACTCGCTTGGCGATGTCGGGCGCCGCGAATCGGAGGTCGGGCGTCGATTGTCGAGCAGTACTCGATTGTTGGCTGTCGGCTGTCGGCTGTCGAATGTTCGGCCGGTCCCTCCGCGCCGCCCTCGCTCTCTTTGACGGGGCTCGAGCGGCGGTTCATTTTGCGACTATGATCGCCGGGATAGTACTCGCCGGCGGCCGCTCGCAGCGCATGGGCCGGCCGAAGGCGACCCTGAAGGTGGGGGACGAGACGTTCTTGGAGCGCGCCATCCGGACGCTCAAGACGGGCGGTTGCACGGACGTCGTGGTCGTATTGAACGTGGACGATGCCGGCATCTTCGAACTGACCGCCGGCGCCGGCGGCCGGGTGGCCCGGGGTGGCGGGCTCGGCACGGAACAGATCGAGTCGCTGCGCGCCGGGCTGCGTGTGCTGCCGCTCGGGGCCGATGCAGCGATCGTCCTCCCCGTCGACTATCCTCTGGTGGCGCCCGCCACGGTCGAGGCGCTGATCGGAGAGTACTTGGAGCGCGATGCGCCCATCGTTATGCCCACGCACGGCGGCCGGCGCGGGCACCCCGTCCTGTTCAGCGCGCGCCTGTTCGAGGAGTTGCTGGACGGCGATCCACCGGAGGGGGCGCGCTCGGTGATTCGCGCTCATGCGGACGAGGCGGCCGAGCTGGAAGCGAACGATCCCGGTGTGTTGGTCGATGTGGATACGCCGGACGTCTACCGGTTGCACTTTGGGGAGCTCGAGTGAGCGGAACAGACGAGATCTCATCGGCGCAGGCGGCGCAGCGGGCGCTGGAGGCGCAGGAGGGCGGCGAGCCCGTCGCCCTGGTGACCGTGGTGAGCGCGCCCGATCAAGGCGCTGTGGGCAAGCGGCTCGTGGTCACGGCGGATTCGTTGCAGGGCACGCTTGGCCCGGCCGAGCTGGACGAGCGGGCGGTAGCCTCGGCTCGCGAGTGTCTAGCCGAAGACGAGCGCGGTATCCGGGAGATCGAAGCGCCGGACGGTGCTTGGCAGCTCTATATCGAGTCGCAAAGCGCGTTGCCCGAGCTATTGATCGTCGGGGCGGGTCACATCGCGCGCCCTCTGCACCGGATCGGTGCTATGCTCGGCTTTCGTGTGACGGTCGCCGACGACCGTCCCGAGTTCGCCGACGAGAAGTGGTTCCCCGAAGCCGAGCGCGTGCGCCTGCTCGATTTCTCCGATCCGTTCAAGGAGCTGGACGTCGGGCCCGCCAGCTACATCGTGCTCGTGACCCGCGGTCACAAATACGACTACGACTGCATCCATCAGCTGCTGAAGATGGATACCCGGCCGGCCTATCTAGGTATGATCGGCAGCCGGCGGCGCGTGCGGGCCACCTTCGAGGCGCTGGTCGCCGACGGGATCGATCCGCAACGACTGACCGATGTCCATGCGCCGATCGGTCTCGATATCGGCGCCGAAACACCGGAAGAGATCGCTCTCGCCATCGCCGCCGAGATCGTCGCACTCCGTAGGGGTGGGAGCGGCGAGAAGTTGAGCGGTGAGGAGCGCGTGCTCGATCGCGTCGCGCGAGCCCGCACGACGAAGCAGAAAGGCGAGTAGCTCTTGGAAGATCGTGAAGTTTACGCCGCTACGCTGAACGCCGCCGGGTCAGGCCGGCGAGCCGCGCTGGCCACCGTCGTACGTGTAAAGGGCTCCACACCGCGGGAGACGGGCAGCAAGATGCTGATCGGCGCCGACGGCGCACTGGTCGGCACGATCGGCGGCGGTTGCGGGGAGGCGGAAGTGCTGGGGGCGGCGGCCGAAGTGATCGAGACTGGGGTCGCTCGCCTGGTCACCGTCGAGTTGACCGACGACTATCTGTCGTGGAGTCCCGCCGTATGCGGCGGTGTCATGGAGATCTTCCTGGAGCCGGTCGGCAACCGCTAGCCGGCGGTCGCCCGATCGATCGCCTCGACCACATCCTCCGCTAGCTCGATATCCGCGGCCGCGGCGTTGGCCTCGACATGCTCGAGTTTCGTAGCGCCGATGATCGCCGATGTGATTTCGGGACGTCGCAGGCACCAGGCCAGCGCCAGCTCCGGTAGCGTCAGGCCGGCTTCCTCGGCGATCTCTCGTAGCCGCTCGACCGTAGCCAGCCCTTCATCGCTGAACCAGGGGCCCATGAACGTCTTGCCGACCTCGTCAGCGGCCCGTGAATCGGCTGGCACATCGTTCAGCGAGGTGTACTTACCGGAGAGCAGGCCGCGCGCCAGCGGTGAGTAGACTATCAGGCCATATCCTTCCTGGGAGCAGATCTCCATAACGCCGTTCGTCTCGATCTCCCGCTGGAAGATGTGATATTGCGGCTGGTTCGAGATGAGCCTTCTCAGTCCCAGCTCGCGGCCCAACTTCACAGCGTCGGCGATGTTCTCCGCCGACCACAAGCTCACGCCACCGTACAGCACATCGCCGCGTGCGATCAGGTCGTCTATCGCCCGCAACGTCTCGTCCAGCGGTGTCTCGTCATCGTAACGGTGGCACTGAAACAGGTCTACGTAGTCGGTGCCCAGCCGCCGCAGGCTCGCGTGCACCTGCTCGAAGATGTGCTTGCGCGACAGTCCGCGATCGTTGGGCCCGGGCCCGACCGGGAAGTACGCCTTGGTGGCGAGCAGGTACTCGTATCGCGGCAGCGGCTTCAGCGCCGTGCCCAGCATCTCTTCGGCTCGTCCGCTCGCGTAGACGTTCGCCGTGTCGAACAGGTTGATGCCCAGTTCGAAGGCGCGATGCACGGATTTCACCGCTGCCTTTTCGTCCATCTTATGTCCGAGGGTGAGCCAGCTACCCAGTGAGATCGTGCTGACCTTGACTCCTGAGTTACCCAGCTGTCTGTATCGCATCGTTCACCTTCCGCTCGACTGCCGGCTCTTCCACTCGAGATAGTGCTCCAAGCTCCTGAAGGGCGGCACGTGGTGCGGGGAGATAGCGTAGGAAGTCTCCGCCAGTGGCGCCGGGTCCGCCGGAATGTAGCCGGCCATCTCGTCCTTTATTTCCCGAAAGGCCGGATCCGCCGCCAGGTTGGTCCATTCCTCCGGGTCGTTCGCGTGATCGTACAACTCCTCGCTGCCGTCGATGTAGCGGATGTACCGCCAGCGCTCGCTGCGGATCGAGTACTCGGAGAAGTCATAGGTGGTGATGGCGGGATAATCCCAGGCGGCTGCCGGGTCCTTTAGCAAGGGAACCAGGCTGCGGCCGTCCAGCCCCTCCTTCTCGGGTAGGCCTGTCAGCTCCAGCAGCGTCGGGAAGATGTCGATCAACGAGGTGATCCGGTCGGACCGGGCGCCGGCCGGCGTGCCGTCGGGCAGCCCGGTCGTTCCCTCC
>JBDHHZ010000077.1:0-9910 GCA_039589115.1 Gemmatimonadota bacterium | reverse complement strand
GTTATCGTAGTCCACGTTCACGTGGATGCGCTCCGAAACCGTCCCACCCACACGGGCGCCGAACTGGATATCCGGCTTGAGGGTCGGCACCAGGCTCGGATCACAGTTGAGCCGGAGCGTCACATCGCACGGCCGGAAACGGTTCCAGCCACCGCCCAGCTCGACACGACCGTCCACGGCGAAGCCCAAGTCGGCGTACTGGCTGAACACATCGGGAACAGCCGCCTGCTCCGCGGCGGGGGCCGGCGACTCGGGCGGCGCAGCGATCGGGCCGACGACCTCCCTGACGGAGTCGGCCCGGGCCCTGGCCCTGGCGACTTCAGCCAACTCCTCCTCTTCCGACAGTTCTCGTACTACCTCGACTCCGCGCTGTGGCGTCTCGGCGGCGAGCGGTCTACTCTCAAGCCAGAGCGCCGACCGCCGTTCCAAGGAGCGGGCAGCCATCTCCTCAGCCCAGATCTCTCCCCAATTGCGGAGGCGCAGCTTTAGCTCCGGCCTCTGGCGGGCCGGGTCGGGCAGCCGCGAGGCGAAAGCGGTTGGAAACGGCAGCGGGAAGGTTTTCAGGCCGATGGCGAGGCGGACCGGGCCGGGAGCAGGTCCGGTAGTGTCCTGGGCCAGGGCCTGCGGCAGCGGGACGAAGCCTCCAACGGCTTGCCGTGGCAGCGAGCCCAGGGCCAGAATTACGGCAGCACAGCCGATCGACGCGAGTTTCAGGCGCACCTTTGGGCCGAAACCGGTGTATGACTTGGGACGGAATCCGCAGGTTCTCGACAGCTTATGAAGATACTGAGGCGTTACATTCTTCGCGAGCACGTGGGGCCTTTCATAGCCGCCCTGGGCGTTCTCACGGGCCTCATGCTCCTGAACCAGTTGGCCAAGCGTTTCAGCGACTTGGTGGGCAAGGGACTGCCCTGGTACGTCATTGGGGAAGTATTCGGCCTTTCGATTCCCTTCATCCTCGCCATGACGATGCCGATGGCAGTGCTCGTGGCGGTGCTCTACACGTTCAGCCGGCTGAGCGGTGACAACGAGATCACCGCCATCAAGGCCGGAGGGGTCAGCCTCTTCCGTCTCATGTTCCCGGTCCTGATCGCGGCCAGCGCGGTCGCAACGGGGATGATCTGGTTCAACGACCGCCTGTTGCCCGAGTCGAATCACGCCCTGCGCATGTTGCTGTCCGATATCGGTCGCAAACAACCGACGTTCGAGTTGCGTGAACGGGTGATCAACGAAGTCGTGGACGGTAAGCTCTTCCTTCAGACGGCTCGGATCGACCGGATGCGGAGTGTCATGCGGGACCTGATCATCTTCGATCTCGGCAGACCGAACGTGAACAGGACGATCTATGCCGACTCGGGCTTCATGGCGTTCAATGAGACGCAGACGGACCTGTATCTCACGCTGTTCGATGGCTCGATGCATGAGCTGGACACCGAAGACCCGACGATGGAGCAACGCACATATTATGGGAAGCAGGTGTTCCGCGTCCCCGATGTGAGCAACGAACTGGAGCGCGGCCGGGGAACGGACTGGCGGGGCGACCGCGAGATGAACATCACCATGATGCAGATGGAGGTTCTGAAGCGGCGCGATCGCTTAAAGGAGATCGACGACTCCATCCAGGCGATCATCGACTCATCTTCGCCCGTTCGAACGCCACCCACGGAAGGGGACCGGGTCTCTGAAACGATCCTGCTCGACATACCGGGCGATTCGGCGATCGAGGACAGACAGCCCGAGCGCCCGAGGCAGCGTTCGGATATCGGACCCGAAACTCCGCCCCCTCCTCGCGAGGAGCGCTCCGCCATCAGCCGCGAAGAGCTCCGGGCGCGATACTCGGTCCAACGTGGTCAGAACTGGCCGCCGAACGGTACACCCGTCGGTTACTCAGTGATGATGCGCAACGAGTTTCAGCGGATCGCTTCCCGGCGTGACTTGCAGCGACGCGAGCGGGCCAGGTACGCCGTCGAGATCCAGAAGAAGTTCGCGATCCCGGTGGCTGCCATCGTCTTCGTGCTGATCGGAGCGCCGGTCGGCGTCCGTTTCCAACGTGGCGGGATCGGGATGGTGATCGGAGTCAGCTTGACGGTATTCTGCGTGTACTACGTCTTCCTGATCGGCGGCGAAGAGTTCGCCGACCGGAACTACATGTCGCCGTTCTGGTCGATGTGGGCACCGAACGTGTTATTCGCCGCGCTGGGCTGCATCATCTTCTTCTTCGTCACTCGCTCGGGTACGCGACGCTTCCGCCTCGTTCCGTCGTGGCTTCGCCGCTGGTCCTCTGCGATCGTGCGAATCGCAAAGCTCTCGCGAAGCCGGCAGGGATCCGCCTCATGAGGATTCTCGACCGCTACGTCGTCGGCTTCTTCGTGAAGGTCTGGCTGGTCTGCGTGGTCGGCGCGCCCCTCATGTTCATGATCATCAAGCTGACCGACGACCTCGACAATTACCTCGCCCGTGGGCTGACGCCGCAGCAGGTGTTCATGGCCTACCTGTACGACTTCCCCTACCAGATGTCCCTCTCCTTCCCGGTCGCCGCCCTGTTCGGCGCCGTGTTCACCGTCGCCTTGATGAGTCGCAACTTCGAGATAACCGCGGCGAAGGCCAGCGGGATCAGCTTCTACCGTGTGATCGCCCCGCTGATCGCGGCGGGCATCCTGCTGAGCGTCGTCGGCCTGGGTCTCGCCGAGTTGGTGCCGTTAACGAACCGTCTGCGAGCCGAGACGCTCGGCGAACGCGCCGGTTCCACCCGCGCGATTAGAACCCAATTCGTCTACGGCGCGGACGGCGGGCGGGCCTATACGATCAAGCGCTTGGTGTCGGCGACGGGTCGGATCAGTGATATCGTCATCGATCGCGAAGGGACGGGGCCGGAATACCCGACGTACAGGATCTATGCGCCGGTCGCCGATTGGGAGGACGGCCGCTGGCTGCTGCGTGACGGCTACCTGCGCTACTACCCGACGCAGCAGCGCGCGGTAACGTTCGCCTTCGACACGCTGATGCTCCGCGATTTCACGGAGTCACCCGCGCAGCTGCTGGCGGAACCGAAGGACCCCGAGGAGATGAACTACTGGGAGCTGGGCGAGTTCATCGAATCGATTCAGCGGTCCGGCGGTGACGCTCGCGAGCTCGTCGTCGAGCAGGCGCTCAAGATCTCGTTCCCACTGGCCTGCCTGGTCGTCGTTCTGTTCGGCTCGGCGCTCGGCATGAGCACCGGCCGCAGAGGTCCGGCAGTGGGCGTCGGGATCGCTCTCGCCACGGTGCTGCTCTACCTGATCTGCGTTCGGATCTCCCAGGGCATGGGAGCCGGCGGGGTGATCCCGCCTACGCTGGCTGCGTGGCTCCCCAATTTCCTTTTCCTGGGCATCGGTCTGACACTGCTCTCCACGACTAAGACCTAGGGATTCGGGGAGCAATTGAGTTAGGGAGACTGCGAGGTAAGAGACAGCTCTCAACTCGAAGTCTCCCTAACTCCACTGCTCCCTCACTCTATTAGCGCTCCCTCACTCCCCTCCGTTAGAAAGGGGTGGCATGCGAACGGCACACCACCCCAGAAATTAGCTTGAGGACCTTCCGGCTCTTCAACGCATGCTGACCGCTTCCTCCAACAGCGAGTAGCCGCCCGCCCTCTCGTCGGCTATGACCAGCAACTCGTGGAACTCCGAGCCATCCTCCGGATGGCTTGCAACCCCAACCAGAAGCCGTTCCGCACCATTGTCGCCTTCCAGCTCGCGGGCCGACAGGTACGAGGACAAGACCCGCTGCGCGGCGACCTGAGCGCCCTCGGGCCCGGTGTCGGGTAACAACATCCCGATGCCACGACCGTCGAAGACGCCCAGCACATCCAGTAGGCGGCAGCACTCGCGTCCCTGCTTGGCGACTTCACGAACCAGGCTCTCGTTCGGTGGATCGAGCTTGAACAGCGCCAGGGAAAGCGGCAGGTCACGCCGCTTCGCCCGCTCCAGCTCGCACTCGAGCAAAAGCGTGAATCCGACTTTGTTATAGCAACCGGTCACATCGCTCTTAAGCTGCTGTATTTCCGTCGCCTCGTCGGTATTGAGAAAGTCCAGTCCCGATTGCCTTCTCACTTTCAGCGGACCCTCGCTGATCGCCACCGCCTGGGTTAGCGACTCCAGGTAATAGAGCTCCACCGCCCGGCGCGCCGAAGCTGACAGCTGTTCGGCCAGCTCGCGGGCGGCGTCTTTACCCTGCCCCGGCTCGAAGCTCTCCATTCGCAGCAAGGCCAGACGCAAGCCCAGGGCAAGATCTCGTACCGTATTGGCCGCGATACCGCGAAGATCCTGCGCCGCCGCTTTCTCCACTTTCATGATGCTGGGCTCCTTGTTGTGCTCTCGTGCTGATGCAGGACCCGGGCTAACCGACACGGCCTTTCATATCGGCCGGTATCGCCCAACTCACCCCGCACCAGGGACAGTGGAATGCCGCCCCGCTGTCGAGCGACTTGGCCCAACCGTCCTTCGCTTCCACAGACCCCAACTCGAGTGGGGTCCCACAACGCACACACGCCAATCGCTCGCCTCGGAAGAGTGACGCCTTGAGGCGCTCAACCTCCTCAGGTGTGCACGGCTCGATCGAGACCGTTAGCTCGTGGTCGTCCGGGTGCCGCGTGCAACGCAATACCACACGCGAGCCGCTGCCCCGAAGATGGTTGATCTCCCGGGCTCCAGTCAGGAACATACCTGCGCAGTCGGCATGGGTGCAGTCGATGATGACCGATCGAGCGTACAACTCGCGCCGCACCGCCTCCGCCACACTCTTACGCCCGTTCCCGCCCCCGGAACTCTTCTCCGGCCGGGCGACCCGCGCCCTTCGACCGGGATCGTCTTCCTGGCTCGCCCACCGTCGCCGCAGCCACACCACGTTAAGCCGACTCCACATGCTCCCCTCAACCTCCTTCTGGACGCCTCCGCAGGCGTACGCTTTCACCCGCGGGAGCACAAAGCAGGAACTGCACCAATAGAGGCGTCAGAGTGTGGAGCCGCTAACTTCTATTCTGACAGTAACTTAGGCTTCCGGGTAACGCAACACACGATTTCGAAGGTCGGGCAGATCGGCCAGGGTGGGGCAGCTTCCCGGTAATTGTGACCGATTCCGAAACCCAACCCTTTGAACCACTTAGCCCGTTCCGACCTCCCGCTTACGGTCGCGCCTCTCCTCCTGCCAATCCCTGGCCACGGCGTCGAACTCTGCCACCAGTGCCCGGCGCCGGTCGGCGAGGCGCTCGAGCAGCTCCTTCCTGCGAGTCGCTCGCCAGAACACGCGGGCGTCTTCGCGAACGACCCTCCAGCGGTCGCGCCAGCGGAGCGCGACGAATCCAGCCAGGGGCAGCACGATCGCCGCGGCGATGAGGCCGATCAGGCCTCCGAGCCACCAGGCGGCGGCCAGCCAGAGGGCGTAAGTGGTGGGAAAGGCGAGAAGAGCCGTGGCCAGCTTCATGGAGGCGACCGCCTCGTAGGCGGGTCGATAGATCCCCAGGCTGACGCGGGGAGACTTGAAGGGAAGGTACCAGGCCAGCGTGCCGAGAGCGGCGATGGGGAGTGCGAGCAGGAGGATGCTGAATTGGGTCACAGCGTACCTGAGGACATTGTACATCCGGAAGCGGTCCGGCAGCTCGCCCTCATGGACGCCCAGCGACGAGAGCTTTTGATGGTAGGTGCGAATCGATCGAGCGAGGCGCTCGTAGCGCTCCGGTTCGGCTACGCAGAGCCATGCCATGGCATGGGCGAACTGTTGGAGCCGCGGCAGGCGCGGCGCCAGGGGCTCCCGATCCCGCGGTCTGGTGAGGCCCTTCTCGGCCGCGTAGAGGCTTTCTGCGACCTCCAATAGGTGGCGATCCTCGCGGGTCGGGAGGTTCAGCGTGACCTGCTCGAGAGCCCCCCGCATGGCAGCTGTCAACGATTCGACGGCGCCCCACTCGTCGCGCCCGCGCATCTTGCGCCAGCCGGCGATCTCGATGGGGCGACCAACCGCGGCGGCAACGCGACCGCGGAAGGCGTGCTTGCGATGGTAGGTCAGGCCGACGGGCACGACTCGTAGGCCGAGTCCCCAATCCGCCGCCTCCTCGGCTTCGAAGGCGAGGCGCGCGGCTCCGGTCTTCATTCGGGCGATGCGGGTCTCGGAATGGCTGAGTCCTTCGGGGAAGATCAGCACCGCCTCGTGGCGACCGAGCGCCTCGACGGCCGCCTTGAAGGTGCTGTCGTTCTTCCACGTCTCGCCGGGGAAGTCCTGGGGCCGGTATACCGGTAGGGCCGACAAGCCTCTCAGCAGATGTCCGAGTAGAGGCTGCTCGAAGAGCGGGGCGCGGGCCAGGGGTCGAACGCGTCGGCCGGAGATCTTCAGCACTACGAGGCCATCCATCAGACTGTTCGGGTGGTTGGCGATGACCAGGACCGGCCCGTCGGGGATGGTGCGGCCGAGGTGGCCGACTTCGTAGAAGTGGTCGAGCCCCCACTTCGCCCCTCGGAGGACGAGGCGCGAGATGCGAGCGATCACCGAACCCTGGAAGGACATCAGAAGATGCGGTAGCTCACGAAGCGGCGTTCTCCAGGCCGTACATCGACCTCGCTCAGCACGATCTCTCCCCAGCCGTCGGCGTAGACCAGTACATCGTGGTGGCCGGGAGGCACCCTGAGTCGGGCCATCCAGATCCGATGAGGCAGCCCGAGCCATGCACGAGTGTCGGCGCGCTCGGTGGCAACGTTCACGACGTTGGCGAGAATTCCCACGACCTCGCCGGCAGCTTCTCCACCCTCGTCCTCCGCCTCCTCCTTCAGCTTCTGCGCCAGCGCATACTTCACCAGCGCGCGGGCGATCGTCTTTGCGTAGATGCCCAGGAGCCGGTCCTCGAACGCCAGCTGCTGCAGCAGACTGACGCGGAGCAGCGGCTGCGCGTACGCGGTATCGGTTCCGATCACAGCCGCCAGGCGGTGGAAAGCCGGCATACCCTGCCCGTAGAATGGGAACGAGATCGGGAGAACGTAAGCGATCCCGGCCCGGGCGGCATAGCTGTCTGTGGCACCCTCGTAGTCTCCCGCCCAGTACTCGCGGGAGAGCGACTCCGCCAGACTGAGCCGCCCGCGCCTGCCGCCGTCATGCAGTACCTCGGCGCGCCCATCGGTTATCGGCAGATAGGCGGCCATTTCCTCGATCGGCGCCACCAGTCCATCCTCGATCAGCAGCACTATCTCACCCCAGTCACCTCGGTACCCTGACCTGGCGTTCGGCGCAGATGTGTTGCCGGCCAACGTCGGGCGGTCACCGTATCGTGCACGATAGAGCTCGAGGTGGTCGGCAAAACTCAGGTAGCTCGCCAGACGCATCAGATCGTCGATCAGCTCTTCCGGCGGCCTCTCATCCCGGCTCCGATAACCCGCCTCGGCCAGCCGAAACGAGATGTAGGCATCGTTGGGGTCATCCGGCTCGACGCCGAGCCCGGCCAGATAGTTGAAGAAGGGTGGATCGAGGTACGGCACCTCACCCTGCTCACGACTGAACTGCAGCTTGGAGGCGAGCTTTCGCCATTCGACCCAGGCCTCCTCGGTCTCGTCGAGCTCCAGGTAGTTCAGCCCGCGGTAATAGTTGACCAGAAAGTTCTCGATGCCCCGGGGCTCGAACTTGAGGACCAGATCGGAAGTGACGAGAGAGAAGATGGCCCTGGTGACACTCTTCGTGTAGAGGTCGTCCACGCGCTGTTCCACGAACTCGAAGCGGGAGTTGCTCAGCTCCGGATCGCCGGCGACGTGGAGGAGCAGGCCGTCCTCGAGGGCGAACAGCAGATCGTCTGTTCCCCGACCCGCATCGGCGAGGCGCGCACGCGCCTCCTCGAGATCGTTGTTCAGGAGAGCTTCGCGCACATCGTGCATGGTGCTGGCATGGCCTGCGCACCCCGCCAGCACCCACAGCCCTCCGAGACTCAGGGCCGACTTCCAGCGCATCGCTATAGGCCAAGACCGCTGCGAGAGATCTCTTTCTTGATCTTCGTCTGGCCGACCCAGGCACGCTCGTTTGTCTCTATGTGGGTAAGGAAGAGGTCCACCTGGTAAAACTTCACCTCGTCGCCACCCTCTCTGTCGACGATCACTTCGATGGCGCCGGTCAACATGTAGTCGGCGCCGGTCTCCGCGCGCAGCTGATTTCGCGTTTCCTCCCGCGCCCAGTCCTGCTGCTCCACCCGCTCGTCTCGCAGCTCCTCGCGCTCGAGCGGGTTGGCGACGACCCGCACCTGACCCGAGTTCACGAATGCACCCTCCAGATCGCGGATGAAGGTGCCCGTCGCAATGTGCTCCATGCTCCGGTTACGCACGCTCCCCACGATCACCACCGGCTTGGCCTGGAACTCCATGGCGTGTTGTTGAATCCAGGGGTGGGTGAGGCAGTCGTTGATCATGTCTTCGGCCACCAACCGGGAATCGGTGTCATTCCAGAGCCCGCTCAGGTCGGTGGTCGTCTCGGGGTCGATACGTCGGACTTGTTTTCCACCACAGCCAGACACAAGGCCAGCCGCGAGCAGAATGAGCGCGGCTAGTCGCGCAGCCCTCAGAGCGTTTCCCGGCATCGAGACCTCCAGGCCATTCAGCAACAGTCGATAGGATGTATGGAAAAAGCTACCGAGCCCGGGGCCGGGGGCAAGTGCCCGGGTAAGGTGAGGCGTGTTACACTGAGGTCAGGGCGTGTCGGCGCTCAGGCCTCCGGCCCAGTAGGCGCGGAGCGCATGGCCCACAGCGCGCGCGCACATCTTGGCAACGCAGCGAGTGGCCCACGCCGCGAGGTCGGGTGGCAGCCGCCCGTCGAACAGCACCGTCTCCACGGCTTCGCGTACCCTGTCGATATCCGCCATCAGGCGTCGCGGCGTCAGACCTTCGCGTCGCGCCTGCCGTCCGGCCTCCTCCGCCGCGTCTATGACTTGGCGCCAGCAGTGCCGGGCTCGGCCGAACTGCAACTGCTCGAGGGCCAAGCCGGTCTCGATCGCGGAATTTACAGCGTGGCTCTGGCTAAAGGCAGGAAACTCGAACCTGCACTCCCACAGGTATGTGGCGGGCGATACCTCCCGTTCCAACTCGATCCCCAAATTCACTGAAATAACTCCACCCTAGCCCATTTCGGACCAAGGACTCAGGGGTAGGCATCAGTACCGCGCTACATGGTATTGCAGGTTCGGTGCCACCTGCCGAAGCCCGTAACATCTTGTTATTTCGACCAATAGCCGCCGGAGCAAACCCTGGAACCGGTCAGGCTGACCGAATCGCTGACTCCCGGAAAGTCACTCTGGCTGGGAGGTGTGGCTAACACTAATTCTCAACCTCAGTGATCGTGATGAATCGAGACGCGGAACTCTCTGGCGCACAATTCTCAGCAAGCGTCATCGCCCCGTCATCGCCCGCGCCCGCGCCCGCGTCCGCGACTACAACAAGGCGGGGTACAAGAACCGCGGGCGAGGGTGAGGGCGAGGGCGCTGACGCGACGACGACGTGTGATGGATTACCTTCGGGGCCTGCATTGGGCGACCGAGCAGCGTCAGGCCGTGACAGCCTACACTGGTGGCCCCCAACCGGACCTCAGACTATATTGTGCCTGCCCTGGAATAAGCGACAACACGGATTGTTGAGACTCTTTGTCCCTGGCTCAACGAAGGGGGAGACTCAATGGAAGGCCCTTATCGCGGTCCGCTGATAGTCCTCGAAGTCGCGGCGTTGGGTGTGATACTCGCCCTCGTCGACGACGCCCTGGTGCGTGTGGCGCTCGGCCTGATGATCGCGCTGCTCCTGGCTCGCAGCGCCTTAGCCGGCGGCGGAGAGGTCGGCGAGCAACCGCCGGCGGGTCTCGACGACCGGCGCCAGGACCATCTATTCCGCCACTGGGTGAACGTGCTACTCAAGAAGGTCCGCGA
>JBDHHZ010000076.1:0-9942 GCA_039589115.1 Gemmatimonadota bacterium | reverse complement strand
GATGAGCCGGGACAAGTTCGACCACCCGAAGCACGCCAGTCTTTTCTCGAGTTGCGACGGCTGTCACACCATCCAGCCGGATGAAGTCAGCTTCCCGGACCCCGCTCTCTGCCAAGGCTGCCACAACGGCCAGATAGCGCGAGAGGTCGATTGGCCGGGACCCGTCCGTCGGGCGAACAAGTACGGCTTCAACCACACCGACTACATGGTGGAGCAAGATGCGCTGGGTGAGGAGCTGGCCTGCGGTAGCTGCCACACGACGCCGGGTGGAGGGACGATGGATGTGAGGCGCGCACCGCCGACCCATACGCCGTTCTTCCTCAACGACCACCGCGCGCTCGGTGCGTCCGCAACGGCCGAGTGCGAGACCTGTCACAACAGGGATCAGCGCTGTTACGGGTGCCACACGGGGTCGGAGAACCTCGACACGCCCAGCCAGGAGCAGTCGTCGTATCACCCCGCCAACTTCATGCAGCAGCACTCGGCGGCTGCCTGGAGCCGGGAGACCGAGTGCGCCAGCTGCCATAACCCGGAGGCCTTCTGTCGCGCCTGCCACCTCGATCTGGGCAGGGCCGGGAATAACGGCAGGACCGATACGGGCTATCACAACGAGAACCCGAACTGGCAGTTTGGGCACGGCCAGGCCGCCCGCCAGGGGCTGGAGAGCTGTGCCTCGTGCCACGCACAGGCCGACTGCCTACAGTGCCATTCGGCGAAGGGTGGCCGCAACATCAACCCGCACGGCCCGGACTTCGATGCCGAGAAGCTGAAATCGAAGAACGAGCGGCTGTGCCTGATGTGCCACTACTCGGGCCAAGTCGGCCTCTAGCGCCGGAAGACAGTCTTCTGGATTACAAGCAGTCCGTTGCGGACGCCTAGCGGTGTCCGCAACGGACTGCTTTCTCTCAGCCTCGCAGCGCATTAATTTTGTAGAGTAAGATCACCATACGGCCTTCAGGTTGACCGGGGGGCGATCATGACCGGCAAGCTGAGTGACGGACTCGTGTCAGGTGCAAGAGCAACGACCGGGCTGGAGTTCTACGTCGCCGTGCTCCTCTTGTGCATCCCGCGGGTGGTTGCGGCTCAGGTGCATGAACTGGGTCAGGATCCGATCGCCGGCTCCGCAGTATTCGAGGCGAAGGGGTGCATGGAGTGCCACGCGGTGAATGGGCTGGGTGGTACGTACGGACCCGATCTGGGCCGGATCCCGCGCCGCCGGTCGTTCAGCGAGCTGGCGGCGACGATGTGGAACCATGTGCCGCTGATGCGGGCCGGGATGAGCGAGATCGGGATCGAGCGGCCGGAGATGGACGCCGAGGAGGCTGCCGACCTGATCGGCTTTCTGTTCACGCTGCACTACTTCGATGCGCCGGGCGATGTCGAGGCGGGTAGGCGCCTGTTCAACGACAAGAAGTGCGTTGTCTGCCACCGCGTCGGCAACTATGGCGGTGAAGTGGGGCCGAGCCTCGACCACGTCGGCCGCTACGGCTCGCCCATCCTGGTGGCCGCTGCCATGTTGAATCACGGTGCGGCCATGGCGAACTCGATCGAGCCCACCGGGGTCCAGCGACCTGAGTTCGAGAATTCCGAGCTCGTCGACTTGATCGCCTACCTCGTATCGGCTGCCCCCCAGCCGTTGGAAGGGCGAGTCTACGTCTTGCCAGGCCGCGCTGAAGCCGGGCGCGTGGTCTTCATCGAGAAGCGTTGTGACCAGTGCCACAGCGTCTCGGGCGTCGGCGGCCAAATCGGCCCCGACCTGTCGCAGGTCGATCGGCAGTGGAGCATGACCGAGTTCGCGGCGGCGATGTGGAACAAGCTGCCCAAGATGGTGAAGGTGATGGGGAGGGAGGGCATCTCGGTCCCACAGATCGGCGGTGGGGAGATGGCAGATCTCGTCGCCTACCTCTACTCCGTCGAGTACTTCGTCGAGCCGGGTGATGTCGAGCACGGAGCAGTGCTCCTCAGTGAGAAAGGCTGCAAGGCCTGTCACTCTGTGGCCGGCACCGGTGCGGGAACGGCGTCTGACCTCAGCCGGGTGCAAAGCATGAGCGATCCGCCGGGAGTGGTCGCTTCATTATGGAACCACGCCGGGGTGATTGAGACGAGATCGGAGGGCACGGAGGCCTCGTGGCCGGTACTCTCCAGGGAGGAGATGGCCGATCTCGCCGCGTTCTTCCAGGCGCTGGCTGAGCAACGCTGATTTGACGAAAAGCCGCAACGGCTACATCTTCCTTCTCTTTTTCGCCCAGCGTCCAGATCCATCCGTTGTCCGTCCGCGGCGCTGACATCGGCCGCAGATGTTGTCGAGTAAATAGGGGCCATTATGAGCAACCGATTCTTGAGGCTGGGAGCCATGCCTGAGCGGCATGCAGTCAGGGCGGTCCTGGCGGCGTGCCTCATGCTCTGCTGGCCCCAACTGACTGCATCGGCCCAGGTGGCCTCCGGGTTGACCCAGAACCCGCTCGCCGGCTCGCAGGTGTTCGGCGCGAAGGGATGTGTCAAGTGCCACTCGGTCAACGGGTTAGGTGGTACGGTGGGGCCCGATCTCGGCCGTATTTCTAGGCGCCGGTCGTTCCACGATCTTGCCGCGACGATGTGGAACCACCTCCCCGGCATGGGGGCAAAGATGCGCGAGTACGGGCTCGAGCGGCCTCAGATGAGCCCGCGCGAAGCGGCTGACCTGATCGCTTTCCTATTCACGCTCGACTACTTCGATCCGCCTGGCGATGTGGAAGCGGGTAAGCACCTGTTCACCGATAAGAAGTGCGTGGTCTGCCATCAGGTAGGCGTGTACGGCGGTGTGATCGGTCCCAGCCTCGATTTCGTCAGCCAGTACGGGTCGCCGATCATCGTCGCAGCGGCGATGTGGAACCACGGACCGGCCATGTCCGAGATGATGGCGGCGCGAGGAGTCGAGCGTCCGACCTTCGGTGGCGCCGAACTGGCCGACTTGATCACGTACCTGGAGTCGCTGTCGGCCGAGCCGATACAGGGACCTCTCTATGTCCTTCCGGGCAGCGCCGAGAGGGGACGGCTGATCTTCACGGAGAAGCAATGCGTCGAATGCCACAGTGTGGGAGGTGCCGGCGGCCGCGTGGGCCCCGACCTGGCCGAGTTGAGCAGCAATCGGGGGCTCACCGAGTTCGCGGCGGCGATGTGGAACAAAGCTCCAGCGATGACCACGGCGATGCAGAGCCGCGGAACCGACATCCCGCATCTCGGGGGCGGCGAAATGGCTGACCTGGTCGCCTATCTGTACTCGGTCCAGTACTTCGCTGAATCGGGTGACTCGTTTGAGGGTCGCCGGCTATTGTCCGCCAAGGGTTGCCTTGCCTGTCATTCCTTGGCCGGGGCCGGCGGGGACAGCGCCGGGGACCTGGCGCGCACCGAGCTGGGCTCGGCCGCGGGGGTCATCTCCAGCTTGTGGAATCACTCTCTCTTTATGGAATCCGAGTACGAGGATCGTGGGGAGAGCTGGCCGGAGCTGAGCGCTGAGGAGATGGCGGATATCATGGCGTTCCTTCAGACAGTTTCACCGGGCTTGTGATGCGTACGCGGGAGGCTTGGGTGTTTTCGTTTCTCTTGCTGGCGGGGCTGGCCTGGCCGTCATTCGGGCAGGCGCAGGCTACGGAATCGAGTTGCGTCACGTGTCATGCCGCGCTCAGCGACGAGCGGCTGGTCGCGCCCACCCGGCAGCTGGGCGAAGACGTTCACGAGGCGGCCGGCTTCGACTGCGTGGCTTGTCATGGTGGCGATGCGCAGGAGTTCGGGATGGCGGCCATGGATCCAGCGCGTGGTTACCTGGGGATACCCGAGCGTCAGGAGGTGGCGATGCTGTGCGGTCGATGCCACTCCGATGCCCAGTTCATGAGGCGCTTCAACCCGGCGCTCCGCGTTGACCAGGTGACGGAATACCACACCTCTGTGCACGGCAACCGGCTGGCGGAGTATGACGACCCTCGTGTGGCGACCTGCGTGAGTTGCCATCCGGCCCACTCGATCAAGCCGCCTTCCGATCCCGGTTCCAGCGTCCACCCGTTGAATGTCGCGGCGACCTGCGGTTCGTGTCATGCCGACGCGGAGCATATGGAATCGTATGGCATTCCCGTCGATCAGCTCGAGAGGTACGAGCAGAGCATACACTATCACATGTTGTCGGTGGAAGGTGACTTGTCGGCGCCCACCTGCAACGACTGCCACGGCAACCATGGTGCGGCACCGCCGGGCGTCGATTGGGTCGGCAACGTCTGCGGACAGTGCCACACGGTGATGGGCGAGCTGTTCTCCGAGAGCTTCCATTCCCAGGTGTTCGCGATGCTCGGTCGGCCTGGCTGCGCGACGTGCCACGAGAACCATGACATCGAAACTGCCGCTGATGAGTTGCTAGGTCTGGGCGAAGGTGCTGCTTGCGCGATGTGTCATACGGAGTCGGATGCGGGTGGAGCCACAGCAGCATCGATGCGTGCGCTGATCGATTCGCTGCACGCGCAGTACGAAGCGGCGGATTCGATCTTGGCACGAGCCGAGAACGCGGGTATGGAAATCAGCGAAGCCCAGTTCGAGCTGGGTGGGGCACGGACAGCGTTGATCAGCGCACGAACCGCCGTCCACAGCTTTTCGCTGGACGCCGTGAGCGAAGAAGTCGCGAGCGGGCTAGAAGTGACCTCAGCAGTCTACGGCCGCGGGGAAGAAGCGCTGGCCGAGCTGCAATTCCGGCGCATCGGTTTGGCGGTTTCGGTGTTCATCATCCTCCTGTTGATCTTCGGGCTCGTCCTCAAGATCCGACAGGTAGAGCGAAAAGCATAGTCGAGGCGGACGGGACAGCCCATGGAGAAGAACGCGATGGCTGATAGAACGGGACAGAGCCGGCGGGGATTCATCAACGCGATTCTCGGAACGAGTGTGGGCGGCCTGCTGCTGGCTGTGCTGTACCCCGTGACGCGCTACCTCATCCCGCCGCAGTCCGGCGAGTCCGCCGCCGCTACGGTCACGCTTTCGATCAAGCCGGAGGACATCGCGCCCAACTCTGCCGAGATTTTTCGGTTCGGCAACCAGGCGGGGATTCTGGTGCGAACGCCGTCGGGAGAGCTGCGGGCCTTTTCCGCCTCCTGCACCCACCTCTCCTGCATCGTGCAGTACCGGGAGGACCTGGGGCATATCTGGTGTGCGTGCCACAACGGGCACTTCGACCTGAACGGCCGGAACGTGAGCGGGCCGCCGCCGGCGCCGCTGGAAGCGTACGTGGTCAACGTTCGCGGCGATGAGATCGTGGTGAGTAGGGACGCGTGAGAATGGGGACTCTAAAGCAGCTCTTCGGCGGCGCGTGGAAGTGGCTTGACGAGCGGTTGGGACTCGAAGCGGTCGGGAAGATCGCAGAGAAAAAGGACGTCCCCGTCCACCGCCACACCATCTGGTACTATCTGGGAGGGATGACCCTCTTTCTCTTCCTGATTCAAGTCGCCACAGGCATTCTCCTTCTCTTCTACTATCGGCCGAGCGCCGAGGATGCGTACGAGTCGATCCAATTCCTGATGGCGGAGGTGGAGTTCGGCTGGCTGTTCCGCTCGATCCATGCGTGGTCGGCGAATCTGATGATCTTCACGGCGTTCCTGCACCTGTTCAGCGTGTTGCTGCTGAGGGCCTATCGCAAGCCACGCGAAATCACCTGGCTCTCGGGCGTCTTGCTCCTCGGGCTCGCAATGGCCTTCGGTTTTACCGGCTACCTGCTGCCCTGGAACGAGCTCGCTTACTTCGCGACTAGGGTGGGCACCCAGATCGTCGACGCCGTCCCATTCGTCGGCTCGTTCCTCGGTAAGGTGTCCCGCGGCGGGGACGATGTCACCGGTGCCACGCTCACGCGCTTCTATGCGTTCCACGTCGCGGTGCTACCGATGGTGACGACGTTCCTGCTGGGCCTGCACCTCTTCATGGTCCAGAAGCACGGTATGAGCGTTCCACCAGATGTGGAGCGGAAGGGCGGGGGGAAGAGCGTCATGCCGTTCCTCCCCAACTTCCTGCTGCGCGACCTGGTCGGCTGGCTGACCGCCCTGGCGATCCTCGCCGCTCTGGCCGCCTACTTCCCGGCGGAACTGGGCGCGAAGGCGGACCCGTTCGCACCGGCGCCGGCGGGTATCAAGCCCGAGTGGTACTTCATGTTCATGTTCCAGACTCTGAAGTACCTGCCGGCCCACATACTCTGGTTCGAAGGGGAGGTCGTCGGAATACTCGGGTTCGGACTGGCCGGGCTGATCTTGCTGCTCGTTCCGTTCCTGGATCGCCGCTCGGGACGCGGTGAGCCGAACCGCTGGCTCACCTGGATCGTCATCGCGGCGATCGTCTACATCATCGTGCTGACCTACCTCGGCTACACAGCGGACCCGACGGTGTAGCCGGTAGTCGGTGGCCGGTAGCCGGTGGCCGGTGGCCGGTGGCCGGTGGCCGGTAGTCGGTGGCCGGTGGCCGGTAGCTAGTGGCCGGTGAACCCTGAGCGCTGGAAGTAACCGACTACCGGCTACTGATCACCGGCTACCGGCACTTCCGCCTCCGCTTCCGGCCACGGTGGCAGGATCTTCACTAGTATCCAGAGGATGATGAAAGGCAAGATGAGCAGCGCACCCGCCATCAGCAGCCCTTCCAGACCTAGCAGCTCGGCCTTATAGACCGTTAGGCCGCGCAAGCTCTTCGAGAACAGCTGCCCGCCGATCACCACGTTCCAGCGTATGCTGAAGATCCCGATCTGGACCAGGGTCGCGCACACCAGGTAGATCAGACGCCTGAGCTCATCGGGAACCTTTAGGATGCTCTCCTTGCTGAGCGCCGGGGAGGTCAGGCCCAGCAATGTCAGCGGTACCAGCGTCCCCAGTACGAGCTGCAAGACGACCAGGCTGATGAAGAGGCGGCTCTCGATCAACTGGGTCAGGATGCCGATCGATTCCTCCGACTCGTAGAGCCGGTGGATGAAGTCGAGCATCTCGAGTGAGACGTCGACGACCATAGCGTAGAAGAGGAAGGCGGCCAGCTTGTCGGCGGACCGCATCTCCACCGGCTTCCAGCGGAGCATGTTCGAGATCATGTAGATGATCAGGACGAGTGCGATACCCGATACGATGGCCGAGAAGAGAAAGACCACCGGCATCAGGACGCTGCTCCACCAGGGGTTCGCCTTCACCGATCCGAAGATGAACCCGACATACCCGTGCAGCAGGAACGCCGACGGGATGCCGATGATAGTGATCCAGCGGCCGACCTTGTCGTCGAATCTGAGCGCCTTAGGCGAAAGGTCCGTGGCGCCCAGGGTGAGCGTGTAGTGGACCCACCGCCGCCATCCTGTCTCCTGCCGGGCCCAGAGAACCAGGTCCTTGCGGTAGTCGAACCAGATCTCCAGGAGCAGCACCACCATCAGGTACCAGGCGTAGACGAAGCCGAACATCGCCATCGCCGATTGGCGGTTGGGTGTCAGGAAGATTTCGTACGAGCGAAGTGGGTGGCCCAGGTGTGCCAGCAGCGGTAGCGGAGCGACGAGGAGGAACGCCAGGGCAGTGAGCAGCGCCAGCCGGTAGGTCGGCTGTACCTCCTTCACGTTGAAGACCCGCTCAAGCGAGGCGAGGATGAAGGCTCCAGCCACGAGCCCCGTCACGTACGGGTAAACGACAACGAGGAGCCCCCAGTGGAGCTCGAACTCGTTCGGGTAGATGTACCCCTGCATCGGCTACCTCACCTCACCGTCTAGGTTCGCGTAATAAACCTTCGGCTTCGTGTTAAGGTGCGGCTTGAGAACCTGGATGTCGTTGAAACGGCTGAAGCGGGCGAGTGGTGTAGCTCGCCGCTCGATTTCGCCGAAGATCCGCGCACCCGTTGGGCAGACCTCGACACAGGCGGGGACCAGCCCCTGCGTCAGTCTGTGGTAGCAGAAAGTGCACTTCGCCGCGACGTGCTTCTCCGGGTGGAGCCAGCGGGCGCCGTACGGGCAGGCCTGGATGCAGTAGCGGCAGCCGATGCAGTACTCGTCGTCCACCAGGACTACTCCATCCTGAGTCGTGAACGTCGCTCCAACCGGGCAGACCTGGACACAGGGTGCCTCAGCGCAGTGATTGCAGAGCTTCGGCACAAAGAAGGTCCGTCGGATGCCACCTCCGGTGACCGTCTGTGGGAATCCCTCCATGCCGCCATTCGGGCTGTCCACTTCGACTTCATCGTCGGTCCTCAGCACGTAGCGCTCGACCCACGTATTGAAGTGATGAGAGTCGAACGGGACGTCGTTCTCCGTCTTGCAGGCCTGGACGCACTGACCACACCCGATGCACTTCGATACATCGATTCCCATACCGTACATGTGCTCGCTCGCGTCGTAGGCGCCTGTGCCCGACTCCTGAGCGTTCAGTAGCGGGACCCGGACGATGCCTAACAGCACCGGTGCCGCCAGCCCGCACGCCTTGAGGCAGTCGCCCAGAAACTCCCGCCGGTCTACGGCCGCGTTTTCGGCCGCTGTGGAAGCCTCGGTCGACGGATCGTCGTTCTTGCGCTTCATGACGTCTCCGGGAAATGTGGGTAGTGGCATTGCCAGCACACGTAGCGCGCGTTGTGCGTGCGAAGGTTGATCCGTGGTATGTGCGAGGGACTCGAGGCATCCTCGCTGTGACACGAGCCGCAGAAGCTCCGCTCCAATGGCTTGCCGGGGCGTACCAGGCGCGGCGAGTTCTTGTGCTCGTCAGGCGCTTCGTGGCAGGTGGTGCATGCCAGCGTCGCGTGGTGCGACACCGACTTCTGAGAAGCGATCTGGCCATGGCAGGCGCTGCACGACTCGGGCGTCACCGGAGGCTCCGGCTCGTGCGGGTCGTGACAGGTCATGCACGGCGTCATCGGGTTGTGGGCCACCGGGTCGATCTGCGGGAAGCCGGTGGGCCGCGATGGGTTGTAGGCGTGACAGCGCTGGCAAAACTCTCTTTGCCGCGGAATCGTCGGCTTCACCTCGATCGGATTCGCCACATGCGCCGCACCCGGGCCGTGGCACGACTCGCAGGCGACGCCTCGGTGGTTGGACGCCAGTCGACGCTCGGCTATCCCGCCGTGGCACAGCGCGCACTCCTGCTGACCCGCGTACTTCTTCTCGTGGGCGGCGATCGTGTCCAGCGCTGCCGCACGGTAGTGCCCCAGTTCCCCGAAGCTGTCGGGAATCAGGAAGAACCTCGCGGCGATCAGTGCCAGGATCGCCAGCGCGAACACCGCCGCGAGACGCGGGACTTGCTGGGGTACTTTGTGTCCCCGGAACTCTGGAAGTATGGCCATGGTGTGGTTCTTTGGGCGAAGTGTGGTGGCTCTGAGGTGGCCCATAAGGGCAAGAACGATGCCTCTCGCACCTGTCACATGGTCGTCACTTCAGGGCCCAAGCGGCGGCAGAAAGCCCATCCGCGCCTCATCTTGTGGCACTTTGCCCCATAGTTCGCGGCGCTAGGGGCGATGCATCAAGAATGATTTTCACTCGCCAGCGAGCGCCGGCTGCGGATGGCAGAGGGTGCAATCCGCCGGCGCGTTGTGTTCGACCTTGTCGGCGTGGCAGACGGTGCAGACCTGACGAGTCCACTCGGTGATGCCTGCGACGGCATCGCCGTGGCAAATGGCGCAGCCGGCATGAGCGACCGGGGGGTGAATCTGGAGTACGCCGCCCTTGTGGCAGTCGAGGCAGGTCGCCTGCGGTTGATGGTGGAAGGTATGACAGTTCTCGCAGCGGAGTCCTTGGACGTTCATCGAGGGAGCGGCGTGGCAGACGGAGCAGGCGAGGCCGCGCCCGCGGTGAACGGTGTGGGAGAAATCGCCGACGGATGTGGAAATCACTCCGGCCGGAACTCCGCCGGGTCCACCGTGGCAGCTGACGCAGTCGAGCGGCCTGTCGCTACTGTGATGACAGCCATCGCAACTGGATCTATCGGCAAGGGTGATCCCGCC
>JBDHHZ010000075.1:0-10041 GCA_039589115.1 Gemmatimonadota bacterium | reverse complement strand
ACTGTGATGACAGCCATCGCAACTGGATCTATCGGCAAGGGTGATCCCGCCGTGCTCTTCCAGCTCTGTGTGACACTCGGTACAAGCCAGGCCGGCGCGTTGAACGTGCGGGCTATGGTCGAAGGCCCTGCCGCCGAAACGGCCGCTCTGTTCGCCGATGTTCAGGTGACAGCTCAGGCAGATGTTCTCGCTGATCGGCGGCCCTAGCTCGAGGTCGGGTATCGAATAGGGGAGCGGTCCGATCTCGATCGCCTGCTGGGCGAGCCGAAGGGAGGCGCGCAACAGCTCATCGGCGTAGGCGATGTTGTGTGCGCCCTTGCCGCGCTCGATGAAGCTCACGTTCTCTTCGGCGAGCCGGAGCAGGCTGTCGGCGGCCGCCCGTGTGCTTACGGGTGCAGCGCCCAGCGTGCTGCTAGCCGACCTGATGACCGAAGCCACTTCGCCGACTTTGCGGTCGATCTCGCGCTGCCAGGAAGGGAGGATGTTGGCGTAGCGGATGCCGTGACACGACATGCAGGTCGCTTCGCCGGCCATCTTGACCTCGGCGTGCCCTTCGACCTCCGATGGTAGCCCATGACAGCTCTGACAGGAGACGCGGGCGAGAAACATCGTGCTGGGAACATCCTCTGTGCCGTGGCCACCCATCCCTGCATACATTTGCCGCTGTTCATCGTGCGCGCGCTGGTGACACGCCTCGCAGTCCAGTTCGAATGTCTCGGAGAGAGACACGACGCGGTGGAGTATCGGCGTATGGCACTGCGTGCACTCCACATTGTGAACGGCGATGTGCGTGCGGTGAACGAGGGTTGTGTTCTCGAACTGGTCGATTCGCTCGGGCTCGTTGTGACAGTTGAAGCAGCGGCGCTGGCCCGCTTCTCCGGTGCCGCTGGTCACCGACTGGTGGCAACCGTCGCAGGCGACGAGGTTCTCCACGTACTGGGGATGATCGACGAGGAACCCGGCGGTAGAGCGAAAGCGCGGCGGCGAAGGATGACAACCGGTGCAGCCGGCGACAGGCTGTCCGACGGGTTGGTCCTTGAAGTGGCAGAGGTAGCAGGTCACCGCGGTCACCCGGAGATGGGCGGCGCCGATCGCCGTACCCTGGAGTGTTAGCTCACCGCTTCCCTGAACGATCTGCGAGTGGCAGCTGGTGCAGCGGAGCTGCTTACCGCGCCGCAACTCTCCTAAGTGCTGGGTATGGTCGAAGCGGACGCCCTCATAGTCCACTTCGCCTTCGAGCGCCCGTTCGGTGTGACAGCCGGATCGGAGGCATGCCGCATCCTCGATCTCCGCCCAGGGCTTCATGCCGTAGGCACCGGTGACGTATTTGACCACCTGGTTGGCCGCCTGGACCTTCCCCATCGCCTCCGCCTTGATCCCTGGAGCGTAGTGACAGGAGATGCACTTCACGCTGTTGTGGGATGAGGTGGCCCAGGACTCGTAGTAGGGCTCCATGAGGTGGCAGTTATTGCAGAAGCCAGGCTGAGCGCTGTACTCGATGAACCCTACCGTGGCGATCGTCATCAAGATCACGGCCAGGATGCCGACCTGGATGGCGATCTTGAGCGGGCGCGAGAAGCGATCGAGGAAACCGATCAGGAGCGGCATGCCTCAGCGGGCTCCTTTCTCGAGGCCCCGGTACTTGAACCAGGCGAGTACGGTGGCGGAGAGCGCGAGGAACCACACCGGGATCAGGAGGAGCTTGTGCTCCCAGCGGTGCTCGGCGGCGACCTCTTCCGCGCCGCGGATATCCCGCGATATGGATGACACCTGCCGCGTCAGCTCCTCCAGGACATCCAGGTTCAGGTTGTGCTGGACCTGGTTGACCTGCAGGTAGGCCGTGTGCGCGGTCTCATAGCGGAACTCGATATCGCCGACCCGGCGACCGGCGCGAACCATTTCGTGGATAGCTTCTTCGGCGCCTCTCAGGTCCTCCGTTGCGTGAACGACCCCGTCCTGGATTTCCTCTCCGATGAGCGCCGCTGGGCTGTCGGCGGTATGACAGTTCGCGCAGGTAGCGGCGATCTGATCGGGCGGCACCTCTTCGGTCCCATGGTTCGAGTGGCAGGCGGTGCAGCCGGGTAGGGTCCCGGCCAACGCCGCGTCGCCATGAGGCCCTTCGTAGAACGCGCGGCGCACCAGCACGTGGCACTGGCCGCAGACGTCGGCGATCTGTACGACCTGGGGCGGCAGCGCGGCATGCGAGCCATGGCAGTCGACACAAGTAGGAGCCGCGAAGTTCTGCTCTTCGAACAGCGCCACGCCGTGAGCGCTCTGCCGGTGCTCTCCGACTTGGTTGCCAGGTATGCCGTAACCATCCATCAATGCCGCGTCCTGGTGACAACGTGCGCATGTCCGGACGATGTTAGTGGGATAGACGTTGCTGCGTGCGTCGTTGGGGGGAAGGATCGTGTGCGAGTCGTGGCAGTCGGAGCAGGTGGGCGCGTTCGTGTCACGCTGCTCGAGCAAGAGCTGGCCGTGTCGACTCGTGCGGAATTCGGCGAGCTGGCCGACCGGTAGGCCGTATTGCCGCATCTGATTCGGATCGGAATGGCACGCTGTGCATAGCTCGACGGTATCGAACTTGTCGAGCCCGCCGAGGAAATCGACCCCGCTGTGCGCCGGCTCTCGATCGAACGCTGTTGGATCACCGCCGTGACAGTCGTGGCAGCGGATACCACGCTCCGAGTGCACCCCGAGCAAGAACGCCCGTCGCTTCTCCGTGTGACAAACCACACAACTGTACTCGGGATCGATCCGGACCTGCTGCTGTTGTGGTGATCCGGAAGTCTTCGCTGGCCGCATGAGTCCGGCGGCTTCGCGCGCCGGGCCGAGCAGCGCGGCGGATACCAGAAGTAAGACGCCCAACCTCACGGATTCGACTCCTCTCCGCTGTCACCCTGCGACTCCGCAGGAGCGGGGTCGGGGCTCTCAGACTCTGCGGGCACGGACTCCGGGACGACCTGCTCGCTGGACTCGCCGGCCGGCATTTGTTCGCTGGGCTGGGCCGACGTGAGCTGGCTGCCGGCGAGCCAGGCGATCAGGAAGCCTCCGAAGAACAACAGGCCGATCACCATCGCCACGGGGCGGTGCCGCCATCGCACTTCGGGTGACCGATCGAACAAGGGGAGCAACGCCAGGATGACGCCCAACAGAGTGAACAGGCTCAACCCCCAAACGCCGAGGTATCTGATGAGCGCGAGTGAAACGTCGACCACGATCCAGGACGAGACGATCGTCTCCGGAAGAAGGAACGGGTCGGCCGGATCACCGACCGGGCGCGGGAAGAGCGCCGCGGCGCTGAACGTCACGGCCAGCACCCAGACCCCGACGATGAACGCATGGAGCAGATGGTTTGGGAAGAAACGCATGCCGCCCTCTGCGCTCGACTGGGTGCCCTCGGGCGGAGCGATCCCGTGCCTGCGGACCAGCATGAAATGGAAGACGATCAACGCGAAGGCGATCCAGGGGAGCACGATCACGTGCCAGGCGAAGAATCGCCCCAACGTGGCGCCGGACACGATCACATCGCCTCGCAGCAGATAGACGCCGAGGCTCAGTACCGGCACTCGAGAGGCCGTGTCGAGGACTTCCGTGACCGTCCAGTAGGCCCACTGATCCCAGGGCAGCAAGTAGCCCGTCGCTCCGAAGCCCAGGACCACGAACAAGAGGAGCAGACCGACCAGCCAATTGGTCTCGCGCGGCGGCTTGTAGGCGCCGGCGAAGAAGACGCGAGCCATATGGGCGAGCACCGCGATGACGATGAGGTTGGCTGACCAAACGTGGAGGCCGCGGACCAGCCACCCCATCGGGACTTCCGAGACGATGTACTGGATGCTTGGATAAGCCTCTTGCGGGGACGGGCGATAGTAGAATGAGAGCAATACGCCGGTGACGACCAGAACGATGAACAGCAAGTAGGTGATGCCGCCAAAGACATGACGCCAGCCCACGTGGGTTGCCAGGCGATAGCGCAGCATCTTCCTGAGCGCCTGGTCGATGGGCAAGTTGCGATCGATTGGGCCGTACAGCAGCCCCAGGAAACGCGCCACACCTAGCACGCCCGGGTCGGTGCTCGCCTTCAGGTCCTCCCAGAATTGGCTCAACCACCACAGTCTCGACTTCCTCTCCGGGCCGTTCATTTCGCACCTTCGGATACGTAGATGACGCCATCTCTTACCGACACGGTGTACTGCCTGAGGGCCTTTGTCGAAAGGCCGGACACGACGTCACCTCTCAGGTCATAGACCGCGTAGCGGCATGGGGAATACACCCGCTGCGACTCGGCGTCCCAACGTAGAGTGCAGCCGTCGGCCGGCGATGTGCCCTGCAGCGCGAAGTATTGGGCAGAGTCGGACCGCACGATCAGGATCGTGTGAGACCCCCAGTTCCGAACTCGGCTCGAGCCCGCCGGGAAGTTGGCCTCCTCGGCCACGCGCACTACCGGCTGTAGCTCGGGGATCTCCAGGTGCTCGGAGGGTGCGGCATAGAGGAACGCAGCGAGCAACACGCAGGTGACCATTAGGAGGATCACACCGACGAGTAGGATCTCGTCGAATCCCAGCCGCGTCAGCCTTCGTTCTTCTTTGTCCATAGCATTCGTGCGGTGAGCAGGCCGTGGCCAGACGCCGTTCGCCTGTGCCACCCGGGTTGACTGTTGCTAGAACGGGCAGCGGGCAAACTAGCAAGCCCGCCCGGGTGCCGCCAGCCGGGCAGCCTGGGCCGGTAACCGGTCAAAATCTGCTACAGGCGCACGCTCCCGCCTCCCATTCCAACCCCAAACACCTGACGTCAGTCTAAACAAGAGGAAGCCTGCCATCCGCCCGTCTCTCCTCTTGCCTGCCACGCTCGTTCTGCCTAAGGTGATGAACGGAGGGCTGTGGTCGGGTAGCTAGCGTCGCGCCTGGTCGTACGTACATCGAGGGGGCGTGGCACTAATCAGAAAGGGAGCCAAACATGAACCATCGACGTTTGATCGGACTATCGGTATTCCTACTTGCCGGCGTTGTCGCTTTTGCCTGGCAGCAGGAGGGGTGGAAGACGCCACCGGTGGTTGCGCACGCGCTCGAGGGCCGTGACAACTGCATGATGTGCCATAAGGCAGGGGCGATGGAGCCGGTGCCGGACGCACCGGCGAACCACGCCGAGCGTCCGAACGATATCTGCTTGATGTGCCACGCCGCCGATGCGGCGGTGCAGACGACGGCGCCGGTCCCGATCCCCCATGCGCTCGAGGGCCGTGACAACTGCATGATGTGCCACACGGCCGGGGCCATGGAACCGGTTCCTGATGCGCCTGCTGACCACGAGGGCAGGGACAACGCGTACTGCGCGCTCTGCCACGAGGCAGCCGGCTGATCGAGTCGTTTCGGGCGCGCCGCTCGTTTGTGAGCCGGCGCGCCCGGACACACCTGTCGTTCGACGTTCCGATTCACACACCATTCCCATGATCCCGTCGACTTTCTCGTGCTGAACCGTTCGCGGGCCGCGGTGTCCGTTGGCAAACTCAGCCACTACTACATCGTCGAGCGAGGCTCGCTCGGACGATGACAATCACGCCAGGAACCGTCTTTCTGTTCGCTCTCGTCACGGCGCTGGCCACGGCGCTCGGGGCGTTGCCGTTCGTCTTCTTCCGCAGGATGACCCGGACCTGGCTGGCGATGGCCAACTCGGTTGCGGCCGGGCTGATGATCGCGGCGAGTTTCGGCCTCATCTACGAGGGCTTGGACGCCGGTCTGCTGCGCGTCGTCTCCGGTGCGTTGCTGGGAGTGGTCTTCATGGCCTTCAGCAGTTCGTGGCTGCGCGGGCACCGTGCGCTGGAGCTGGGAACCCTACGCGGCGCTGACGCTCTGAAGGCTCTGATGATCATCGGGGTCATGACCCTTCACTCGTTCACCGAGGGCGTGGGCGTCGGGGTCTCATTCGCTGGAGGCGAAGCGCTGGGTGTGTTCATCACCACGGCCATCGCGGTTCACAACATACCAGAGGGTTTGGCGATCAGCCTGGTGCTGGTCCCACGCGGCGAGTCGGTTCGACGCGCGGCCGCCTGGAGCATCTTCTCTAGCCTGCCGCAGCCGTTGCTCGCCGTTCCGGCCTTCCTTTTCGTGGCTGCGTTCGAGCCCTTCCTGCCCGTCGGCCTCGGATTCGCCGGCGGCGCCATGACCTGGATGGTGTTCTCCGAGCTGATCCCCGAGGCGCTGGAAGACGCCCCCAGCCCCGCTGTGGCAACCACCGTGACACTCTCCTTGATCGCGATGATCGGCTTCCAGTGGTTCCTGCGCGGCTAGCCGCCTGTAGCGAAATGCCCCATAAGAACGGGATCTAGGCAGTTCCCGCTTGCTTACCCAGGAGCAAGGTCCAGCATTCATGCGTCTCTGGCGCTATTAAGGGCTTTTCGCGCCCTGGCGGCCCACAGTTTGCCCTCAGTTTGGGGCACTGGGAGTGCCGATATGCACGAGATGTCACTCGCACTGGAGATCTGCTCGGTATGCGAGCGCGAACTTGCCAAGCGGCCGGAGGCGCGGCTGACGGTGGTGGGCGTGGAAGTGGGCGCGTTCTCTGGTGTAGAGGTGGATAATCTGCAGTTCTGCCTGGAAGTCGTGTTGTCCGAAAAGTACGAGGGTGTGCGCTGCGAGATCCGACAGGAGCCGGGCCTGGCGGCGTGTCCGCTCTGTGGGCTCGAGTTCCAGGTGACGCGTGCGCCGTTCGAGTGCCCGACCTGCGGTGCGATGGCGCGCGGCGTACAGGGCGGCCAGAGTCTTCAGCTCAGCTATCTGGAAGTGGAGTGACGGGAATGAGCTCGGAGCGAGTGGAGGTCAAGGAGAAGGTCCTGATCGCCAACGATGTTCTGGCGGCCGAGATTCGCGCGCGTCTGAGGGATCGGCAGGTATTCGCGCTCAACTTCATCTCGTCGCCCGGCTCGGGGAAGACGACGCTTCTGGAGCGGTCGGTCGATCTTCTCAAAGGCTCGGTTCGTTTGGGAATCGTGGCTGGAGACGTGCAGACGCGCAACGATGCCGAGCGGCTGGAACGGCATGGTGTTCCGGTGGAGGCGATCGAGACGGGTGGTGGCTGCCATCTCGATGCTCGCCAGGTTGCCAAAAGCCTCGAGACCATCGACCTGAACGATATCGATCTTCTGTTCATCGAGAACGTCGGTAACCTGGTCTGCCCGTCGTCGTTCGATCTCGGCGAAGCCATGAAGGTCGTCTTGATGAGCGTCACCGAGGGAGAGGACAAACCGTTGAAGTATCCCGCCGCCTTCAGACGGTCTTCCGCCCTCGTGATCACTAAGATCGACCTCGTGCCGCACCTCCAGTTCTCGACGCAGCAAGCCATCGACAACGCTCTGTCGGTCAACCCGGATCTCCTCGTGTTCTCCACATCCTCTTACACCGGCGCGGGCCTGGAGGATTGGATCGAATGGCTTGTAGCTCAGGTGTCTGCGTGCCGGCGGAGCGTGGGGCGTGCCGGGCCTTAGTGTAAGCGTCCGCGGCATCGTTCAGGGCGTCGGCTTCCGCCCGTTCGTCTACCAGCTGGCCGAGCGCCATCGGCTCGTCGGCTGGGTGCGAAACACCACCAGCCAGGTGGAGATCCAGGTCGAGGGCAGCGAGGCTGCCTTGGCGGCCTTCGTGCGTGATTTGCGCGATGAGGCGCCGCCGCTGGCGCGCATCGACGAGATCGAGACCGAGGACCGCTCTCCGGCAGGCTACAGCTCCTTCGAGATCGTCGAGAGCCGATCGAGCACGGGCTGGGGTTCGATCTCACCCGACAGCGCGACGTGCGACGAGTGTCTCGAGGAGACCCTCGATCCGAGCGAGCGGCGCGGCGGCTATCCATTCACGAACTGCACTCAGTGCGGGCCGCGCTTCACGATCATCGAGGATCTGCCCTACGATCGAAGCCGTACGACGATGCGGTGTTTCGACATGTGCGAGGACTGCCGCAGCGAGTACGATGAGCCTCGCGACCGTCGATACCACGCCCAGCCGGTGGCGTGCCCTGCCTGCGGCCCGAAGCTCGGGCTCCGATCCGCGACCGGCGATTCGATAGAAGGCGATCCGATCGACGCCTGCGCGTCGCTGCTGGAGAGCGGTAGTATCGTCGCCTTGAAGGGGCTGGGCGGTTATCAGCTCGCCTGCGACGCGACCGATGCTGCGGCGGTCGCCAGGCTGAGAGAGCGGAAGCGTCGCTACGGGAAGCCGTTCGCTCTCATGGTGGCGGATACCGAGTGGGCAAATCGCTTGTGCGAAGCCAGCGCGAGAGAGATAGAGGCGCTGCAGAGTCGAGAGCGGCCGATCGTGCTGATGAAGCGGCGCGCCGGGAACGCGATCGCTCCAGAGGTGGCGCCGGGTCTCGATACTATGGGCGTCATGCTGCCCTACACGCCGCTCCATCACCTGCTGATGCGCCGCGTCTCCTGCCCGCTGGTGATGACGAGCGGCAATTTGAGCGAGGAACCGATCGCCACCGGCAACCGGGAAGCCGCGGAACGGCTTGGTTCAATCGCGGACGCGTTTCTGCTCCACGATCGCGATATCTACGCGCGCTACGACGACTCTGTCGTTCGCGTTCTCGGCGACGCTGTCGTGCCGATTCGCCGCGCCCGAGGCTACGCGCCCGCTCCCGTCGAGCTTCCGTTCAGCGCCACGCACGACATACTGGCGTGCGGCGCGCAGCAGAAGAGCACGTTCTGCCTGGTCAAGGAATCGAAGGCCTTCCTGAGCCAGCACATCGGCGACCTGGAAAACCTGGAAACGCTCGAGCACTTCCAGGACTCGCTGGAGCTGTACCAGAGGTTGTTCAGGGTCGAGCCCAAAGTCATCGCCCATGACATGCACCCGGACTATCTGTCGACGCACCTGGCCCACGACTACCCGGCGCCTTCGGCGGTGCGTGTCGTGGTGCAGCACCATCATGCGCATATCGTCAGCGCCATGGTGGAGCACGGCATTCGTGGTCCGGTGATCGGTGTGGCCTACGACGGCACGGGCTATGGGACGGACGGCGCCGTCTGGGGCGGAGAGATCCTCATCGCCGACTGGGCGTCGTTCAGGCGGGCCGCACACCTGCGCTACGCGCCGATGATCGGCGGCGAAGCGGCGATCCGCAAACCATATCGCATGGCCGTCGGCTACATGTGGGAGCTTTGCTCGCGTTGCGCCGTAGACTTTGAAACTTTCTTCGATGCCGTGCCGGTCGCCGAGCGAATCTTGCTGCGTCGCCAGTTCGACGCGAAGCTCAACTCGCCGCTCACCTCGTCATGTGGGCGTCTGTTCGATGCGGCTGCGGCGCTCCTCGGCTTGTGCTGGGAGGCGTTGTACGAGGGCCAACCCGCAGTGGAGTTGGAGGCGCTAGCGGATCCCGAGGTGGACGAGATCTACCCTTACGACATCATCCGCGAGGGTGACGGTTGGGTGATCGATCCGGCGGCGACGTTGCGGGCGCTCTGGTGCGAGGCGATGGCGGGGCGGCCAGTTTCGAAGATCGCCGCGACCTTTCACAACACGGTGGCCTGGTTCACACGCGCCGCCTGTCGGGCGATCCGTGACAGAGACGGGTTGAATCAGGTCGTGCTGAGCGGCGGCTGTTTCCAGAACGCCTTCCTGACGCGCCGACTGCTGGAGGGACTGACGAAAGATGGATTCGAGGTCTTCACGCATCGCCAGGTACCGCCGAACGATGGAGGGATATCGCTGGGGCAGGCGGCGGTCGCGTATGCGCTGACGGAGGAGTCGTAGCGGACATATCGGGGACGGGCAGCACTCCGGCTGAAGGCGGGCTCAAGGCCCGCCTCTTTGTCCTCTTCAAGCTGGGTATTCTACATCCAGCATTCTACATCCAGCATTCTACATCCAGCATTCGGGACCGTGCCCGTCCCGGCTGCCAGCTGATTCTAGAGGTAGGCGCTCAGCATCGAGAACAAGATCAGGAAAACGACCGTCAGTCCGACGGCGAGCGCAGCGAACCCGAATACTCGGAAGATGCGCTGCAGCTTCTTCGGATACGGATGGACTAGATACTTCTCCAGCTTGCCGTCCC
>JBDHHZ010000074.1:0-10060 GCA_039589115.1 Gemmatimonadota bacterium | reverse complement strand
GGTCGTCCTGTAGTGAGCTTCGGGGTTGGCCTCGTTGTAGAACTGATCCGCCATGACGGCGTTCGGAGTCTCTTCAACGACACGACGCGCCACGTTCAGGTAATTCTCCGGGTGATCCGGCGATACCGCGGTCGGCGTGATGATCACCTCGGCACCGAACGCTCGCATCAGACGGATCTTCTCCTGGCTGAACTTGTCGGGCATGGTGAAGATGCAGCGGTAGCCTTTCACGCACGCCGCCACAGCGAGTCCCACACCCGTGTTTCCCGCCGTGCCTTCGACGATCACGCCGCCCGGTTTCAGCGTACCCGCCGCCTCGGCGGCCTCGATCATCGCGATCCCGATTCGGTCCTTCACCGAGCCACCCGGGTTCATGAACTCGGCCTTGCCGTAGACCGGCGTGGCCGAACCCGCGACGACTCTATTCAACCTGATCATCGGCGTCCAGCCGATGACATCGAGCACGCTCTCGTAGGGCCGTGTGTGTGGTGCTTTATCGTCCGACATCACTACCTACCCTCCGTCGAGGCCGTCACCGACGACCTCTTGAACTGAACGGGTAACATGGCCCAGACGGCCACGACCTCGTCGCCCTCCGCCGCCGGGTGATACAAGAGCTGCGTCGCGCCTCTCAAAGCGATCGAGTCGAGCTGGGCGTGGCCGCTGGACCGCTCGAGCTGCACGGAGTCCACGGCGCCCGCTTCGGTGATATGGACCCGGAGCAGGACTTCGCCCTCGACGCCGTCGCGCCACAGCCGGACGGGATAGCGGAACGGCATCTCCTGGCTCCTGAGCGCCGGCAAGCGCTGCCGCTCGCCGAACGGATTCAGCAGTCCGAGGCTAAAACGCTCGCTGGCCGCCGCGTAGCCGACGGCGACGACCGCCAGCGCCAGGCCAAAGAATAGAAGTCGTCTCACGCGTCCTCCACCTGGCGCTTCAGCTCGGCCAACAGGGCCAGGGCTTCGAGCGGTGTCATGTCTTCGGGCACTACCGATCGCAACCGCTCGATGACCGGGCTCTCGGCCGGCTGGAACAGGGAGAGCTGCGAGCGGTCAGCGGAATCGGGCAGGCGGCCGCGGCGTCCGACCGCGGGCCCCGACCCGACCTCTATTCCCTCGAGATCGTGTAGGATCTGACGTGCCCGCTCGATCACACCGGCGGGCAGACCGGCGAGGCGGGCCACCTGAACGCCGTAGGAGCGATCGGCGCCGCCCGGCTCGAGTCGACGCAAGAACACGATGTCGTCGCCGACTTCTTTGACCGCCACATTGTAGGCGGCTGCCGTGGGCAACAGGTCGGCGAGCTGCGTCAGCTCGTGATAGTGGGTCGCGAAGATCGTCTTGGCGCCGATACGCTCGTGGATATGCTCGGTGACGGACCAGGCGATAGACACGCCATCGTAGGTGGAAGTCCCGCGACCGATCTCGTCGAGCAGCACGAGGCTACGCTCGGTGGCGCCGTTGAGGATCGCCGCAGTCTCGATCATCTCGACCATGAACGTGCTGTGCCCCTGCGCCAGATTGTCGGAGGCCCCCACCCTTGTGAATATCCGATCGGTGATACCGATCTCGGCAGACTCGGCGGGCACGAACGAGCCGATCTGGGCCAGCAGCGTGATCAGGCCGATCTGTCGAAGTATCGTCGACTTGCCTGCCATGTTCGGCCCGGTCAGGATGATCACTCGCTCGTTACCATCTAGCCGTTGATCGTTGGGCACGAACTGCTCGCGCGGCATCATGCACTCGACCACCGGGTGTCGACCGCCGCGGATCTCGATCCGATCCTCGTCGTCGACGCGCGGTCGGACATACCTATTGCGCTCGGCCACATGAGCCAGGGCCGAGTAGACGTCGACGAGCGCTATGCGACGCGCCACATCCAGCAGACGCTCGACCTCGGCCGCTACGGTCTCCCGTACCTCGCGAAACAGCCTCTGCTCTAGATCGGCGATCCGCTCCTCGGCCGTCAGAACCTTCGACTCCCACTCCTTGAGCTCCGGCGTCACGAAACGCTCGGCGTTGGTCAGCGTCTGCCTGCGCTCGTAGTCATCCGGGACCTTGCTCAGGTTCGGCTTGGTGACCTCGATGTAGTAGCCGAAGACACGGTTGTAGCCGACCTTGAGCGACGAGATGCCAGTCCGCCCACGCTCTCGGCCCTGCAGCTCGCCAATCCAGCCGACGGCGCCGTCTCGAATCGAGCGTAGCTCATCCAGCTCCGCCGAGTATCCGGCCCGCACGACACCGCCGTCGGCGAGCGAAGCCGGAGCCTCGGGATCGATCGCCCGCTCGATCAGGCCCACCACATCTTCCGCCGGATCGAGACCATCAACTAGCCCGGCCAGCTCGGCACTCTGCGGCGCGGACAACCCGTCGACCACCGCCGGGACCCGGCGCAACGAGTCGGCGAGCGCCAACAGGTCCCGTGGAGCGGCCCGCTGCGCGCCCGCCTTGCCGGCAAGGCGCGCCAGGTCGCGAACGCCGCGTAGCGCCTCGCGCAGCCGCCTGCGTTTCGCGGCATCCGCGAACAGCTCCTCCACAGCGTCGAGGCGCAGGCCGATGGCCGCGCGATCGAGGAGCGGACGTAGCAGCCAGGTACGCAACAGCCGGGCACCCATCGGAGTGAGCGTCTGGTCGATCACGTCCAGCAGCGTCGTCCCGCCCAGGTCGGGTCGCAACGGTTTCACGACTTCCAGGTTGCGCCGGGTCATCTCGTCCATATGGAGAACCGAGTCACCGCGCTCGGCCCGGGGCGGGCTGAGCTGACTGGCGCCTCCCGGTTGGACCTCGAGCACATAAGCCAGGAGGGCGCCGGCCGCACGAACAGCGGGCTCATCGCCCGGCTCGCTCAGGCCCAGGCTGGCGAGGCTTCCCAGCCGGAAATGGCGGCAGATCTTCTCTCCGGCGATCTCGACGTCGAAGCACCAGTCGTCCCGGAAAGCTCGGGGTCGTTCCGGCAAGTCGGAGAGCTGCTCCTCGGAGTCCATCTCCCAGGATCGAGGGAGCAGGATCTCGCGAGCGTCTATGCGGTCGAGCTCGGAAGTTAGTTGGGAGCGTTCGGCTGAGGCGCAGAAGAACTCGCCGGTAGAGATGTCGGCCCAGGCGAGTCCCAGCGCTTGGGAGCCGGGGTCGCCAGCTACCGCTGCCAGGAAGTTGTGCTCGCCGGCTTCCAGCAGCGCGTCGGTGAAAACGGCGCCCGGCGTCACCGTCTCGATGACCTCGCGCCGCACGACGCCGCTCGCCTGCGAGGCATCTTCCACCTGCTGGCAAATCGCCACGCGGCGTCCCAGTCGAATGAGCCGCTGCACGTACTCCTGGGCGGCCTTGATCGGCACACCCGCCAGCGGTACGGCCGCCGCCTCTCCGTTGTTGCGTGATGTCAGGGTCAGGTTGAGAAGGCGCGATGCCTCCTCGGCATCGTCGAAGAACATCTCGTAGAAGTCGCCGACCTGGAAGAAGAGGATCGCGTCCGGATGGCGACCCTTCATCTCGAGATACTGCCGCATGAGGGGAGTGTTGGGGCCGGTACGAGTCGTGCCACCGCCCTTCGGCATCTAGAGGTCCCCTCCGGAGCGCTCCGGTTGGACTACCAGGAACGGCGAGTGACCCGCGTCGCTGAGACGCTCGATGAGGGCGTCGGCCTCCGCCTCGATCAGGCCGCGCCCCACCCGGACCCTGTAGATCGGATCGCCGGGCGTCGCGCTCAGGACCCAAGCGTCATAACCATCGATCAGAAGCTCGCGAGCCAGATTCTGGGCCGCCTGCTCGTCCCTGAACGCCGCCACCTGTACCGTGTAGGTCCGCTCCAACTCGTTGCAGCCCGCTTGCTCTTCACGGAAGGATCGCTCCAACAGTGTGTCGGCGGGGGATATCTCCATCAAGCCCTGCGCGGCGGCCGAGCATGCGCGATCCGCATCACCGAGCTGCCGCGACGCCCTCGCCACCCACAGCAGAGCTTCGGGGCCGTGCTCGCTCGTCGGATAGTCGCGACGCAGCCGGCCGAGGTACTCGACGACCTTCGTATACTCGCTCTGGGCGTATTTGTACTGGCCCAGGCGAAGCAGAGCGTCATCTGCATACCGGGTCGTCGACCCCTCGATGATCACCCGCAGATAGTGCAGCTCCGCCTCCTCGCCGCCTTCGGTCAATCGCCCCGCCAGGAACCAGGCTCTGGCACGTTCTTCCAGCGGCGCCGACTCCCCGAAGTCGCTCTCCCAGCGAGCCAGCGCCTGGAGCGCCTCTCGCGCCTCGCCGCGATCAGCCAGACTTTCTGCCTGATCGAGAAGCGATGCCTCCTGCGTCGCGGCCATGCCGGGCAGCGCCACCACGAGACCCACGACCAGTCCGGCGCGGGCGAGCGCTGACAGCCCGCGTCTTCGACTATTGTCCACCCGATCTCCCACGTCTGCCTCCCACGCCTGCGGCAAGCTTGTTATCCCGTGCAGAGCCGCCCTGCGCCTCGATCCGCAGCAGCGCCTCCTCGAGGGCGGCACGGTCCGAGAGCCCACCCGACTTGATCAGCCGGTCGGCCCGCAACAACTCCGCAAGGGCCGTCGCTATACCCTCCTCCGTCCAGCCGCGAGCCTGCTTCACGTAAATGCGGACCTTCCAGGCCAGATTGCCATAGCTGCCGTCCCGCTTCAACACGCGGGTCAGACCACCTTCACCTTCTCGGGCGAGACCGACTCGGATCAGCGTCTCCGAGAGCCACCCGATGAGTCCGACCACGCTCTCACCGGAATCCAAAAGGTCCCGTAGCTCGGCCCGGGCCGCTCCGATCCGCCGGTCCGCAACTTTGTCGATCCATGCCCAGCGGTCCACCTGCGGCAAAGCACCGACGGCCGCCCGCACCTCTTCCAGCCCGATCTTCTCAGCGGGCTGCACATAGGAGACGAGCTTCTCCAACTCCTGTGCCAGGACGCCGAGGCGCGCCCCTATGCCCGTCGCCAGAAGCTGCGCCGCCGGCATCTCGATCTCGACACCGTGAACGGACCGCGCTCGCTCCGCCAACCAGCCCGCCAGCTCCGACGGCCCCGGAGCACGCAGTGACACCGTAGTACAGTGCTCGCTCAGCACATCGTAGAACTTGGCCTTCGAACGCCGCGGGATCTCCGCCGCGACGATCAACACCAGACCCCCTACCCGCTGGCGAACGGTCTCCTCCACCACGGCCCGTGCCTTGGGCGTCAGCCCCTGGGCTCCGCGGACGACGACGACCCGGTACGGCGACAGCATGGGTGGGGTGCCCACAAGAGACGCGAGACCGGCTGCGTCTACATCGTCCCCACTCGTCTGGTCCAGATCGAAGTCGGCGGAACCGCCGGCCAGGTGGGCCTCCGTGAGAAGAGCTATCGCTTCGTCGCGAAGGAAAGGTTCTTCAGTCTTGAGGAAGAAGCTCCCGCCCAGCTTCCCCTTCTCCAGCCTAGAACTGAGCTGGTCGTATGTCAGCTCTCCCATACCGAAGTATTGGACTAGGAATCAAAAGGTGTCAACACGGGGTCGCCCGAAACAGCTACTGCGTCGCCACCTCTTCGGCCGCCACCGGTTGGCGCCTCGCGCGCAGAGGAGCGCGGAACAGCGACAGCCGGTCCCTGCGAGGGGCAAGCAGACCGTCCGCAGTTAAGTCGGGTACCTGCAGCAAGTTGACTGTAGGGGAGAACCTGGGAGCCGGGCCCCAGAGCGAGGGCAGCTCGTCTCCGGCAGCCGGCGTTTCCACAACGACCGGGGGAAGCTCCACCGGCCCTCGGCCAGGCGCCATCACGGCCAGCGCCCCAACCATGAATAGAGCGCCGGCCGCCATCCCCGCCACCACCGCCGCTCTACCGCGCTCGCCGTACTCCGAGGTCCGGGCTCGGGAGGCCACGACATGGTGCGCCAGGACCTCCGACGCCCTCGGCGACTCCAGCTCCCTGACGAGATGTAGGCCGCTGCGCATCACCCGGTCGTATTCGGCACACGCCTCACAGCTGTGCAGGTGATTGCAGTAGCAACCGAGAGCATGCTCCACAAACTGCCGGTCCAGGAAGTCAGAGTAGTCTGCTAGGAACTCTTCACATTCCATGATCATGCGCCCCGAGGCCGATAACTCCGATACCACACCCCCCGATAGTTGGTGATCGAACCTATTACGCACAAGAAACCCCTGTGTTCCATCGAATTTCCAATCTCGAATCATCAGGTTCCATTGGGGATTTGGCTGGGAATTCTCGAAGCGGATTCGGCGATTCGGGGATTCGGGGCGTCGGGGACCCGCGAGAGGGCTCGGCTCCGTTCAGGGTCCTTCCGCAACAATGTAATGTCGACTACAATAGATCGGCGGAGCGCTGGACGTCGGGCCTTGGGAGTCGAGCGTCGGGAGTCGAGTAGTATTCGAATGTCGGCTGTCGAATGTTGAAGAAAAACAAGGCGCCGGCCTGTCGGCCGGCGCCCGTGCAACTGCGGATCGTGTCTGTTATCAGCGCAGCATGGGCGCGATGATCTGCGCGAAGTTGTTGCGAGCGCGGTTGAGCCTGGACTTCACGGTGCCCAGGTTCACACCGGTGATCTCGGAGATCTCCTCGTAGGTCTTGCCTTCCATCTCGCGCAGCACGAAGACCGCTCTATGGTGCTCCGGAAGCTGTACTACCGCTTTCTCGACCATGTCCCGCAAGTGTCGCTTGCGGAAGAGGTCGTCCGGACGATAGGACGGATCCTCCCACTGCAGGGGACGATGGTCCGCCTCCCAGTTCTTCTTGATCGTCTGGAACAGAACCAGAGGGTTCCTCGACCGGTTACGCAGCTCGTTCTTCGCCAGGTTGCTGGCGATCGTGTAGATCCAGGTCGAGAACTTCTTCGTCTGGTCGAAACGGTGCAGATGGCGGTAGACCCGGATGAACGTCTCCTGCACCAGGTCCTCCGCTCTGTCTCGATCGCCGATCGTCCGGTAGATGAAATTGAGCAGCCTGGACTGGTAGCGGCGGACCAGCTCTGGAAAGGCCAGTCCGTGGCCGTCGAGGAAGCGCGCCACCAGCTCGTTGTCCTGAAGCTCGGCGAGCGAAACCTCTAGATCCGCCTCGGTCTTCTTGGCTGCCAGCTGTGCCATTTCTTCCCGAACACCTTCGAGTACCTGCGACGTCTGCTCCGCTGGGCTCACCTGCGGCTCCAGCATTGCAACGCCGCCCTTATCACCTTTGTCGATCATGTGCCGGGTCCCCCTTTCCTCCCAACCATCACTCCGTGCAGGTTCTATTCCCATGTCGAACCGACTTGAAGTGCCAACCGGGTGGTCTATCTAACCCCTTAGAAACCCGTCAGTTGGGGCCTCTGGCGCTCGTCAGCCCGTCCCGGGGGCCCCGCCTCGCATTATGCAAGATTTTCAGTACTTGTGTCTGATAACCTCCGTACGTGTGTCCACACGCGACTACCCTCTCCAATAATAATAGACGCTTCAGACGGCCTGAGGGTTTCCTAGGCCGGTCCTCTGACGCAATCTAGCCGAAGATACACCGAAAGTCGAGCCGCCCGCCAACGCTATGTGAAAAAAGGGCATAGACTGCCGGGGCCCCGCGGGGCCGTTCAGCACTCGGGGAGGGAAACGGCGAGGCCGCCCTCGCTGGTCTCCTTGTACTCGCTGCGCATATCGTCGCCGGTGCGCTTCATGACGCGGATAACGCGATCGAGGCTGACGACGGGGCTGACGACGGAGTGGAGGGAGAGTTGGGCGGCGCTCCAGGCCTTAGCTACGCCCATGGCGTTTCGCTCTATGCAGGGTGCCTGTACGAGCCCTTTCATCGGGTCGCACGTGAGGCCGAGGTTGTGCTCGATGGCGATCTCGGCAGCGTTCTCGACTTGCCGGACATCGCCGCCGAGGATTTGACAGAGAGCGGCGGCGGCCATCGCCGTCGCCGTTCCGACCTCGCCTTGGCAGCCCACCTCAGCGCCCGAGATGCTGGCATGGGTCTTCACCAGCATGCCGACGGCCCCGGCCGTGGCGAGTGCGTTGTGGATCGTCGGTTTGTCGAGGGAGAGCCGCTCGGCCGCCTCGACCAGCACGGCGGGGACGATACCGGCGGCGCCGTTCGTGGGCGCCGTGACGATGCGGCCGCCGGCCGCGTTCTCCTCGTTGACCGCGAAGGCGTAGGCCTGTGCGCGAGCCACCGGAGCGTAGGGGCTCTCGACGCGGCCTGTTTCCAAGCGGTGTGCCATCTCGGCCGCCCGCCGTTTGACACCGAGTCCACCGGGCAGCTCGCCGTGCTGCTCGAGGCCCCGAGCTATGCAGGCGCGGAAAGCGTCCCAGACTCTGTCCAGTCCCTCCACCGTCTCACCGGGTCGGCTTTCCCACGCCGCCTCGTTCGCGAGGACGACTTCGCCGAGTGTCGCGCCCAGCGCACCGGCAGCGGCTACGAGCGAAGCGCAGTCTTGGAAGGGATGGAGGGGCGGCGCCGGCGGTTCCGGCCAGGGGTCCTCTCTCTCGTCGCCCGCCAGCTTCACGAACCCACCGCCTACCGAGCACCAGGTCTGCTCGAAGACGGTACCGACCGCATCGCAGGTCCTGAAGACGGCGGTGTTGGGATGTGGCAGGGTTTCCCTCGAATAGTCCGAGAAGGGCAGGAAGCGAATAGACTGAGGATGCAAGCGCGTCAGGCCTCGGCCCCAGGAGATCTGCGGATCTGCGGCCAGCGTCTCGGGGAGCGCGGCCAGGGCGTCGATGTCGCAGCTCTCCGCCTCCCAGCCCTGCAGTCCCGCCAGAACAGCTTTCTCCGTGCCGTGACCGCGGCCGGTGGCGCTGAGGGACCCCTTCAGGTCCACTTCGATGCGCTCGGGCAGGATCCCTCGCTCCAGGCAGGCCTCGCGGAAGAGGCGTGCCGCCCGCATCGGGCCCACGGTGTGACTGGAGCTAGGCCCGATTCCGATGCGGAACAGGTCGAGGAGACGGACGTTGATCGGCTCGGTCATGGCGAGGACCCGACTGGCGTAGCCGGTGGCAGGTGATAAGTAGTCGGAGCTACCGCTCGGCGGGCCGTCCGTGGATGTCGCGGACCTCGAGCGGTCCCAGCGAGTCGAGCTCTGACCGGAAGTCCTCTACAGGGCCGACTACGACTATGGCGGCACGTTCGGTGACCAGGAGCTGCTCGGCGATACCACAGACTTCTGCCGCCGTCACGCCGCGGACCTGCTCCGGGTACGTTTCCCAGTAGTCTTCCGGCAAGTCGTAGATGACCTGCTGAGCGATCCGCCCCGAGACCTGGCCGACGGTCTCGAACAACCGGGGCAGCGAGAGAGTGAGCGCGTTGGCAGCCAGCTCCATCTCTTCGTCCTCGGGCGGCTGCGTCTTCATTCGCTCCATCTCGCCGAGGATCTCGCGAACGGCGCCCACGCTGGCGCCAGCTTCGACCGCCGTAGCCACGTGTAGAGGCCCGCGTCGTTTGCGAGGCTCGAAGCGGGAGGCCGCTCCGTAGGTCCAGCCCTTGTCCTCACGCAGGTTCATGTTGATGCGGGAACTGAACAGGCCGCCGAGTATCGCGTTCATCACGAGCGCTGCCGGGTAGTCGGGATCGAGACGGGCCAGTCCCACGCCACCTATGCGTATCTCGGACTGTGGTGCCGCCCAGGGCACCGCCCAGAGCCGGCGCTCATCCGGGGGCTCGGGCTCGGCCAGCGAACGCGCCTCGGCCGGATCGCCCTGCCAGCCGCGGAAGGCCTCTTCGAGCTGCTCCTGCAGCACGTCCGGCCCCGGCACGTCGCCGACGAGGATCAGGGTCGCCCCCGACGGTCGATAGAACCGCGAGTGGAACTCTCGCAGGTCGCCGGCCACGACCTCTCGGACGGTCTCTTCGACGCCGCCCGTCCTCATCCCGTACGGGTGCGAGCCGAAGCTCGCCTCTGCCATCCGTAGGTTGGCTACGACCCGGGGCTCATCCAGTCCACTGGCGATCTCATCCAGCCGCTCGTCTCGTAGTCGCTCCACCTCCTTCTCGTCGAACGCCGGTCGCGACACTATCTCCGCCAGGAGGTCGAAGGCCTCGTCCCTGACCCGGCTGAGGAAGTGGAGGCTGAGCATAGTGGCGTCGTGACCGACATCGAGG
>JBDHHZ010000073.1:0-10109 GCA_039589115.1 Gemmatimonadota bacterium | reverse complement strand
CAAGGTTCTGGCACACGAGCTCCGGCGCGCGGCCCTGGTGGGTAGGCTGGGGCTGGCCGGCGGACAGAACCCTACCGGCGATTCTGAGAAGAAGCTCGACGTCTACGCGAATGAAGTCGTAGTCGATGCTTTCGTCGACAGCGGAATGGTGGCTGCGATCGTCTCCGAGGAGATGGATGAGTTGCGCACGATCGCCTGTAACGATGAAGCCGGCTACCTGCTCTGTGTAGATCCTCTCGACGGGTCCTCCAACACGGATATCAACGGAGCGCTTGGCACGATTTTCAGCTTCTATCGTCGAGAAACGCGGGGCGCTTGCCTGGACTGCGAAGGCGAGCTTCGTGAAGGGCTGGAGATGGTTGCCGCCGGCTATGTCATGTTCGGTCCGAGTACGGTACTGGTCTACAGCATCGGAGGCGCGGTGCACGGGTTCACACTGGAGCAGGATGTTGGTGAGTACCTTCTTTCACATCCTGACATCCGCTGCCCGACGCGCGGTCGCTACTTCGCCGCCAACCTGGGGAATTACCACGCATGGGACGCGAATGTGCGCGGCTTCTCCGATCACGCTCTTGCACCCGATTCCGCCGGCGGCGTGCAGTACTCGTACCGCTACTCTGGCGCATTGGCGGCCGACTTTCATCGGAGCCTGCTGGAGGGCGGGATCTACCTCTATCCTGCAGACGACCGACATCCTGAAGGCAAGCTGCGCCTGCTCTACGAGTGCGCCCCGCTGGCCTTCGTAGCCGAGCAGGCGGGCGGCAGCGCCAGCAGCGGGAGCCAGCGTGTCCTAGATATCCGACCCCGGTCGCTCCACGATACGACCCCGTTCGCCGTCGGCAGTCGCGAGGACGTCGAGCTCTACGAGAGGTTCGTTGCCGGCGGAAGACCCTAGCAGGCCTGTCTCAACGATCCGAGCCATGTGTTCTGAAGCTACGCAGATCCACATATTCGACGACTCCGAAGCGCTGGCTCGCGGAGCCGCCGACGAGTTCGTTCGACGGGTCGAGAGTACGCTCGAGTCGGGAGACCGCTTCAGCGTCGCTCTGTCGGGCGGCTCCACGCCGAAATTTCTTTACGCGCTGCTGGCCGACCCACCGTATCGCGACCGACTTGCGTGGGAGAAGATCCACTTCTTCTGGGGTGACGAGCGGACCGTTCCACCCGGGCACCCCGACAGCAATTTCGGCGCGGCGGACGAGGCGCTTCTCTCGAAGCTGGAGATACCGCCCGTGAACGTTCACCGGATCCGGGCGGAGATGAGCGATCCGGCGGAGGCGGCCGCCGAATACGAAGCGGAGCTTCGCCGACACTTCAAGCTCGGCGACGGCGCGTTCCCGAGCTTCGATCTTGTCTTCCTCGGCATGGGCGCCGACGGGCACACGGCATCGTTGTTCCCGGGAAGCGATGCGCTGGGGGAAGAGCGGCGCCTGGTGGTGGCGACCTGGGTCGAGAAGCTGGGCACACACCGCGTGACCCTGACTTGCCCCGTTTTCCGGAAAGCTGCATGTATATTGTTTATGGTGAGCGGCGCGGACAAAGGAGAGACGCTTCGCTACGTGCTCGAGGATGCGGCGGAGCCACCTCGATATCCTGCTCAGCTCATCAGGCCCGATGCAGGAGAATTATCCTGGTATATAGATGGTGCGGCGGCCCAAGCGCTTGAGGACCTAGGAGGGAGGTAAGCAGCATGGCAGGCAAGATGGCCATAGCACAGATCGCGGATCTGCTCGGCGACGAGGCGGAGAGCCTACTGAGCTTCACCTGCAAGGGGATCCCGAAGGAGCAAGTTCACCTGCCGGGTCCGGACCACGTCGACTCGGCGTTCGGGAGTTCTGACCGCAACCCGCAAGTCATGGTCAGCCTCCAGCGCATCTACGACACGGGCAGGCTGGCGGGGACCGGTTACGTGTCGATCCTGCCAGTGGACCAGGGGATCGAGCATTCCGGTGCCGCTTCCTTCGCGCCGAACCCGATCTACTTCGATCCCGAGAACATCGTGAAGCTGGCCATCGCGGGCGGCTGCAACGCCGTCGCCTCGACGCTCGGCGTACTGGGCGCAGTATCCCGGAAGTACGCCCACAAGATCCCGTTCCTGGTCAAGATCAACCACAACGAGCTGCTCTCCTACCCGAACCAGTACGACCAGGTCCCCTTCGCCGCCGTCGAGCAGGCTTGGGAACTGGGCGCCGCGGCGGTGGGCGCGACCATCTACTGGGGATCGGAAGAATCGCACCGGCAGCTCCAGGAGGTGTCCGAGGCATTCTCCCGTGCCCACGAGCTGGGGATGGCCACGTTCCTCTGGTGCTACCTTAGGAACCCGGCATTCAAGAAAGACGGTGTCGACCATCACGCTTCGGCCGACCTCACCGGCCAGGCCAACCACCTCGGCGTCACGATCGAGGCGGACATCGTCAAGCAGAAGATCCCGACCCACAATGGCGGTTACACCGCCGTCAACTTCGGCAAGACGTCCAAGCTGGTCTATGATAAGCTGGTCGCAGATAACCCGGTCGACTGGGTGCGCTGGCAGGTCGTCAACTGCTACATGGGCCGGGTCGGCATGATCAACTCCGGCGGCGCTTCCACGGGGAAGGGCGACTTGGGCGAAGCGGTCCGCACCGCCGTGATCAACAAGCGCGGCGGTGGCATGGGCCTGATCTCCGGCCGCAAGACGTTCCAACGTCCGATGAAGGAAGGAGCCGAGCTCTTCCACGCAATTCAGGACGTCTACCTGAATGAGGAAGTGACGATCGCCTGAAGACCCAGCCGGTCACCGACCACCGGCTACCGGCTACCGGCCACCGGACACCGGCCACCGACCACCGGCTACCGGCCACCGACCACCGGCTATCGGCCACCGGCCACCGGCTATCAGTCTTTCGTGCCCAGCGCTCGGTCCAGGTTGAACGCCGCGCTGATCAGGCTCAGGTGTGTGAATGCCTGCGGAAAGTTGCCCAGCGCTTCGCCTTGCGGGCCGGTCTCTTCCGCGTAGAGACCCAGGTGGTTGGCGTAGCCCAGCATCTCCTCGAACATCAACCTGGCCTTACGAAGCCGCGCAGGGTCTCTCCTGCCCGCACGCGCCAGCGCTTCCACGAGCCAGAACGTGCACATGTTGAACGAGCCCTCTTCGCCTTCCAGCCCATCGTCGGTCTCGTAGACGTTGTAGCGGTAGACCAGATTGTTCTCTACCAGGCCCCCTTCATCCGGCGAGCGCAGCGTGGTATCGATCGTGCCGAGCATCCGCGGGTCGTTCGGTGAGATGAAGAATACCAGCGGCATGATCAGGTTAGAGGCGTCGAGCGAATCGCTGCCGTAGTGCTGTACGAAAGCACCGCGCTCTTCGTTCCAGCCCTCCTCGAAGATCTGCTCGTAGATCTGGTCTCGAGTCGCCAGCCAGCGCTGTCGGTCCGCCGGGAGCGATCGCTTGTCAGCCAGGCGAACCGCGCGGTCCAGTGCCACCCAGCACATCAGCTTCGAGTAGACGAAGTGTTGCTGAGGCCCGCGGACCTCCCAGATCCCTTCGTCCTTCCTCTGCCAGTTGTCGCAGATCCAATCGACCATGCGGCGCAGCCACATCCACCCGTCGTAGGCGACCTGGGTTCCGTACTTGTCGAACAGGTACGCCGCGTCCATCAGTTCGCCGTAGATGTCGAGTTGTAGCTGATTGTAGGCGCCGTTACCGATGCGCACCGGGCTCGACCCCTTGTAGCCCTCTAGATGATCGAGCGTTTCCTCCACCAGTTCGTGACGCCCGTCTATCCCGTACATGATCTGCAGTGATCCGTCTTCCTCGGGTTCCTGTATCCGATCCCTCAGGTACTGGCCGAACCGGGCCGCCTCATCGGTAAACCCCACCCGGATGAAGGCATACAGTGTGAAGGCGGCGTCCCGGATCCACGTGTAGCGGTAGTCCCAGTTCCGTACTCCGCCGATGTCTTCCGGCAGGCTGCAGGTCGGGGACGCGACGATCGCGCCCGTCGGCTCGAACGTCATCAGCTTGAGAGCCAGCACCGAGCGGTGAACCGCTTCGCGCCAGCGCCCCGTGTAAGTGCAGCCGGCAAGCCAGTGGCGCCACCATTCGACGGTCTGATTGAATAGCTCGTATTCCTCCTCGCGAGACAGGCATATCCCGCAGCCGCCCTCGATCTGGCGGAGCGCGAAAATCGCCGTCTGGCCGCGCTGGAGTGAGAACTCCGCCGTTACTCCCGATCCCTGAGCCGTCAGTGGAACGTCCGTCACCAGCCCCATGCTCAGATCCGGCGCGTGAAAGCAGGCGCCCTCCGGCGTAACGACGGTCTCGTGGTCGTCCCTCGCGTAGTTGAACGCCGGCCGGCATTCCATCCGAAAGGCCATACTCCCGCGCACGATCTGCACGCGCCGGATCAGCCAGTGGCTCCCCCGTTCACCATGAGGGACACCTACCGGCATGTAATCGACGATTTGGCCGACTCCGTCCGGCGATAAGAAGCGGGTGACCAGCACGTTCGTTTCCGGCCAGTAGGCCTGTTTGTGCGTGACGTTTGCCACCTCCGTCGGCGCGATGGCGAAGTGGCCGCCTACCTTCTCATCCAGAATAGCGGCGAATATGCTCGGCGAGTCGAAATGGGGATAGCAGTACCAGTCGATAGACCCGTCCATGCCCACAAGGGCCGCGCTGTGCATGTCTCCGACAACGCCGTAGTCCTCGATTGGCTTGTATGCCATAGCTCATCCCCGGTTCTCGGTTCGTGCGAGCGTTAAGTGATACGCGAGCCGCTCAATCTAATATCTACGGCTGGTACAGGCACAGCCCTGATTCGCAGCGACTTGGCGTCTGCCACTCTTGCTGGCCCGACAGCGGCGCCGCGGTGTATCTTCGTGCTACAGATGATCCGGAAAGAAGCGCCATCTCACTAACAACGAGGACTCCCTCCATGTTTCGACGCTATGCTGGTACGACTCTGGCTGCCCTCGTGATCGCTGCCGGCTCGGCGAGAGCGCAGGAGACCTCCTATCCTCTGGAGGAGGACGTTGCAACACTCGATGGGATAATAAGGGCCTACTATGAGGTCGTCTCAGGCCCAGCCGGTCAGCCGCGCCAGACCGAGCGCGATGAGTCTCTGCATCACCCCGACGCCCGCGCCATCATCACCGGGGTAGACCGGGCCGGGGTGCCCTATATCCGCAATATGACGCTCGGCGAGTATCACGAGCTTTCGCGGGCGGGCGGCGACCCGGCGTTCTACGAGCACGAGATCCACCGTGTTGCCCAGAGATTCGGCAACGTCGCCCATGTTTGGAGCACCTACGCGTGGCGCGAGCAGGAAGATGGCCCGGTCATGGGGCGCGGGATCAACAGCATCCAGCTTTATTTCGACGGCGAGCGCTGGTGGGTTACCGCCTGGATCTTCGATAGCGAGCGGTCCGACAACCCGATCGCGCCGGAGTACTTGCCAGGCCGCTAGCTACTCCGGGCGCGCGGCTGAAGCTGGCCGAGCTACTTCTTGCCTTTCAAGTCCTTCAAGATCGCGCGTGCCGCGTTGTGCCCGGGCGCCCCGCTGACGCCGCCTCCCGGATGCGTTCCAGCGCCACAGAGATAGAGGCCGTCAACGGGCGCGCGATGGCGGGACCATCCTGGCACCGGCCGCATGAAGAAGATCTGATCCAGCGTCATTTCGCCGTGGTAGATGTTCCCCTCGGTGAGGCCGAACACCGATTCGAGATCCAGAGGGGTCAGCACCTGCCGGTGCAGGATCGCCGACTCGATGTTGGGCGCATAGCGGGCGAGTGTATCGACGACGCGGTCGCCCAGCGCCTCCCTCTTCGCATCGTCCCAGACGTCATCCTTGAGATGGTAAGGTGCGTACTGCACCAGGATCGACATCACGTGCTTTCCTTCGGGCGCCACGCTGGGGTCGGTCAGTGATGGGATCACCGCCTCCAGCTGCGGCTCCTTCGAGAAGTCGCCGTACTTAGCGTCATCGAATGCGCGTTCCAGGTACTTCAGGCTGGGGCTGATCGATATGAGGCCCCGCAGATGAGGCCCGTCGCCTGGCAGGCAGTCGAAGCTCGGCGGTTCGCTCAGCGCCAGGTTCACCCGGGCGCAGACGCCCTTGAACTTGATTTTCCGGACGCCACGCATGAACTCGGGGTCCAGGTGGAAGGGGTCGAGCAAATCGCAATATGTCCGCTTGGGGTCGGCGTTGGAGACGACACACCGCGCCTTGATCTCTTCTCCGCCGACCAGCACGACGCCGGTCGCGTGGCCCTCCTCTGCGCTGATGCTTTCCACCCACGCGTTCGTGCGGATGTCGGCGCCGAATCCGCGGGCCGAACTCTCTAGTGCCTTGGCCAGGTTTCCCATACCGCCGCGCACACGCGATGCCGACCTGAGTGCGCCGGTCTTCGTGCCCACATGCTGGTGGAGGAAGAGGTGAGCCGTACCTGCCGCCATCGGACCTTGAAAGATGCCGGTGATTCCGGCCGCGCCGAGCGTTCCCTTCAGCAAGTCCGTCTCGAACCACTCATCGAGAAGCTCGACGATGGTCATGGGCATAATGCGCATGACCTCCATCATGTCCTTCTTCCCCAGCCGGCGCAGGCGGCGCGCCAGCCTCAGCGTAGCCCAGAGGTCCTTCGTTTGGCTGGAGAGGACGTCGGGAGGCGCCGACTCGTAGGTGGATTCGAGGAAGCCGGTCGCCTTCGCGATCAGCGCGCCGAAGTCGTTCCATCGACCGGCGTCCGTCTCGGAGAGCCGGCGGATCGAATCGATCGAAAGCTCGGGTTCACGCCATAGAGCGAGATGGTTGCCGTCGAGGGTGGGGGCGAACACCGCCGGGTCGAACGGCATGAGCTCCAGCCCATGCGACCCGAGTTTCAGATCGTTCAGCACGGCGGGGTGCAGCGCGTTGATGCGGTGGGCACCGGTGTCGAACTTGTAGCCCGGATACACCTCTTCGGTCGCCGCCGCACCGCCCACGGTGTCCCGCCGCTCGAGGACTACGACCCGCAGTCCCGCTTTTGCCAGGTATGCCGCAGTCACCAGGCCGTTGTGCCCGGCGCCGATAACGATGGCATCGTAAGTGTCGTTCATCGTTACCAGTCCTTCAGGATGTTCAGGGCGGCCAGGCGACCGGAAGCTCCGGTGATCCCGCCGCCCGGGTGGGTGCCCGAGCCGCACTGGTAGAAGTTCTTGAGCGGCGTGCGGTAGTCGGCCCACGGTGCCGCAGGTCGCATGAAGAACAACTGGTGCAACGACAGCTCGCCCTGGAAGATATTGCCCTGGGTGAGTCCGTATTCCTCTTGCATGTCCCAAGGCGTAACGACCTGGCGGTGGATTATGGCGCTCTTGATATTGGGTGCGAACTCGGCCAGCGTATTCACGACGGCATCGCCGAAGGCTTCGCGCTTCTCGTCGTTCCAGCCGCCGTTCAGCTCGAACGGCGCCCACTGCACGAAGGCCGACATAACATGTTTGCCGGGAGGCGCCATGCCGGGGTCGATCATCGATGGGAAGATGATGTCCATATAGGGGCGCTGTGAGAAATTGCCGTACTTGGCGTCGTCGTAGGCGCGCTCCATGTGCTCGACGCTTGGGCTGATCGACACGGCACCCCGATGGTGCGGCCCGACGCCCGGTAGGCACGTGAAATTCGGTAGCTCGGCGAGCGCCAGGTTCACCTTGCCCGACGAGCCGCGGATCTTGAAGCGACGGATCGATTCGAGGAAATCGGTCGGAAGGTGCTGGGGCTCGACCAGCTTGAGGAAAGTCAGCTTCGGGTCGACCCCCGAGACCACGACCCGCGCCGAGATCTCTTCGCCGTCCTCCAGCGCTATTCCTACCGCGCGGTCGTTCTTGACTATCACCTGCTGGACCGTGGCTTCCGTGCGTATCTCGACGCCGTGCTGCCGTGCTGCGGAGGCGATCGCCTCGCTCACCGCGCCCGTGCCGCCTTTGGCGAACCCCCAGGCCCGGAACACACCGTCGATTTCGCCCATGTAGTGATGCAGAAGCACGTAGGCGGTGCCTGGCGAGCGGACTCCCAAAAACGTTCCGATGATCCCGCTTGCCGACATCGTGGCCTTGAGAGGGTCGGTCTCGAACCACTCATCCAGGTAGTCGGCGGCGCTCATCGTCATGAGCCTGCAAAGCGCGTAGAACTGCTCGGAAGGCAAGCCACGGAAGTGCTTGCTCAACTTCAGCAAGCCCAGCAGGTCCTTAGGGCTCAGGGATGTCGGGTTGGGCGGTATGATGTCCAGTATCGGTTTGACCGCGAACGCCAGGTGGTACATCAGCTTGCCGAAGTCATCGTAGGCATCGGCATCTCTCGGCGAGTGGCGGTAGAGCTCGCGTCGCGTCTGGTCGTGATCGGGTCCGCGGAACAAGTAGTCGCCGTTGAGCATAGGAGTGAGCGTGCTCTCCAACGGCAGGAGTTCCAGGCCATGTTTCGCTAGCTCGAGATCGCGAATGATAGCGGGGCGCAAGAGACTGACGACGTATGACAGAACCGAGAACTTGAAACCCGGGAAGATTTCCTCGGTTACGGCCGAGCCGCCGACGAGCGGTCGGCGCTCTAACACGAGGACTCGCTTGCCGGCTTTCGCCAAGTAGGCGGCGTTCACCAGGCCGTTGTGGCCGCCGCCGATGATCACCGCATCGTACTTCTTCTTCGCACCCATCTTCAGCTCCGTTTCCTCTCGGGGTTGAAGAAGGGGAGATCCACGACGCGGGCCGCCGTCTTCTTGCGCTTGTGCTCCACGGTGATCTCCATCTCAACGCGGCTGCCTCGCTTCGCATGGGCCGAGCGAAGGTGAGCGAGCGCGATGTATTTCTTGAGGGTAGGCGACCAGCAGCCGCTGGTCGCATAGCCGATCTGCTTGCCGTTCGTGTAGATCGGTATGCTGGCCCGCCAGGCCGCGCCCGGGAGCTGTGGTGGAAGGCCCTCATCGTTGTATGCCTTCTCCAGCGACTCCCAATCGAGCTCGATGCCCTTGAACTGCCAGGCGGCGCCGCGGCGCCACTCTTCCAGAAGCGCTCGCCGGCCTATGAAATTCGGCTTCTCCAGTCTGACCGTCCATCCTAATCCCAGTTCGAACGGCGAAGATTTGCGTGCCTCGATCAACGCCCTGTTCGCCGGCACGTAATCGACCCCGATGAGCAGCAGACCGGCCTCGATGCGCGCCATATCCAGGGCCAGGATTCCCGTTGGTGTGATTCCGTAGGGCCGCCCGCCCTCTATCAGAGCGTCCCAAAGCGGGACCGCGTGTTGGGCCTCGACCCACAGTTCGTAGCCCAAGTCGCCCGTGTAGCCGGTTCGCGTGATGGTGACGGGGACACCTCTGATCCGGGCGAAGGCGAGGTGGAAGTAGTCCAGGGAGTCCAGGTCGGTGTCCGAGACGCTCTTGAGGATGTCGCGGGACGTCGGGCCCTGCAGTGCGAGGGCCGCGACCGTGTCGGAGACATCCTCGATGGTGATCCGTAACCCGGCGGCGTTGTCTTGGAGCCAGCGCAGGTTGGATTCCGCGGCGGTGAGGCGGAAACTGTCATCGCCGTGCCGCGCCAGTGTTCCGTCGTCGATGACTTTGCCCGTTTCGTCGCACCACGGCCCGTACATCACCTGACCGACCTTACACTTGTCCACATCACGCGTAAGTACGCGGTTGAGGAAGCGCTCGGCGTCGGAGCCGCGTATCAGATACTTGTAGAGCGGGGACACGTCGATCAGCGCGGCCGCGCTGCGAATGGCGTAGTACTCCCGCTCATGGGTGAGCTCGTAAGAGCTCGCCGCCAGGAAGCCGGCCCAGCGACGCCAGTCTTGTGCCTGGCACAGAGGGCCGGTCTTGGAGTGAAACGGTGTGCCTCGGAGCATACGATCTCCCCGACTATGGACGCGACTACATCGCTGCATAACCGGGCGGGGCTTCGGCGCTAGGCGTACTGGCTGAAGCTCATGCCCGCGGGAACTGGCTTATCTAGGGGTTGGGACAACTTGGACCGGGGACAAACTAGACAGAGGGGTTCTGCTGCGAAAGCCCGTTGCGGAGTTTATCAGCGTGCGCCGGGCCCGCTACAGCTTGAGGCGCTTGAAGATGGGCTCGGGTATCTGGCGTATGACCAGCATGATGTA
>JBDHHZ010000072.1:0-20315 GCA_039589115.1 Gemmatimonadota bacterium | reverse complement strand
TCACGAGGGTCTGATTCCCTCGGGGTGGGTGAGCGCGGCCGTGGGAGGGAACTCGCTGTTCGCCAACTTCTTCGCCTCGATCGCCGGCGCTTTCATGTACTTCGCCACGCTGACTGAGGTGCCGATCCTGCAGGGGCTGCTCGGGGCGGGGATGGGCTCCGGGCCGGCCTTGGCTTTGCTGCTTGCAGGGCCGGCGCTGTCGCTGCCCAACATGTTGGTGATCAGAAGTGTCATCGGGACGAAGAAGACGCTGGCGTACGTGATGTTGGTCGTTGTCATGTCGACGGTGGCGGGGCTGGTCTACGGAGCGATGAGCCGGTAGCCGGTGGTCGGTGGCCGGTGGCCAGTGGCCGGTAGCCGGTAGCCGGTGGTTGGTGGTCGGTGGCCGGTAGCCAGTAACGGTGAATGTGCAAGGAGTGAATGATGAGAAAGATACAGGTACTTGGGACGGGCTGTCCGAATTGTGACAAGCTGGCGGAGAACGCGGAGGCGGCGGCGCGGGAGCTGGGCATCGACTACGAGCTGGAGAAGGTCACGGACGTCGCCGACATCATGAAGTTGGGCGTGATGCTGACGCCGGGGCTATTGATCGACGGCGAGGTGAAGTCCTCAGGCAAAGTGTTGTCGAGCGAGGAGATCCAGGCGTTGCTTTAGAGGCGACTTCGAGAACTTCCAGTAACCTGGAACATCTGTCGTTCGTCATTCTTGCGGTTCAAGGGTTCGCCGCGGTATCCTGACGGAGCATGGCGAGCCCTTCACTCTCACAAGATCTGCTAAGCGAGCTCCGCGATGTTGTCGGACGCGACAACGTGCTCACGGAGCCTGGCGAGCTTCTGCCTTTCGAGTCCGACGCGCTGACCGCGTATAGGGCGACGCCGGCCGCCGTCGTCTTCGTCCACGATACCGACGAGATCCAGCAGGTTGTAGCCCTCCTATATAGGGCGGAGGTCGCGTTCGTGCCGCGGGGCGCCGGCACGGGGCTGTCGGGCGGCGCGCTGGCGGACGGTGCGGTGGTCATCGAGCTGTCGCGGATGAACCGCGTCATCTGGATCGATTGGGAGAACCGGCGGGCCCGGGTACAGCCGGGCGTGATCAACACGCGGCTGAACGAAGAGGTGGCGCGGCACGGTCTGATGTACGCGCCGGATCCGTCCAGCCAGACGGCCTGCACGCTGGGCGGCAACGTAGCGGAGAACGCCGGCGGCCCTCACTGCCTCAAGTACGGTGTGACCAGCAACCATATCGTCGGGCTGACGATCGTGACTCCCGACGGTGCGGTGGTGGATCTTCCCGGGCCGGAGGGACCGGGCTACGACCTGGTGGGCCTGTTCGTCGGGTCGGAGGGCACGCTCGGCATCTGCAGCGAGATCGAGGTCCGGCTGGTGCCGGTCCCGGCGGCGGTGGGGACGCTACTGGCCCATTTCGACGACATCGCCGGGGCTAGCCGGGCCGTCTCGGCCATCATCGCCGCCGGGATCCTCCCGGCCGCTCTGGAGATGATCGACCGAGAGACGCTGAAAGCCGTTGAGGCGTCGGTCTATGCTGCGGGCTTCCCCACTGACGTCGCTGCTTCGTTGATCGTGGAGCTCGACGGTCCGGGCGCCGGCCTGGCGGAGCAGGCTCTCAAAGTCGAGGAGCTGCTGGAGGAGCATGGGGCCCGACAGGTAGCGGTAGCGGCGAGCGAGATGGAACGCATGAAGTTCTGGCGTGCACGGAAGTCGGCGTTCGGCGCGATGGGTCGAATCGCCTCCGACTTGTTCGTACAGGATGCGACGGTGCCGCGGAGCCGCCTACCGGAGATTCTCGATCGTGTGTACGAAATCGCCCGCAAGCACGATCTGACCATCACGAACGTTTTTCACGCCGGCGACGGCAATCTGCATCCCAATATCCCGTTCGATCGCCGCCGTGCCGGGGTCATCGAGCGGGTCCAAGCGGCGAGTCGTGAGATCATCGAGGCGTGTGTGGAGGTCGGGGGCACGATCACCGGCGAGCACGGCGTTGGGATCGACAAGCGTAAGTACATGCGGCTCGTATACTCCGATGCCGATCGCCAGACGATGCGTTGGGTGAAGGCAGTCTTCGATCCGGCGGGACTCTGCAACCCGGGGAAGCTGTTGCCCGACGAGCCCGACACGCCGATCCCGGGGCGAGTGGTCGATCCGTCCGGTGAGGCGATGACTCCTGTGAAGAAAGACGTCGTCGCACTCATCGAGTCGGCGATCGGTTCGGACTGTCTGCTCCGCGATCCGAGCGCCTACTTCGTCGATGACCGGCAGGCCGAGGTCGTCGCGGCGCCGACCAGCATCGCCGAGCTGGCCGAGTTGATGAAGCTCGCCTCCAGTGAGGGTTGGTCGATTGTACCGGCGGGCCAGGGGGGCTGGCTTCAGGCCGGCGGCCCTGTGGAGCGCGGCGGCCTGGTGGTCACGACGCAGCGGTTGGGTGAAAGCCTCAAACATTACCCGGAGGACTTGCTCGCCAGCGTCCCGGCGAACACCACGCTGGCCGACCTGAACGCGGAGCTGTCGAAGGAGGGGCAGTGGTGGCCGCTCGACCCGCTGGGAGGTGGCACTGTGGGCGCCACCATCGCAACGGCATCGGCGGGACCGCTGGCGGCAGCGTACGGGACGCCACGCGATCTGGTCCTCGGGCTCACCGTCGTTCGCTGCGACGGCGAGATCGTGAGAGCAGGCGGTCGTGTGGTGAAGAACGTCGCTGGCTACGACATGGTGAAGCTCTTGACCGGAAGCTGGGGCACGCTGGGCATCATCGTCAAAGCGCACCTGCGGCTGCACGCGTGTCCCCGGGCCGACACGACTCGAGCCTTCGGGGCCGGCAACCCGGGCGATCTGGCGGCGCTGGCGACGGAGCTGGGCGGATCCGACAGCCTGGCGCCAGCGGCGGCGGAGATCGCCTCACCGGCGGCGGCTACAGCCCTGGGAGTCGGAATCGACGAGTGGGTGTTGGCCGTCCGCTGGCTGGGACACGAAGCGGCGGTGAAGGACGCCGTTCGAGCGGCGAAGGCGGCGGCGGGCCGGCGTGGGATTCGGGTCGAGCGCCGTGACAAGATCTGGCAGTCGGTCACAACCATCGAAGAGAGCCTGCGCCCGGCTCTCGCCGTTCGCGTCGATCTGCCGCCCCGCTCCGTCGAGGAGTTCATCGGACTGGCCGGGCGGTTCGGGGGCGGCTGGATGAAGCCGCTACTGGCGGCGCCGTTACTTGGGCGGATCTGGGTCTTTGTCCCTGAGGCCGATTACGAAGCGGCTGGCGAGCGGTTGTGGGCGCTGCGATTGGCAGAGCTGCGCCGGGAGATCGGTGAGAGCGGCGGCTGCGCACGGATCGAGCGCGCTCCGGCACGATTGCGTAGCATAGTAGACCCCTGGGGCGACGCCGGGCCGGCGCTTCGACTGAACGGTGGACTGAAGCTTCGATTCGACCCCGACTCGATTCTCAAACCGGGATTCTTTGTGGGAGGACTGTAACGTGAGGTGGGGAGCGGTGAGGTGGGGAGCGCTGGCGCGGAAGCTGGCGGCGGTCATCACGATCCCGGCGATCGCCGGTTGCGTCTTCTATTCGCCTATCGAGCCGTCGCTCGTCTGGCATCCCTTCGAAGCGACGGCGTACTGCGACTACGGGTTCACGGCGTCGGGCGTGTACGTGCGCGATGGTATCGTCGCCGGTGATCCTCGCATCCTCCCTTTGGGTAGCGTCATCGACATCAAATTCGACGGCGAGGTCCGCGAGAAATACGAAGTCATGGACACCGGCGGCGCGATCAAAGGCTATATTATCGACATCTGGATGCCGACTTGTGAGGAAGCGCTCGCCTTCGGGCGCCGCGAGGTGAAGGTGCGGGTGCGGGAGCAGGGGACGCTGCGGAGTTGACGACGAGGTCGACGACGACGATGACGATGGCGAGGGGAACGCGGGCGCGGGCGCGGGCGCGGGGGATGGAGATGGAGATGGAGATGGAGAGGGAGATGGAGATGGAGAGGAAATGAAGATATACACCAGAAAAGGCGATTCGGGTGAGACGTCGCTGTTCGGTGGCCGGCGGGTGACGAAGGACGATATCCGGGTCGATGCTTACGGCACGGTCGACGAGCTGAACAGCGCGCTTGGGTTGGCCGTGGCGAGGCTGCCGGAGGTGATGGAAGAGTGGCGCGACCCGTTGACCGGGGTGCAGTCCGACTGCTTCACGGTCGGCGCGATCCTCGCCGCAGCGAAGACGGGCGCTGCCAAGCCCGAGCACATACCGGAGCTGAGCGAGGCGCGGGTCGAGCAACTGGAGGACTGGATCGACCGGCTGGACGATGAGCTGCAGCCGCTGAAGGCCTTCGTTCTGCCAGGCGGCAGCGAGTGCGCTGCGGCGCTCCACCTGTCGCGGAGCGTGTGTCGTCGCGCGGAGCGCTGTGTCGTTGCGCTGGCGAAGCATGAGGAAGTGGATGCCGTGGTCATCAAGTACTTGAATCGACTCTCCGATTTTCTCTTCACCATCGCTCGGGCCGCCAACGCACGGCAGGGCATCGCCGATGTGGAGTGGCACCCGGACGCCGATGCATGACTGTCAAACACACGCGGTTCGAGCTCAGTAATAGAGAAGGCGACCCGATCCGCGGCGACGTGAGGGTCGGCGACGGTTCCAAGTCGAACGCGGCCATCGTCATCTGTCACGGCTTCAAGGGCTTCAAGGACTGGGGGTTCTTCCCTTACTCGGCGGAGCAACTGGCGGAACGCACCGGCTATCCCGTGGTGTCGTTCAACTTCTCGGGCAACGGGATCGGTTCGGACCTGGAAAACTTCACCGAGCTGGACAAGTTCGAGGCCAACACGTTCAGCAAGGAGCTGGATGATCTGAGGTTGGTCCTGGACACGGCGGAGGCGGGCCAGCTGCCGGGGATGGAGTCGCGGTCGATCTTCGGCCTGCTGGGGCATAGCCGCGGCGGTATCAGCGTCATCATCACGGCGGTCGAGGACCGACGCGTAGCGGCGCTGGCCACCTGGAACGCCGTCGCGTATATCGACCGCTGGTCTGAGGAGCAGAAGGAGGGGTGGCGTCGCGCGGGCCGGGTCGAGATCCTGAACGCGCGGACGCGCCAGATGATGCCGCTGGGTGTGGGCCTGCTGGAGGATGCGGAGGACAACGCCGAGCGTCTCGACCTTCAGAGCGCGGTGTCGCGGCTCGGAGTGCCCTACCTGATCGTGCACGGGGCGGACGACGAGTCGGTGAGCGTCGCGGACGGTGAGAGGTTGGCTGAGGCTGCGCCGGCGGAGAGCTCGCGGTTCGAGCGGATCGAGGGAGCGGGACATACGTTCGGCGCCGTCCACCCTTTCGAGGGCGTCACCGATCATCTGGCGCGCGTCCTGGACCTATGCTCGGACTGGTTCGCCGAGCACTTGAAGGCGTAAGCCCGGTGCTCTTGATAGAAAGGGAGGTGCTCGTTTGACCAGATATCTCGCGTCAGCACTCGCGCTCGGCCTGGCCGCCGCCTGTGCGTCTGGGGGTGAAGAGGCAACGGTCGACCCGGCGGAGCTGCAGGCGGCGGTCGATGCACTGCTCGACTCGTCAGCCGAAGCTTGGAACGGCGGCGACCTGGACGGCTTCCTCTTTTGGTACGAACGGAGCCCGGAAACGACGTTCATGGGCTCGACGGGCCTGACCCGAGGCTGGAACACGGTTCGCGGCCGTTACGTCGAACGCTTCCCGCCCGGCGCGGCGCGCGACTCGCTGCGCTTCGAGGACTTGGAGACGCGGCCGCTCGGCCCCGGTCTCGGGCTGGCGACCGCCCGCTACGTGCTGTTCCAGGGCGATTCGATCACGGCGCAGGGTGTATTCACGCTGGTTTTGGAAGAGATGTCGGAGGGTTGGCGGATCGTGCACGACCACAGCAGCGAGTCTAGCTGAGGCTTTCCTCCAGGGCTTCTTTCCTGATCTTGGCGATGGCGACCTGCTCGCGGACGTTGGTTGAGCGGTCGCCGCCGTAGAACTGCACTACCTCGTCATACGTCTCGAGTGCCATCACCGTATGGCCCAGTTGGACGAGCGCCGACGCCTTGTTGAGCATCGCCTTGGCGGCGCGCTCGCGCAGCACTGGGTCCTTCGCCTCGCGCCAGCGCTTCACGACTTCATCGAGAACGCCGACCGCTTCGGCCAGACGGTTGAGCTCGGCCAGGGCGATTCCCTTGTTGACCATCGCCTTGCCCACCGCCTCGTTCATGCTGGGCTCGTCGTCGCCGGAGAACCGCTTTACCAGCTCGTCGTAGACGGCGATCGCCTCCTGGCGTCGCTCCAGCCCGGCCAGGCTCGCCCCTTTGTTGAACAGGGCCCTGACCGCGTTCTCCCGCAGACCGAGCCGCCGGGAGCCGCCCGACCGGCCGACCAGATCGTCGTAGACGGCGATCGCTTCTTCGGCCCGGCCCAGGTGCGCCAGGACCACGCCCTTGTTGAAGAGCGCGGCATTGATCCTCAACTCGACGGCGGGCCGGTAAGCATCGTTCCGGGCCAACCTGTCGCCCAGGCGAACGACGAGGTCGTAGGCGGTAAGTTCGTCGATGGAGTTATCGGCGAGGCCGGCCGCGGCGGTGAGCATGGCATCCATCAGGTGGCTCAGCTGCTCGCGACCCAGATCGCTGGCCGGTACCGCGGAGGCGGCGCTGATCGCGTCGCGAAACTCGGAGCGCTCTACAGCATCGTGCACCCGATCGAGCGATTTCTCGACACTCATTATCGAGCTTCCCCCGGCCCGGTTGGCGGAATCGTCCCCCGGATGATCATGGCCACAATATATGCGTCGGTAGCTTCCGTGCCCACGGCGGCGGGTGCGCGTGGGGCCCCGCGCCCCTCGGTTTGTCAGGGCGCTCTGGGTAGAATAAAGTACAGCATTCATGTCGTAACGAAACCCGTTGCTCAGCCGGGAGGAGCCATGCAGGTCTCGCTAACACTGGCGCTGCTAGCCGCCGTACAGGCGGGCGGCCCCGTCGCGTCGCCGGACACAGTGTACTTCACGCCGCAAGTCGGATATCGGACGTTCGCGGTCCGCGAACCCGTTCTGCGTATCGAGCCGGGCACGGTGCTGATCTCGCGGACGATGTTCGGCGACTACTACACCGAGGAGGGCGGTGCCTTCCCCGGCGAGGTCGGCCCGTTCTACATCGAAGGTGCGACAACGAACGACATTCTGGTCGTGAAGATCCTGGAAGTCCGTCCGAACCACGATATCGCGGCGGCCCGTCACTACTCCGACTTCGGTGGGCTGGCTTCGGACGAGCGCTCGCGCATGCTGAACGACCCGATTCCACCGGCCCGTTACGTCTGGCGGCTCGACCGCGAGAACATGACGGCAAGCACCGAGCTACCGAACAGCCGTATGCGCGAGGTAACGATCGATCTGCAGCCTATGCTCGGCCGGGTTGCGGTAGCTCCGCGCGGTGACGAAGCGTTCTCCGGTCTCTGGCCGGGCGACTTCGGTGGCAACATGGACGCGCCCGAGGTCCGCGAAGGCGCGACGGTGTACCTTCCGATCTTTCATGACGGCGCCTACTTCTATTTTGGGGACGGTCACGCTCGGCAGGGTCACGGCGAAGTGTCGGGTACCGGCCTCGAGACATCGATGGACGTGGTCCTCCAGATCGACCTGATCAAGGACAAGGTCATCGACTGGCCGCGCATCGAGGATGAAGAGTACATCATGGTCGCGGGAAGCGTGCGCCCGCTGATCGACGCGTTCCGATTGGCGCACGTGGAGCTGATCGAGTGGCTGCAGGAGGACTACGGGTTCGGTCGCTGGGATGCCTACCAGTTGGTCAGCCAGGTGGTGGAGAGCACCGTGGCGAACATCGTCGACCCGAACTACACGGTGGTTGCCAAGTTCCCGAAGCGCTTTCTACCGGAGTGATCGCGCGCCGGCTGCGGGCCGCTGACGCCCTGGCTGGTCCAATCGGCCCGGTCTGTGTATTCTCCAGCCTCCCGGAAACGTGGGGACCCGGTTGTGCGTACGTTTCTCTATATGTTGCTGTGCATTAGGGCCGCTGTCGGCCCGGTATCTGTGAGATAGATCCGATGGTTGAATCGAGCACGAAAGGCACTTGGAGCAAAGGCAGCCGGGGGCAGTTGGCCCGCGGGCTAGCTCTGTATCTCGGCGGTTCCTACGCCCTGCTGGAGATCACAGACATCTTCACCGACCAGTTCGGGCTGCCGGACTGGTTCTTCCCCGGCGCCCTGGTCTTGCTGCTGATGGGCTTGCCAATCGTAATCACGACGGCCCTGGTACAGGGGCGTGCGGCGCGGCGGCACGAGGCCGAGGCCGCGGTGCAGCCTGCGTCGGCTGCCGGTGCGCCGGAGCCGGAGGGAGCCGCAGCCGTTCAGGTCGCCGCGGTGCCGGCCGCCACTCCCTGGCTGACGTGGCACAAGGCGATGCTCGGCTTAGTCGTGACGTTTGCCGTCTGGGGTATGGTGGTCTCGGGGTATATGGCGATGCGTGCTTTCGGCATCGGCCCGGTCGGCTCGCTGGTGGCGGCAGGTGTGCTCGACGAGCGCGAGCGCGTCATCGTCGCGGACTTCGAGAACAACACGAACGACCCGTTGCTGGGCGAGGCGACGACGGAGGCCTTCCGAATCGATCTCAGTCAGTCCACGATCGTCACGGTGGTCGATCCCGCTTATGTGGCGCAGGTGCTGACGCGCATGCAGCGCACTTCAGGTGAGGAGCTTGGCGTCGATTTGGCCCGCGAGGTCGCGATCCGAGAGGGCATAAAGGCCGTCGTGACCGGAGAAATCACGCCGGTCGGGACCGGGTTCGTCATGTCGGCGCAACTCGTCGCCGCCGAGGACGGCCAGGTACTGGCTGCGCGGCGCGAGACCGCGAACGATTCGACTCAGATCATCGGCGCCATCGATCGCCTGTCGAAGAAGTTGAGGGAACGGATCGGCGAGTCGATGAAGACGATCCGCGCTAACGAGCCGCTCGACCGGATGACGACGCCGTCGCTGGAAGCGCTGCGCAAGTACACACAGGCGGAGCGCGCCATCGACCAGGGCGACAACGAGCGGGCGATCGAATTGCTCGAGGAAGCCGTGGCGCTCGATACGGCATTCGCCATGGCGTATCGGAAGCTCGGTATAACATTGAGCAACATAGGTCAGGATCCCGCGCGGGCGCGTGAGGCTCTGACCGAAGCGTATGAGCACCGCGACCGGCTGACGGAACGTGAGCGCTACCTGACGTTGGGAAGCTATTACAACGGCGTGACCGGCGAAGAAGAGAAAGCGGTCGCCGCGTACCAGTCGCTGCTGGACATCCATCCCGACGACCCGTGGGCGCTCAACAACCTTGCCATCATCTACTTGGAGAAGCGGGACTACCGACAGGCAGAGCAGCTTTTCACGCATGCCATCCGGATCGACTCCGCCAGCGCTCTCTATTACGGGAACGCCATGAGCACGCAGGTCGCGCTGGGGAAGTACGGTGACGCTGAGTACACGCTGGGGCGCCTAGCGGAGTTAGCCCCGGGGCATCCGAGCGTTGGAATGCAGGCCACGGCGCTGGCCAGCTCGCGTTTCGACTACGAGACGGCTGAGCGGCACGTTCGAGCGTTCAGGGAAGAGCAGCGGGCCAGTCCGTTGATGCAGCTCTACGCGAGCTTCAGCCTGGCCCAGATCGCGGAGGTGCGCGGCCAGCTTCAGGAGGCTGAAGGGTACGTGCTGGAGGCGATAGCGGCGGCGGAAGAACAGGGCAACAACGGGATGTACATGGCCGGCTCGGTGAGGATCGCTTTCTACGACCTGTGGTTCCGCGGCGACGCGGATGCGGCGGTCCGGCGCGTCGAGGCGGCTCTGGCTCGCCATCCCTTGGAGACGATTGAGCCGCTGGAGCGGCCTTACGCGTTGTTGGCGACGTTTTACGCGCTGGCGGGCCGGACCCAGCGGGCGGAAGCCTACCTGGCGGAGCTGGAGAGGGCCACCGATCCGATCTTGCATGAGGCTGATGGCGGCCCGGGGGTAGCGCGGGGCTTGGTGGCCATGATGGACGGTCGCCCGGAGGAAGGGATCGCGGAGTTGCGTGCGGCTGACGAAGGTGCCTGCTCCATCTGCATCCTGCCCGTGCTGGGTCAAGCTTATGACGCGGCCGGTGAGGGGTCTACGAGCGGCTGGGTGGACTGTACGAGCTGCGCGGCGATACGGAGAAGGCGGTTCTATACTACAGCCGCTTTGTCGAGCTCTGGAAGGATGCCGACCCCGACCTGCAAGTGAGAGTTGAAGCTGCCCGGAGATCGATAGAACGCCTGTCGGGAGAAATCTGAGCTCGGAATTCCGAAGTTCTCCGGGAATTCTCGAAGGCGATTCGGTGATTCGGGAATTCGGTGATCCGGGGAAACTCCATGTGGCAGACTCTGGAACCTCTCAACTTCCCCGACACCCCGAATCCCCGAACCACCGAATGACCTTCCCAGACGACATTCCGAATTGGCAGCTGGGGATTCTAACCTCCCCTTGTGTGCATCTCGCGGTGCGGGTCTTTCCTCAGGTCTTCTAACTGATATAGAGGGCCGCGCAGAGAGTTGAGCCGGGCCCGTTCCTCGGCGCCGTGGTCGGCTCGTCCCTTCCAGGTATCGACGATCAGTCCTCTGATGTCGGTAGTGGAGGCGTGCTCGTGCAGTGGCGTGCGCAGGTCGAGTCCGTCCGCAGCATAAAGACAAAGGAACCAAACGCCGTCGGCGGTGATGCGGCTGCGATCGCAGGTGCCGCAGAAGGGCTCGGTGGTGGAGGCGATGATGCCGAAGACCGTTCCATCTGGCAGGACGTAGCGGTTCGCCGGCGCCGAGCCGTTCGCGCCGAGCTGACGGGCCGGCCCGTAGTGACGCTGCAACCGGTCGAGCATCTCCACACGCGAGACGACCAGGTCCATCGACCACTGCGTGGCGCCGCCCACATCCATGTACTCGATGAAGCGAACCTCGGCGCCCCTTTCGCGGCCGAACTCGATCAGGTCGACCATTTCGTCATCGTTGAAGCCGCGCATCACCACGGTGTTGATCTTGAGATCCTGGAGCGGGGCCTCGCGAGCAGCATCGATTCCGTCGATGACAGCAGGGAGCAGGTCGCGCCGTGAGAGCTGCTTGTAGCGTTCCGGACGAAGCGTGTCGAGGCTCACGGTAATTCGGCCTAGCCCGGCACGGGCCAGCGACTTCGCCTGCCTGGCCAGCAGCACGCCGTTGGTGGTCAGGCTGAGGTCGCGGATGCCCGGGATGGCCGCCAGGCGCTCGACCACCTCCGAAGCCTCCCGGCGCATCAGCGGCTCGCCGCCTGTGAGTCGCACCTTGTCGACACCGAGCTGGGCGAAGACATCGACCAGGCGTCCGATCTCATCGACGCTCAGGATGTCTTCACGTGGCAGCCAGGCGTACTCCTCCGCTGGCATGCAGTAGTTGCAGCGCAAGTTGCACATGTCGATCAGCGACACGCGCAGGCTCTTCAGGGGCCGGCCCAGCCGGTCCAACGGCTGGATCGCCCCCGCCGGCGACTCGGCCCGGTCGAGAGGTTTTGTCAGCGGCTCCACGGATCTAGTCAAGCGTTCCTTCCTGAAGTTCGGCTCAGAACACCCGGATCGTCTGGTAATTTACGCAGTCTGGCAGTCGGCGGCTCGGGATGCAAGTCGCGGCTGACAGGGAAACCAAGCTGAAAGCGTTTCTGTTCCTACTCAGAGAGCGCTGGAAAGTACCCGAGCTGGGAAAGACAATGAAAGTGCATGTGTCGATATCTACTTTGATGTCGTTGGGCTTCGTCGCCTTGTTCTCCTGCGGCGAGGCGGAGTCCCAGGTGGAGCGGGCGGGAGGTACCGCCGGGTCGGCCGCGAGCGTGCCGTTCAGCACGAGCGGATGGAAGACGGACTTCTCCGTACATTCGGTTCCGCTCAGCGAGATCATGTCGGGCGGCCCGCCGAAGGACGGCATCCCGGCGATCGACGATCCGAAGTTCGTCACGGTGAACGAGGCCGATCGCTGGCTGGGCGACCGGGAGCCGGTCATAGTCTTCGAGCACGACGGCGAGGTGCGAGGCTATCCCTGGCAGATCCTCATCTGGCACGAGATCGTCAACGATGAAGTGGGTGGCCTACCGGTATCGGTGACCTACTGTCCTCTCTGTAACACGGCGATCGCCTTCGATCGGCGGTTGGGCGACCGCGTCCTCGATTTCGGCACGACCGGTAAGCTCCGTCACAGCGATCTGGTGATGTACGACCGGCAAACCGAGACATGGTGGCAGCAGGCGACTGGCGAGGGGATCATCGGAGAGCTGACAGGCACGACCCTGACTTTTCTGTCGGCGCCCACCGTCAGCTGGTCGGACTTCAAGACGGAGTATCCCGCTGCCAGGGTCCTAAGTCGCGACACCGGTCATGGGCGGCCCTACGGGGATAGCCCGTACGGCGGCTACGATACGGGTCGGCCATTCCTCTTTCGTGGCAGCGCCGACGAACGACTGCCGGCGATGGCTCGGGTCGTCGTCGTGAAGAGCGGCGATGCCGCGGTCGTCTATCCCGTAGAGACGCTGGCCGAAGAGCGGGCGGTCAATCATGAGGTGGACGGCACTCCGGTAGCAGTGTTCTACCGGGCAGGGACGGCGTCGGCCGTGGATGCAGAGCGTATCGGCGAGGGCCGTGATGTAGGCGCCGCAGCTGCCTACCTGCGCACGTTGGACGGGCGGACGCTGACCTTTCGCGCCGACGGCGATGGCTTCCGCGATCAGGAGACCGGCAGCCGCTGGACCTTCTTCGGCGAAGCGGTGGCAGGTCCGCTGGCCGGCCGTCGCCTGGAGCCGGCGGTGCACTACATCCCGTTCTGGTTCGCTTGGGCGGCGTTTGCTCCGGATACACCCGTCTATGGGCGTTAGCCGACGACGGATGATGGCGGCCGGCGGGGACCGGAAGGTCTCGAATGTAGAATTCTGAATGCTGAACGTAGAATTCCCAAGGTCGGAGGTGGTGGTTCCCATTTGGGTATTCAGAATCGAACTTTCTGTGTACAGCGCGCCCAGCGGTCCTTGCGTCCCCCCGCGGCGATGGACAGCCTCGAGCTGGACCACGGGGGGCGCACTGACGAGCGGGCGTTTGTTGTGATAGGGCGAAGTGAGACGAATTGCCACCTATCTCGGTCCTGAACCACTAGTTATAATCCGTTTCGTTTGCACAGTAGACCGATAACTACTATTTTGATTGTCCTTTGAGGCGTCCAGACCTGTCTCCCTTGGTCTAAGTGTTAATCGGGCTATTGATCAAGCATGGATAGTCCGCCATTGCGATGACGCTGGGCCGCGGCGTCGAGCACGACCCGACCCGCTGGGGGACGCAAAAGCGTTGACTGTTGTCCGTTCCATCAGGACAGACAGGTATCAAGCCGAGACTCGTGGGCCGAGAGGCCAGTTGCATTCCGTCTGGTTTTGCAGCATCGCCGCCTGCTAAAGGAGGTACTCCGTGTCTAAGCGTAGATCGCTGTTTGCAGTAGGCATGCTTCTTCTCCTGTCCGTCGTTTCGATGGCTGCCGACTGCAACGGGCCTACCGAGAATGAAGAAGAAGAGAAGCTCTCAGGAGTCTGGGACTATCAACGCGATACAAACGGCGGCTGGAGTCAGGGTGGTCAGACGGTGTGGTGGCTGCTCGAATTCGAAAGCGAACCGGGACGGGTCCATTTTTACGCTGGTAAGATATACGAGGACGACCCTGATTTCGGCATTACTCCGGTATGGCAATACAGCGGCAGTGGAATTGATGCTCAGTATGAGCTCAGTGGCAATAGCGTCACGTTTATCTTTGATGACCTGATGAATCCACGTCGAACTTCATTTGGCGGCCAGCTTGTGTCCAGCAGCCGTATACAAGGTGATGGCTGGTTCACTGAACTTTGCGATGTAGTCGACAGAAACTGTGGCGGCTGAGAGTGAACGCCACACAAGCCGAACAAAGTCGCGGGGACTGGAGTTGACCCGGTTTCGTGGACACCCCATCACTTGGGTGAAAGGAGTCCACGATGCCGAAGTCACACCCGCCGTACGCGCCACTTAGCCCGTTTCTGTGACCGTAAGGACGGCAAGGTAGGGTACAGGGCGGACTGCGGTGGGCTTCAGTCCGCCCGAGATTCTGCATCCTTTCTACTTTCTTGCCCTCACGTCCTGCGATCCCCAGCCTTCCGCATTCTACATCCTACATTCGGGGCGTGCCCGACACGAATGTTTCCACATATCTTTGCGGCGTAGATCACAAAGCCTCATACTTTCAGATCGCTTGCGTTAGTAACTCCAGCGGGGAGCGCTTTTGCCTATCGACACGGTCTGCGTCTATTGCGCCTCCAGCACGAAAGCCGATCCTGTCTATCTCGCCGCCGCCGAGCGGCTCGGCAGGATACTCGCCGGCAACTCGATAACCATCATCTACGGCGCGGGAGGTGTCGGCTCGATGGGCCGACTCGCCGACGGCGCGCTCTCCGAGGGTGGGAGGGTGGTCGGTATCGTTCCGCGCTTCATGAAGGACCTCGAGTGGTACCACCGCGGGATCAGCGAGCTGTGGCTGGTGGATGACCTGCACGAGCGGAAGCGTGCGTTGATCGACGGGGTCGATGCGGTGGTGGCTCTGCCCGGCGGATCTGGCACGCTGGACGAGCTGATCGAGGCGATTTCACTGAAACGGTTGGGCACTTTTCTGGGTCCCATCGTCATGGTGAACACGCGAGGCTTCTTCGACCCCTGTATCGAGCTGCTGGAGCGCTGCATAGACGAGCGGTTCATGGACGAGCGGCACCGCGCCATGTGGCAGGTGGTTGGTGAACCGGAAGAAGTGATCGAGGCGCTGCGCGAGGCGCCGGGCTGGTCGAGTGATGCCATCGGGTTCGCGGCCGTCTGAACGGTTCTAGGGACAAGCTGTGCGGGGTGCTCTTTTTTGGCCCCGGCGCGGCCCGTATCTTCTTCTACGCTCGAATGCCTCACATCTGAGATCGCCTGTCGGGCCGCCCGTGAGCTGGCCCGCCGGGTTCGGCACCGTTTGGAACGGGAGATTTCGCATGCGCAGAGCTGCACTCGCCTTGAGTGTTCTGTTGGTCGCGGTCCTGGCGTTCGGGAGCGGCCAGGACGCCGGGACCACGGACGGCGGGGTCCTGCTCGTCACCAACAAGAGCGGGAACACCGTGTCGATCATCGACCCGGAGACCGGCCGGGAGCTGAAACAGCTGGAGACGGGCCCGAGCCCGCACGAGGTGGCGGCGACGCCCGATGGCAGCCTGGCGTTCATCGCCAACTACGGTGCCAACAGCCTGACGGTCGTGGACGTGCCGAACCAAACGGTTCTCGGCATGGTGGATCTAGGCGCGCACAGCCGCCCGCACGGCGTAGTGGTGTCGAAGGACGGGTCGTCGATCTGGGTAACGACGGAAGGATCGAAGCACCTGGTAGAGGTCGACGTCGCCACGCTGCAGGTGAAGAGCGCCATCGAGACGGGCCAGGACGTCACCCACATGGTGGCGCTGGCGGAGAGTCAGGGTAAGGCGTACACGGCGAACATCGGATCGGGCAACGTCACCGCCATCGATATCACGCGCGGCGCGGTGATCCGGAACATCGTTACCGGAGCGGGTGCTGAAGGCATAGCGGTCACTCCCGACGAGAAATATCTGCTGGTCACCAACCGGGCGGCGGGAACGTTCACCGTCATCGAGATCGCCAGCGACGCCATCATCCACAGCATGGAAATCGGCGGCTTCCCGATCCGCGTGGAGGTCACGCCGGACGGCGCGCGCGCCCTGGTGAGCCAGGCGCAGGCGCAGACGGTGCTGGAGATCGAGACCGAAGGCTGGACCGTGACGCGCAAGCTGGTGATTGGCAGCTTCCCGGTGGGAATCGAGATCCGGCCCGACGGGAAGGTCGCTTACGTGGCCAACACGCGTGACGATATGCTGACGGTGGTGGACCTCGACAGCTTCGAGCAGCTGATGACGATAGCGGCCGGCGACGAGCCGGACGGCATGGCTTGGGTGGGCTCTTGATTCGGCTCGGGCGTCCACGCACTATCGCGATTCTCTGGTCGGTGGCGCTGATCGCCGTCGCCTGCAGCATCGAGCGCGCCGATGTCCGAACGCCCAGCGGCGAGCCGCCGGAAGCCGACACGACGCGCGTGCGGAAGGTACTGGACGCGATGACGGTCGGCTTCGAGACCGGTGATCTGTCGGCTCTCGATACGATCTATCACGACAGCGTCACGGTATACGAGGGCGGCGACGCCATCGTCGGGTGGGCGCGATATCGCGATGAGCATCTCGTCCCCGAGATCGAAAGCCTGACGGATCGGCGCCTGCGATTCGAGGGCGTCACGATCAGACTCGTGGGGAGCACGGCGTGGATCACTTGCCGGTACTCCCGGACAGCGATCCGCGACGGTGAGGATTACGCCGCGCGCGGCGTCGCGACCCTGATCTTCCGCAAGCTGGCCGGCCGCTGGCGCTTGGTACACTCACACACGTCGAAGGACGGCGGATGATCGCCTCCTGCGCGGAGAAGTGAAATGGAATCGACTGGGAAGCGTCGCGAACGATTGATCTCCAGGAACCCGCTGACCGGCGAAGAGGTGGGTGACTTTCCCATCATGGGGTCGGAAGAGGTGCGGGGGTTGGTGGCGGCGGCCCGGACGGCCCAGGCCGAGTGGTCGAGCCGCTCAATCGAGAAACGGGCCCGGGCTATAAAGCGACTGAAAGATCTTGTGGCCGAGCGCGCCGAAGAAATCGCCGGCGCCGTGCGGACGGAAACGGGCAAGGTGATCGGCGAGGCGATGTTCGAGGCGGCTGCAGCCTCCGACTACCTGGGCTACGTGGCGCGCACCGCTCCCAACATCCTGCTGGCACGTAGTGCGGGAGCCGGTTGGCTCTCGCACCGCAAGGCCAGGGTAGTGTACGAGCCGTTCGGCGTCGTCGGTGCGATCACGCCGTGGAACTACCCATTCACGATCAGCGTGAGCAGCGTCGCCACGCCACTGATCGCCGGGAACGCGGTGGTGCTCAAACCGTCGGAGTACACCCAGGTGACGGGCCAGCTGGTCGGCGAGCTGTTCGCCGAGGCGACAGGATTGGAGAACCTGGTGATGGTCGCGACGGGTGACGGCAGCACCGGCGCCGCGCTGGTCGCGGCCGGTGTGGACAAGATCGCGTTCACCGGTTCTTCGGCGACTGGCAAGAAGATCATGGCGGCGGCGGCCGAGTCGCTGACGCCGGTAGTGCTGGAGTTGGGCGGCAAGGACGCGATGATAGTCTGCGAAGATGCCGACATCGAGCGGGCGGCGCGTGGGGCCGTATGGGGCGCGTTCTACGGCTGCGGCCAAATATGCATGTCAGTGGAGCGGGCCTATGTGGCCGACGCGGTCTACGATGAATTCGTGCAGGCGGTGATTGCGGAAGCGCGGCGCGTGCGAACCAGCGATGAACCGGAGGCGATGATCGGCTCTTTGATCGCGCCGTTCCAGCTCGAGAAGGTCGACAGTCATGTTAAGAGCGCCCAGTCGCAGGGCGCCCGCGTGGTCCTGGGAGGACGCCCGATCAAAGGCCCCGGCTACTTCTACGAGCCGACCGTGCTCGTCGACGTGGACCACGGGATGGATGTGATGCGCGATGAGACGTTCGGCCCGGTGTTGCCGATCATGCGGGTGCCGAACGATGAGGAGGCCGTGCGCCTTGCGAACGACAGCGACTTCGGACTCGATGCCAGCGTCTGGACCCGTAGTTCCGCACGGGCGCGGCGAATGGCCGGGCAACTCCGCGTCGGTTCCGTTCTGATCAACGATCACCTCATCAACTACCTGATCCCCGACCTTCCGTTCGGCGGCGTCGGCCACAGCGGGTTCGGTCGCGTGCATGGCCAGGAAGGACTGCGCGAGTTCGTCCGTCCCAAGGCGTGGGTGGAGGACCGCGTGACTCTGAAACGTGAGCCCTACTGGTTCGAGGAAGGTGGAAGCGGTGAGGAGCTGGTCAAGAATCTCCTCAAGTTCAGACACGGGCGCGGCCCGCTGCGTCGTCTGGGAGCTGCCTGGCGTATGTTGCTCAGCATGAAGAAATGACATCGAAGGTCGAAGCGCCGCCGCTCGCCACGCGGATCGACGACCTGCTCACCTGCGTTCACTGCGGGTTCTGTCTGCCCGCCTGTCCAACCTATGAACTTCTGGGGAACGAGTGCGACTCTCCGCGTGGGCGTCTGTACCTGATGCGCGCCGTCGCCGAGGGCCGGCTCGAGGCCGGCGATCGCTCGTTCGCGCTCCACATCGATCAGTGCCTGGGCTGTCGCGCCTGCGAGCCGGTCTGCCCGTCGGGAGTCCGCTACGGTAACCTGCTGGAACATGCCCGGCATACACGAAGTGAGGCGGGTACGCTGACGGACCGCGTCGCGCGCCTCGTCTTGAGGCTGATCTTCGCGAACCGCTGGCTGGGCAGCATCTTCTGGGCGGCCCTGCGGCTTCTGCGAGCCAGCGGTTTGCCGCTCGTCATCGCGCGCGCCGGGCGTCCTGGCAAGATGCCTGGCCCTCTCCGCTTTGCCACAGCTATGCTGGCGGCGACGGCGCCGCGGCTGAGCGGTGAGCTGCGTGCGATTCGCTGGCGGCGCCGGCGGGCCCGGATGTCGGTCTGGCGCTCGGGCGCCGGTCGTAGCGGGCCACCGGACGGTGAGTTGGTGGCTCTGCTGGAGGGCTGCGTGATGTCGGGCCTGTTCGGCTACGTGAACAGGGCCACCGAGCGACTGGTGCACGCGCACGGTGCCCCAACGGCGAGGCTGCCCGGCGGCCTGTGTTGCGGCGCTCTACACGCGCATGCCGGTGACTTGAAGACCGCCAGGCGGCTGGCGCGTCGCGTGATCGTGGCCTTCGAGAGTTCACGGGCCGAGCATTTGCTCACCAACTCGGCCGGCTGCGGGGCCGCGATGAAGGAGTACGGTGACTGGTTGAGCGATGACCCGGACTTCAGCGCGCGGGCCGAGCGGGTCGCGCATCGCGTCCGCGATGCTTGCGAGTGGCTGGCCGGGCGTCCCAGCCCCGAATTCCGATCGATGCGGGCGCAGATGGGCTACGACGCGCCTTGCCATTTGCTGCATGCCCAACGGATCAACGAAGCGCCGCTCGAGCTGCTCTCCCGCGTCCCATCCCTGGAAGTGGAGGAGCTTCCGCGCTCCGACCGTTGCTGCGGCGGCGCCGGGATGTACGGGCTGACCAGACGACGGCTCTCCGAGGATCTGCTGACGCGGAAACTCTACGAAGCGCTGGACCTGGGTGTGCGGACGCTGGCAACGGGCAACCCGGGATGCCTGATGCAGATAGGCGCCGGCGCTCTCGTTCATAGGCTGCCGCTCCAGGCCATCCATCCCGTAGAGCTTCTCGACGGTCTGGTCGAGAGTGGTTCTTCGGGGACGAGCTGAGGGGTCAGTGATATGTCCGAGATGACTTCTTCAAGAGCGCCGTGGCGGGACAAACTGCACGAGATCATTTTCGAGGCCGAGACGCCAGCTGGCAAAGCCTTCGACGTAGCGTTGTTACTTGCCATCGTGCTGAGCGTGGTGGCGGTTCTGCTGGAGAGCGTCGCCGAGATCCGCGAACAATACGGTGCCGTGCTGCGCGCCGTTGAATGGTTCTTCACGATCCTCTTCACGATCGAGTACGTGCTGAGGCTGATCTGTGTCGGTAGACCGATGCGCTACGCGGCCAGCTTCTTCGGCCTCGTCGACTTCATGGCCATTGTTCCCACATACCTCAGCGTCCTGTTGCCCGGCGCTCAGTCGCTTCTGGTCATCCGGGCGATACGCTTGCTGCGCGTGTTCCGGGTGATGAAGCTGGTCCACTTCGTGGGCGAAGCGAGCATGCTAGGCGCGGCGCTGCGCGCCAGCACACGCAAGATCGTCATCTTCCTGATCACCGTCCTGACGTTGGTGCTCATCGTCGGCGCGCTGATGTACTTGATCGAAGGAGAGGAACACGGCTTCTCCAATATCCCCGCCAGCATCTATTGGGCGATCGTCACTATGACCACGGTGGGCTACGGAGATATTGCGCCGGCCACAGTGCTCGGCAGGTTCCTCGCCTCCATCGTGATGATCATGGGCTACGGGATCATCGCGGTGCCCACCGGGATCGTGACGGTGGAGTTGGCATCGGCGCGTAAGAGACCGCTCAGCACGCGCGCCTGTCCCGAGTGTATGGGGGAAGGGCACGATGGAGACGCCGTGCATTGTAAGCACTGCGGGGCGGCGCTGTAGTATACCGGATTCAATGTCCAATATCCTACATCCACTAGCCACTGACCAAGTCAC
>JBDHHZ010000071.1:0-24221 GCA_039589115.1 Gemmatimonadota bacterium | reverse complement strand
TCGGCTTGAAGACCACGGCCGCGCGCGGCGAGAACAGCAGCTTGTCTACCACGCTGTGGTAGTCGACTCGCCCGGCCAGCACCACGTCGAACATGGGCGACAGCTGCGACTCCGACTGCAGGTAGGCGCCGACCTCGGAGATGTTATCGTCGTCCTCGTTCCGGCCTTTGATGACGCCATCGGTCCGCGGGATCGTGCGGATCAGGTCGGCCCCGTACGTGAAGCGCTGCCGCTCGCCCAGCTGAACGCCGTGCTGGATCTGCCCGACGTAGAGCAGGGAGTTGTCCGAAATCGTGTCGCCGTCGCGCAGCGTGAACGTGTCGCCCGCGTCGCTCATGTTGATGTAGGCTTGGGCGAACAGGTTGCCGCTCATGAATCGGCCCTGGGCGTACGAATAGGTCCAATCCTGAGCCTGGGCGGCGCCGATCCCGGTCATCTCGATGGCGCCGATCCCGGTCATCTCGATGCTGCTGGCCATGCGCTGCGCGCCACCGTTCACGATCAGCGTGCTCCGCTCGTTCAGCCTGAAATCGAAGCGGAGGTCGCCGCCGAACCGCTCCTGCGCGAAGTCGCGAGCACCAACGGGTTCCTGCGGGTCGTGGTAGATCCAGTCTTCGCCCTTGAAGTACATGCCGGAGAGCTTGTAGCCGACGCTCTCGCCGACCACGCCGGCGTGGCGGAACGACAGCTGCCCGAGCCATTCGGTGGGTCCCCCGGCGTTGGCGGTGCGGGCGCCACCGGCCAGGCTGACCGAAGTGCCCTGATAGTCGAACGGCGAGCGCGTGATCATGTGCATCACGCCCTTGTCGACGTTGGGCCCGTAAAGAGCCGAGCCCGGCCCGAGCACGAACTCGATACGCTCGATGTCCTCGTTGGTGGCCGGGATCAAGTTGTAGGCGTTGAACCTGAGCGAAGGCACCGACGCCCAGCGGTTGTCGGTCATCACGAACAGGGCGCCGGAGAAGACGTTGTTGAAGCCGCGCGCCACGACGTTGTGCTGCGCCAGTCCGGTCGTCACGACATCGACGCCGGGCAGCGAGCGGATGTGCTCGACCGCGGTGGTCGTCGTACGCGCCTCGATCTCCTCGGCGTCGACCGTGTAGACCGACGACGGCGAGTCGAGAGCCTTCTCCTGTGTGCGCGAGGCTGTCACGACCACCGGGTTCAGCCGGAATACGATGGATGTCCGGCGACTCCGGTGATTCGGAAGCTGCCATCGCTATCGGTGGTCGCCGTGCGGAGAGCGCTGCCCGAGCCGACGACGAGTTCGACTACGACGCCGGAGACCGGTTCGCCGCTCTCGGCGTCGGTCACCAGGCCCGTCACAGTCCCCTGCTGGGCCAGCGCCGTGCTATGGGCGCCAAACAAGAGTACGAGGCTTAGGGCGAGTCCTGCGAGCCAACGGCCCGCGATTCGGCCCCGGAACCCGATGGTCAGGGGGAGTGCGTCCATGGAGATACCCCTCCGTGCAGGTTTACGGCTGCTGGGAAAACGGACTTTTTTGACGGGTTGAGCGGACAAACTACACTTTTTTCCCCAGTTCGGCTAGATGTGGCGTCCCAGACTCTATTTCGCCGCTCCCGGCAGCCTCCGGCCCAGGGCCCGGGCCACGAATCGCAGACGGTCGGCCCATGGCAGGCGGCCCAGGTTGGTGCGGACGACACCGCGGGTGAAGTAGGTCATCTGGGAGTAGTCGATCTCGACCTCGACCAGCGCCGGCCTCCCCTGGTCGTGGGTCGCGCGAGCCTGTCGCAGCACGTCCGGCGCGTCCCGGTCGCTCGTGAGCGAGAGATACTCCACCCCGACGGCCCGGCTCATCGCCTCGAGATCGAAGTCGGGCAGCCGGCTGGCGGTCTTACGCGCCAGGGCCGTTTGCTGGAACTGGGCGATCTGGGCCAGCTCGCGATCGCGGAGTACCAGGATGGTCGTGGCGAGCCCCAAATGGGCTGCGGTCAGGGTCTCGAGCCCGGTCATGAGAAAGGCGCCGTCGCCAGCGAGGGCAACGGCACGCCGGTCCGGGCAAGCCAGTGCGGCGCCGAGAGCCGCCGGAACCGCGTAGCCCATGCAGGAATAGTCTACGGGCGCCAGGAAAGAGCGGGGCCGGTCGAGCCGCAGGTGCTCCATGGCGAGGAAGGTGCCGTTGCCGCTATCGGTGCTGTACATCGCGTCTGGCCCGTAGACGTCCTGAAGGCTCGCCAGCAGATGGGCCGGGGTCACCCCATCCCCATCGCCGGTCGCCACGTCCGCCAGGATCCCCTGGTGCCCGTCTCGAATCGCTGCGTGCAGCGAGTCGTCGGGCTCCCGGGACGGGAGTTTCTCGAGCAGCGAGGCCACGAACGCTCCCGCATCGGCGACTACGCCGACCTCTGCCGGGAAGTTACGGCCCAGGACCGATTCATCGATGTCGGCGTGGACCAGTGGCCCAGGCGGCTCGAGGCCGTAGCTCCCAGTCCCGACCTCCGAGAAACGGCAGCCGATAGCCAGCATCAGGTCGCAGGACCCGGCGATCCGGCGAACGGCCTGCGGAGCGGCGGCGCCGAAGCCGGGCCAGAGCCACAGCGGGTGACTCTCGGGAAAGACGCCCTTGCCCTGGATCGTCGTCGCCACTGGCGCCTGCAGGCGCTCAGCCAGCTCGACCAGCTGCGCCTCGGCGCTCGCGGCGCCTAGCCCCAGGTAAAGCAGGGGACGGCGGCTGCCAGCCAGCAGCTCGAGGGCCCGCTCGAGGGCCCGCTGGTCCGGCTGGCCGGGCGAGGCTGCCCCCTCATTCCAGGCCTCGATGCCCGGATCGTGGCGGTGCAGGTAGTAGTTCACAGGGATTTCAACGAAGACGGGTCCGGCGGGCGCACTTTGGTCACCGGTCGGACCATGGCCGTCTGATCCACGTCGTGCAGCTGATAGGCCATCCCGCTGTCGGTGCGGACGCCGCACCCCAGGACGAGCATCGGGATACCGTCCAGATAGGCCTCGGCGATGCCGGAGAGGGCGTGGCTGAGCCCGGCGCCCGGTACCAGGTTGACGCAGCCGAGCATGCCGGACGAGCGCGACACGCCGTCCGCCATGAAAGAGGCGCTCTGCTCGTCGGTGACCAGGATGGGGCGGACGCGTTCCGAGCGGCTCAGAGAGTCGTATAGCTCGATGTTGTGTGTGCCCGGGATGCCGAAGGTGAACGGGACGCCCTCATCCTCCAGCGCACGTACGACGATGTCGCCTCCGGTCATCTTCTTCATCGCATCAGCTCAGCAGATCGCTGGCGTCCTGTCGGATTCGCTGGGCAACCCGGTCCGCCAGGGCCATGATCGTCAGGTAGGGGTTGATCTCGACCGAATCGGGAAAGAGGCTGGCGTCGGCGACGAAGAGCCAGGGCGCGCCGTGGACCCTGCCCCACGAATCGGTCACCGAGTCGCCGGCAGTGAGCCCCATCCCGCAGCCGCCCTGTATGTGGGCGGCCGACACGCTGACCGAGCCCGACCTGAAATACCGCTCGTCGACGATCTTCTCCAGGTCCTCCGCCCTCTCGCGCTTCACCGTGGTGACCTCTGCGGCGGGAACGTGGACGCGTTCCGCTCCCGCGGCGAAGAAGATCCTGGCCGAGGTGACCGTCCCTCGTGCGAGCGATCTCTTCACCGCTGGAGTGAACCGGTAATGGACCACGGGCCTGCCGTCTCCATCGATCGTCACGCGGTTCCTGGAATCGACGTGGTCGCAGGCGAGGACGAGGATCATCTGCAGCCGGGGGAACGCGCGCATGAACTGGCTGTGCGGCTCTCCGAAGCCGGAGAGGCTCTTCGCCGTGGTGAACGGGAAGTACATGCACGTCTCGAGTATGAACCCGTCCGATTCGACGAACTGGTCCAGGTAGTAGCTCTTCGGATGGCCGACGAAGTTGGTGATCCGCCGCTCGTGCTCGGCTACCAGAATGAGAGCGGGGTGGCAGGTGAGGCCGTGACCGAGACGCGGTAGCCGTGCGGGCAGGCGCGAGCGCATCAGTAGCGCCGGCGAGTTCACCGCGCCGGCGCAGACGATCACGATCTTCGCGCTAATCCGGTACTCGCCGACTTCCCAAGGCGAAGGCTGGCCTTTCGCGCCGGCCGGCCGCGCCGCCACCCTGGCAAGGACCGTCTGTCCATCGATTCGTAGGGCCTCGCAACCCGTCACGACCTCGACGCCCTCACGCTCCGCTCTCGGCAACTGCACGCGGTTCGTTCCCTGCTTCGCCTGATTCGGGCAGCCCAGGTTGCACAGACTGGAGCCCTTGCAGCCGTTGAGGTTCACCGGAAACTGCTCGACCCCGTAGCCCAGTCTGCGACAGCCGCGAACGAAGAGTTGGTTGTTCGCGTTGATCTGGCCGTCTTCTAGGAAATGGACGTTGTTTTGCTCCATGAACTTTCGGGAGCGGCGATCGATCTCCTCGAAGCCGAGGTCGGGGACGTTCCAGCCCTGGATGACACGCTCGGGGGCGATGATCGATGTGCCCGTGTATACCGTGGTCGAGCCGCCGTAGCCGACGCCCATCGCCAGTGTCATAGAGCCGTCAGCGGTCAGGAATCCGCCGCCGTCCTCGTACAGGACCTGCGCCATCTCAAACTCGCGGCCCGAGAACTCGTCGTCGGATAGCCGGGGCCCTTTTTCGAGCAACGCTATACGCACGCCTTCCCGGCACAGCGGGGCGAGCTCCTGGGCCACCGTACCGCCGCCCGCGCCCGAGCCGATGATGACTATGTCGTAGGCTCGCTCGAACATCTCAGCTCGCCTCCCAGCCACGAGGATCGGGATGGTATCCGATCGCCTGCGCAGCGGCGCCCCGACCGTAGTAGCCCAGTAGCGCCAGGGTCCGCAGACCCCAGAAACCGACCCGGATGAGGTCGCTGCGGTGGTGCTGCAGACCTGATAGGAAGCGGGCCCGTCGCCTCGAGTCGAGGCCGGTGAACCGGCGGCCGTAGCGCAGGATGGGCAGCCACTGCAGCAGCAGGAGGAAGAGGCGTAGCCTGCGCTGAAGCCCGCGCGGCCGGCCGAGGAGAGACTCCTCGACCAACGCCTCCAGCTCGCTCCAGCCCGTATCGTCCAGCGCCTTCGCCTCTGGAACGACCGTGCGCACGACTGCCCGGAAGACCGGCAGGGCCGGCCTGAGGATGGTTGCAGTCTCCGTGGTAGGTTGGGCGGTCATAGCGCACTCCTGTATCCGAACCCGAGGCACGGGCTCGCAGGGCGGCCAGGTTTTGCATAGGCCAGCCAAGCTATCTTCGGCGGTTCGACTGGGCAAGAAGGTGTCGACCCGTGCCAACCTTTGAGCCCGTTAGGGCGTCTAAGTCGTAGTGAGGGACATTAGGGCCCCAAACAGCCCCTGGGGCCAACGAAGATCCGGGAGTAATTAAGGATTATGCACCATGGCGACCCCGCGGACGGCGCTGCTCATAGCGCTTCTCGTGGCCATTGCGGCACAGCCCACTCTGGCTGCTGATAACGAAGATCCCGACAAGAAGCCCGACCCTAGACCACCCTACCGAGCGCAGGCCAGCCGTGCGACTCAGGGGACGCCGGAGATCGACGGTTTGTTGGACGATGCCGCCTGGGCGCTAGCCGAGATCATCACGGATTTCATCCAACGTGACCCCGACGAGGGGGAGCCGGCGACGGAGCGTACAGAGGTCCGTGTGCTGTACGATGACGGTGCGATCTACGTCGCGATCCGTGCGTACGACAGCGAACCCGACAAGATCATCGGCCAGCTGACGCGCCGCGATTCACACTCGCCGTCCGACTGGCTCACGGTCAGCATCGACTCGTACTACGACCGCCGGACAGCGTTCAGCTTCTCGGTAAACCCGGCCGGCGTCGAGCGGGACGAGTATTTGTACGACGACACCCATGGAGACAACTCCTGGAACGCGGTGTGGGATGTGGCGACCAGCGTCGATGACGAGGGCTGGGTGGCCGAGTTCCGCATCCCGTTCTCGCAGCTGAGGTTCTCACAAGCGGAGGAGCAGATCTGGGGCTTCAACATAGAGCGGGTCATTCAGCGGAAGGCCGAGGTCTCCCAGTGGAAGCCGATCGCGAAGGACGCGTCGGGCTGGGTGTCGGAGTACGGCGACCTGGTCGGCATCAACGGGATCGAGCCGCCGCGCCGGCTGGAGGTGCTGCCCTACGTGGTGGCGACGCAGGCCATGACTCCGAAGGTGGACGGCAACCCGTTCGAGACCGGTAGCAGCTTCGAGGGCAACATGGGGGCCGATCTCAGGTTTGGGGTGACCAATAGCCTGACGCTGAACCTGACGCTCAATCCGGATTTCGGGCAGGTCGAGGCGGATCCGTCCGTGGTCAACCTGTCGGCCTTCGAGACCTTCTTCAGGGAGAAGCGCCCGTTCTTCCTGGAAGGCGCCAACATCTTCCAGTTCGGCCTGAGCGGCAGCGGTGGCATGGAGCAGCTGTTCTACTCGCGCCGCGTCGGTCGCCGGCCTCAGGGCGACGCGGATTCGCGAGGCGGTTACGTAGACTATCCTGACAACACGACGATCATCGGCGCCGCCAAGCTCTCAGGAAAATCGGCGAACGGATGGTCGGTCGGTGTGCTCGACGCCGTCACGGCGACCGAGAAGGCTCTGGTGATCGACGGCGACGGGAACCGCCACGAGGACATAGTCGAGCCGATGACCAACTACGGCGTGCTCCGCGTACAGAAGGATCTCAACGGCGGAGGCAGTGCCGTCGGCGCGATAGTCACCGGTGTGAACCGGCAGCTGCCTCCGACGCTGCTCTACCTGCGCAGCTCCGCCTACGCCGGCGGTATCGACGCTCGTCACCGCTTCTGGGGTGACAACTGGGAGCTGAATGGCCAGCTGCTCGGCTCGTACATACGGGGCTCGGAACTGGCGATCGATGACGCACAGACGAGCTCGGCGCGTTACTTCCAGCGCCCCGACGCGGATCACCTGACGTACGATCCGACGCGGAGCTCGCTCTCCGGTAGCAGCGGTTCGTTCGGCTTCGCCAAGATCGGCGGCGGCCACTGGCGCGGCTCGTTGCGCAGCCACTGGGTGTCGCCCGGGTTCGAGGTGAACGACCTCGGGTTCCAGCGGCGGGCCGATGTGTGGCGCAACAGCGCCTGGATCCAGTACCGCGAGTACAACCCGGGTAAGATCTTCCGCCGTTACAACATCAACTTGAACGGCTGGAACTGGCAGACCTTCGGCGGCGAGCGCACGGCGACGGGCACCAACATCAACGGTAGCTTCACGTTGCTGAACTACTGGGGCGGCTGGACTGGTATCAATCGCCAGTTCCAATCGACCAGCACGAACGTGCTGCGTGGCGGCCCCTCGATGCTCGCTCCCGCCTCCTGGAACTGGTGGGCTGGCTTCTTCAGCGACGATCGCAAGCCGATATCCTTCGAGTTTGAGACCTTCAGCTGGTTCGACGACGAGCGCTCGAGTTCGCGTGGCGCCTTCGCCTACGTCTCCTGGCGGCCGGTCACAAGCGTCCGGCTCGCCCTCGGTCCCCAGTACGACAAGACGCACGACGACTGGCAATTCGTGATGGATCAGGAGGCGCTTGGCCAGCAGCGCTACGTCATGGCGGTGCTCGACCAGCAGACGGTTTCCGTGACGACACGGCTCGATTGGACGTTCACGCCCAACATGAGCCTGCAGCTCTACGCCCAGCCCTTCGTCTCGGCGGGCAATTACACGGCGTTCAGCGAGGTCGTGGCGCCCCACGCGCCGGCCTACGACGACCGGTTCGATGCGTACGAGGAAGATCGCCTGAGCTACGAGCCGAGCACCGACCCGGATGCTCCCGGAACCTACCACGTGGACCTGGATCGCGACGGCGAGGTCGACATGTCGTTCGACGATCCGAACTTCAGCGTCACGAACCTCCGGTCCACGCTCGTGCTCCGCTGGGAGTACAGGCCGGGCTCCACGCTGTTCTTTGTCTGGTCGATGAACAAGTCGGGGTTCGACTACACTGGCGAATTCAATCCGGGGAGCGATTTCGGCGACCTGACCGGGATCCCGGGTGAGAACTACTTCAGCATCAAGCTCAACTACTATCTGAATCCCTGAGGAGTTGGCGCCCGGCTCGACCGGGCTATCGGGGAGCGCTCGGCGCCGTGGCTTCCACGTTGGAGGTCACGGCGCCGCCGCTTTGTAGTGGGTTGTGAGCGCCGCCGCGCTGCTGTAAGCTGGCTTCGCCAACAACACAGCGGGAGGAGTTATGCGTTTTTCAGAAAAGGTCGCGTTTGTCACGGGAGCCTCAAGCGGGATAGGTCGGGCGTGCGCCGAGCGATTCCGCCAGGAGGGCGCCTCGGTGTTCACCCTCGCCAGGCGCGAGGAGCGTCTGGAAGGGGCGTTCGAGCACTACGCCGTGGCCGATGTGCGGTCGGATGATGAGATCGCCGCCGCCGTGGCGGGCTGCGTAGATGCGCTGGGCCGGATCGACTACTTGATCAATGCCGCGGGCGTTATCGGGACGGGCGGCGTTCTGGATACTCCGCCGGATGAGTGGGAGCGCCAGTTCTCCATCAACGTCGACGGCATCTACCATGTCACACGCCACGTCGCTCCGCATTTGGTCGAGCGAGGTGGCGCGATCGTCAACGTCTCCTCGGTCACTAGCCTGCGACCGTACGGTAATCTGCTGGCCTACTGCGCGTCGAAGGCGGCGGTCGACATGTTCACGCAGTGCGTGGCGCTGGAGCTGGCGCCGCACAACGTGAGGGTGAACGCGGTGAATCCGGGCGTGGTCGTCACGGAGCTGCACACGGTGACGGCTGCGGTAGCGGACTACGAGGCGTTCCTCGAGCATTCGAAGACGACTCATCCGCTGGGGCGCGTCGGGAAGGCGGAGGAGATCGCGGCGCTGTGCGCGTTTCTGTGCTCGGATGAGGCAGCGTGGATCACTGGCGGAATACACTCGATCGATGGGGGGCGGGCGCTGATGTCGGCGAGGTGAGGCCGGGCGGATGATGAGGATGCGTTGATATGTGAATCTCACTATCCAATATCCGACACTCGATATCCAGTGACCAAATGGGAGGTCAATGAACCATTCCCAATGATCACTGTTCAAACACCAATGACGTGGGTGTCGTGTGGAGGCTAGTGTGGTGGAAGGCAAGCGACGATACGATCTGCAGGAGCGACTGATCGGCTTTGCGATTTCGGTCTGCGAGATAGCGGAGAGCCTGCCGCCAACCAGGGTCGGGAAGCATGTGGCGGGCCAGCTTGTGCGGTGCGGCACATCGTCAGCACCGAACTATGGAGAGGCGCAGTCTGCGGAGTCGCGGAAGGACTTCGTCCACAAACTGAAGCTTTGCCTCAAGGAGCTTAGAGAGACGGTCGTGTGGCTGGAGTTCGCCAGACGGAAGGAGATCGGCGAGGCGGCGGCAATAGAGGCCGGACTCCGCGAATCGGATGAGTTGGCTGCTATCCTGTACCGGAGTATCGAAACCGCAGAGCGAAACGAGAGAACGCTTTCCTGAGTCGGCCCTCCGCACTTGGACATTGGGACTTGAACCTTGAACCTTGAACCTTGGGTGGTTCCTTGGTCACTGGATGCTGGATGTCGGATATTGGATATTCATCCGCCAACTTCCAGGGCCCGCGCAATTTCCGCCGCCACTCCCGCATTCCTCTCCAACAACCCCAAATTCGCCCGTAGCGATCGCCCGCCCGTGTATTCCCCTATCCGCGCCAGTAGAAACGGCGTCACATCCGCGCCGATGATCCCTGCCGCCTCCAGATCGCCCAGGGCCCGGGATACCGCGTCGTCGCTCTCCTGCTTCGATAGCGCCAGGTCGGCGGGCGGCGGCACGCAGACGAGTAGCGCGCCTGGTGCATTCAGCGCTCGCGCCGCTCGCCAGATCTCCGCCGCCTCTTCGGCGCTGCTCACCGTCAGATCGAGGGGAAGGCCGCTTTCCGCGGACCAGAAGGCCGGGAACTGATCCGTTCCGAAGCCTGCGACCGTGACTCCCAGCGTCTCGAGCCGTTCGAGCGTGGCCGGGATGTCGGTGATCGCCTTGGCACCGGAGCAGACCAACAGGATAGGTGTACGGGCGAGCTCGAGCAGGTCGGCCGAGATGTCGGGCGCTCCCGCTCCTGGGTGGACCCCGCCGATCCCGCCGGTGGCGGCCACGGTAAGGCCGGCTCGGTGTGCCAGAAAGATCGTGGCGGCTACGGTGGTGCCGCCGTGTTGGCCGCGGGCGACGGCCGCGGCGAGGTCGCGAGTGCTGAGCTTGCTCTGCTGCCCGGCCAGCAGCTCGAGCTCAAGAGCGCTGAGGCCGGCGATGGGCTGCCCGGCGACCACACCGATGAAAGCGGGCTCGATGTCGTGCGCGCGGATCGCCGAGGAGATGCGCCCGGCGGCCTCCAGGCGGAGCTCGTCGGGCAGGCCTCTGGTCAGGAACGCGGTCTCGAGCGCGACGGCTGGCGATGCGACGCGCGGAGCCAGCAAGCCGTCGCCATCCAAACTAGAACTCCAGCCGTTGCGGCCCGCTCGCCGCGCCGCGATAAATGGCGTTGAACAGGAGCTTGAACGTCTCGTGAGGCTGGCCGCGATTCTGCGGCCGGAAACCGAACAGGATCACTCGACCGTCTCCGGAGCTCACCTCGACCAGGGCAGCCTTGCCGCTCAGGAATTCGCTGTGGATGGCGTAACCGCTCAACAGCTGGTCGGCCTCCGGATAGCGCGCGACGATGGTGACGCCGTCGGCGGCGGCGTCGACCTCGAACACCGGGCTGTTGGAGTAGTAGATGGACGTCTCATCTGGCATCCCGTAAGCCAGCGGATGGCTTGGATCGATCCGCACTGCCAGCACCGAGCCGGGCGCGTAGAATGCGCTGCCGGTTCGCTGCTCGTCGGACGACGGCTTCACATCTCGTACGGGCAGGTCAAGTTGCTCGATGGCAAAGCCAGAGGACGAGTCGAGGCAGATCAATGTGCCGCCCGCCTTCACGAAGGCGCGAATCGATGCGACGCCGGTCTCGCTCAGCCCGCCGGCGTATTCGGCAGGCACCGTCCCCAGCTTCCGGCCGGCGATGAGAGATGTGGCCGAAACGTCGGGCAGGATGATGACGTCGTAACGCGCCCCGAGGTTACCGGCCCGGACCTCGGCGTCGTGCAGCGTCCGGTAGGGCAGATCCCATTCATCGAACACCCAGCGCGTCCAGCCCTCATCCATCGATGCCGTCCAGGGCTGATACAGACCTACCTGAAGACGGTCCAGTCGATATGCGGTGAAGCTGCCCGAGACGGAGCTGGCCGTCAGGCCCTGGCTCGACGCTAGATCGGACAACGCCTCGCGTGCGCCGGGCCCGCTGAGCAGCGCGCTTCCTGCGGGCCAGCTACGGCCGGCGGCATCGCTCGGCTCGGTCAGGAATGCCACCTGGCCGCCGCCGGCGATCAGCCTGTGGACAGCCAGGTTCGCGGCGTTGGTGGTGTTGTCCAAGATGAAGGCGGGGCCGGATCCGCTGATCTGGCCGGAGGGCGGCTGGATGGCGTCGGTCACCTGTCGCAGGTCCGCTTGGAGCGGGGTCCGCACCTCTACCGCCTCCACACCCATCTGTAGTGAGAGCGTCCAACCGGCTGCGTCGTACGGCGTATCGGGCGGTCCGTTCGGGTAGAGGCGCCGGTCGGGATAGTGCTGCCGTTCGAGCAGGTCCTTGGCGTGGGCGCGGTAAGGCTGCGCCATCAGCACGACCCAGTCGCCTGCGGCGTACTCTGTCCCATCGGCCACGAAAGGCTCGATCGCCTGGTGTATCTCGGTCCCACCGCGTCGCAGCACCTCCAGCATGGCGACGGCGCTTCCCGGATCCGTCTGGTCAGCCGGCACTATGTAGGCGAAGGGCGGCTCGGTCCGGCCGGCCTCGACTGCCCGGCGACCCAGCTCGACATAGTTGCTGATCAGCTGGCGTCGCTGACGGGAGGCGAGCCCGATCAGGGAGCGCGCGGCGACGATCTGGTAATCGATGATGTCGCGGAGGTGCCACCAGCCGCCGGCCCAGGGGTTCGGGAAATGGATACCGCGCTCCGGCTGGTTGATCGCGTCCGGTTCCAAGAAGATCGGCGATGCGAGCCGGGCGCTCGCCGACTCGGACAGGATTCCCACCATGTTGTGCCGGGCCGGAACCGATCTCAGACCACCGTGCCACCAGAGATCGAAGCGCATGGCGTTCACCACGCCCGCCTTGCCCGCCGCTTCCAGTTCCATGGAGATCTGCTGGCCGAACAACGAGATCATCCGCACGACCAGCGGATCGATGTTCGGGTTCACCGGGTCGTCGAACGGTGGGATGAAGAAGCGCGCTCCCCTGCTCCCCATCTGGTGGGCGTCGTAGACGACCTCCGGGTACCAGGATCGATAGAGCAGGTCGGTGAGCAACCGGGTCTCGACCTGCGTCAGCATGTACCAATCGCGGTTGTTGTCGTGTCCCACGTACGGGTGGTACAGCCACGGCATCCGGCTGCCCTCGTACGGGGTGCCCAGCGTGCGCTCGTACCATTCCACCACCATCAGCTGGCCGTCGGGGTTCACCGAGGGGATGAGCAACACCACGACATCCCGGAGCGTTTCCGCTAGCTCGGGCTCGGTGATCAGCGCGTGAGCCAGGTCCATGACGCCCTGACTGGAGGCGATCTCGGTGGAGTGGATGTTGTTCGAGATCAGCACGACCGCCGGCTGAGAATCGAGCAGCCGCTCGAGCTCTCCGTCTTCCAGCTTCCGCGGGTCGGCCAACCGCGCCTGGTTGCGACGCAGCTCCTCGAGCCGTGCCATGTTCTCCGGCGATGTCACTGTGACGGCGATGAACGGCCGACCCTCGGTGGTTCGGCCGAGTGTGTCGACGCGCAGCGAGGGTGAAGCGTCCGCCAGGTGGTTGAAATAGCCGGTTATCGTCTGCCAATCGGCCAGCTTGAAGTCGGCGCCCACCGGATGGCCGAGGTACTCGCCGGGTGGAGTCGGCGCGGTGTTCTGACCGGCTAGCGGGCTCGCCAGCGCCAGCAGGGACAAACCGAGTACAGCGGCCGGGACCGAGCGACGGAGTCGAAGCATCTGGGACAAACCGAGTACAGCGGCCGGGACCGAGCGACGGAGTCGAAGCATCTGAGCTTTCCAGGTTGAGCGTCAGTAGCGGAGATCTAGCGGAGCGAAAGCTATGCGCGGGGACTTATTCCGACAATCACCAGCCGACATTCGACAGCCAACAGCCGAGTACAAAACAACGAACGACGCCCGACTTCCGACGTCCCATGTAGAACGTCGAGGGTCGGGAGTCGGACGTCGAGCTGTACTCGAGTGTCGAATGTCGGCTGGTGAATGTCCTTCCTATCATTGCGTCTGACGCCAGACACGTCGCACCGCGAGCTGATCCTCTGACGGCTCCTCGACCTCTACGATCTCGTATACAGGGACGCTTCGCTGGCCGAGCGTCATGGCTAGGAGCCGCTCCTTCCCATGCCGCGAGATCAGCAGCTCGACCTCCCGGCCTGGGCCATACCCGCTGATAGCCTCCCGGAGAGACTCGAGGCCGCCTACCTGAACGCCATCGACGGCGAGAATCTGATCATCGTAGTTGAGGCCGTAACGCCAGGCCGGACCTCCCCGCACGATTCCGTTCAGCCGCACCCGGCCGTCTTGCTCGCCGAGGTAGACTCCGATATAGCCCGTGGTATTTGCCTGGCGGGTCGCCTCCTCGTCGACGGCCAGCTCGTAGCCGGCCAGGCGGAAGAATTCCTCGAACGGGATATCATCGGCGCCGAAAACGTAGCGGTCGAAGAACTCTCTGAAGGAGCCTCCGGCGACCTCTTCGCAGACGGCGCGGATCCCTTCGGAATCGAATGCCGCGCCTTCGTCGCGGGTCCTCTGCCAGATCAGTTGCATGACATCGTCGACGCTCTTCTCACCGTGCGTCCGGTTCGCGATGGTCAGCTCCAGCAGGTTGGCGATGATGGAGCCCTTGAAATAGTAATCGGTGCGGTAATTGTTGGAGCTCTCGTCGCTCCTGTACAGATGGATCCATGCGTTGAAGCTCGCATCGGCAGCGCTTTGCGTCGTCAGTCCCGGGGTAGATCTGTACCGGACGACAGCGCCCGTTGGGTCTCCGGGCTCGTCGATCAGCCCGGCGCGGTGGAGTATTCGGTCGCTGTAGTACGATGTGAACCCTTCGAAGAACCAGAGTGCGTCGGTGTAGTTCTCAGCCTCGTAGTCGTAGGGCCTGAAGGCGGGAGGTTGGATCCGCTTCACCACCCAGGCGTGGAAGAACTCGTGCGAAGTGACCCCCAATACCGCTTGGTGGCCGCGCTCGCTCTGGAAGTCCAAGCCGGAGAGGCCGATCGTCGTGCCGTCAGCGTGCTCGATGCCGCCGCCGCCGGTAAGGGTCGTGAAGACGAAGGCGTAGCGTTCGTACGGTAGGCCGCCGAACAGCTCCGAGCATGCCTCGACGATCCCGGTGAAGTCGTCTCGCAGCCGCTCCAGGTCGGCGTTGTGGGGGCCGAGGATGGCGATCAGGTGCGGGACGCCCAGCACCTCGAACTCGATCTCGTCGAACTCGCCGATCAGCATCGGCGCGTCGATTAGCTCGTGGTATGAGTTGGCGGAGATCAGATACGGGTTGTCGCCGGTAGGGGCGATAGCGCCGTTCAGACGCCAGCCGTCCGGGAGCTCGAAGCTCGCCGTCGCAGGTTGGTCCGCCGCGCCGACGAGGTACATGAGGAGGCTGGGTCCGATGACGTGGCCGCCCTCGTCATAGACGAACGACCAGCGAATGCCGGGCTCACGGGCGTAGACCTCATACTCGACAAGGACCTGCCGAGCTCCGCTCGAACGGATGCGCCAGGTGTTCTTGTCGACCTTTCGCCAGGCCAGCGCGTGGCCCTCGCCGTCGCTGGCCGCGAAACTAGTCACGTGCCGCTCGTATTCGCGTACGAGATAGGAACCGGGCGTCCAGACGGGCATGGAGACGTCCAGCTCGGCAACCGCCGAGCCGCTGACCTCCATCCGGACCTCGAATAGATGAAGCTGCGGCTGTGAGACGGTGATTGTGTAATTGATTTCTGGCTCCGCCGCTCGTGCCTGGTCGATCGCCGTCGCCGGGAAGGTCGCGAGTGCCGAAGCGAACGCGATCCGGGTCAGACTGGCTGCGTGCCGTCGTTGTGTTTCTCCACCTTTGTGTGATGTTTGGACGTTCGTCTTCGCCTATAGCGGATGGCACTGTCTATTGGATGTTCGTTTCGGGTCAGGGGTTGGCAGCGATGCGAGAAGGTGCGCCGGCATGGACTGTCTTGGACTTATTTCGACATTCAACAGCCGACAGCCGACAACCGACACTCGAGTATGCGCCGGACGTCGGAAGTCGGGCGTCGATAGTTGGGCAGTACTCGGCTGTTGGCTGTCGAATGTCGGCTGTTGAATGTCCTTCTGGTATTCGAGGAAGGGGGTAAGAAAAAGGGCGTCTCATAACGCCCCTTTTCTGCTGGTCTGTGGCTCGAGCCGATCAGCCGGACGCGAAGCTGGCCAGGGCCGCGCCGCGGTTGCCTTCGCGCAGCTCTTTGAGTGCCCGGTCCCGGAGCTGCCGTACGCGCTCGCGGGTGATACCAAGCTTCTGCCCGATCTCCTCCAGAGTGTGCTCGCGTCCGTCGCCCAGGCCGTAGTACAGCCTCAGCACGTAGGCATCGCGCTCTCTGAGAGTGCTCAGCGCATCGTCGATCTGCTCGCGCAGCAGCCGCTCCTCCACCTCTCTAACGGACCCGGTCGCCTCTTCCGTGACGAACCGCTCGACCAGGCTGCTGTCCTCGCTGTCGCCGATTGGCGCGTCGAGACGGACCTCGCCGGCGTTCAGCGCCTCGAGCATCTCGACGGTCTGAGGGTTCATCTCGAGCTTGCGAGCGATCTCCTCGCTGGTCGGCTCGCGGTCGAGCATCACCTTCAGCGACTGCCGCATCTTGAGGATCTTCGACAGCTCCGCAGCGCGGTTCAGCGGCACGCGTACGGAGCGGCCATGGTGCGCCAGCGCCGACAGGATAGCCTGGCGGATCCACCAGACGGCATAGCTGATGAACTTGACGCCCTGGTCCGGATCGAACTTAATGGCGGCCGTCACCAGCCCGAGGTTGCCCTGCTGGATTAGGTCGCTCAACGGGAGCCCGCGGCCCTGGTACTTCTTGGCCACGGAGATCACGAAGCGCAGGTTGGCCTTGCAGAGGGCCTGGATCGCGTCGGTATCGCCCTTCTGGGCCATCTTAGCGAGGCGGATCTCCTCCTGTGGCGTGATCAGGTCGTGCTGGCTGACGTCCTGCAGATACTGGTCCAAGGCAGAATCGTCCCCCGCCACCCGGCTCTTTAGGGCCTGGCTGGCCAGACGTTTCGCCTTGGCAGACTCCCGTTTCATGATCATCGCTCTATGTTCTACTCAGACTCTCGGTACACTCTGCTCAAAGTAAACCCGGCTGGGAACTCGGTGTTCCGCCGGGATCGGGCACTCGGGGCGGGGTCCGCCCGAAGCCACCCGGGGTCCATTGGCAGGTATAACACCGCTGTGCTTAGAAAGTTTCACCAGACCCGGGGGCTAGACAACCTTTCAAGATACAGGCATCTGCCTGCTTGTCAAGGGCCGAAATCGCGGCTGAGGTCTCGGGCGCCGGGCGGGCGGCTAGGTCCAGCGGAATATCTTGAGCGCAGCGCCGAAGCTCAGGACGCCCCAGGCGGCGATGATGGCCAGGCGCCACAGGTTTTCCGTGAGCGGCGCGCCGTCGATCATCACGGATCGCAGGGCGTCGAGTAGCGGCGTCAGCGGCAGCGCCTGGATGAACGGATGCAGCGGTTCCGGGAACCGGGAGTAGGAGAAGAAGACGCCGGAAAAGATCCACATGGGCAGCATGACGAAGTTCATGAGCCCGGAAACGCCTTCGATGGTCTGGGCGCGGCTAGCGGTGAGGAGCCCCATCCCGGCGAAGGCCAGCGCGCCGAATATGGAGACGACCAGCAGGTTGAGGAACCCGACCAGGGCGGCGACTTCCAGGATCATGAAGACGAAGCGGGATAGGCCGTAGGAGAGCAGGTAGTGGCTTCTCCGCATCGGTGTGGCGAGCAGTCGTTTGAGGAGTCTCTTGCGCCGGGCCTGAACGATATTGAAGCCGATCCCCCACATCCCGCTTCCCATGAGGTTGAGCCCGAGGAGGCCGGGGATGAGGAAGTCGATGTAGCGCGAGCCGGACTCCGTTAGATGGCGCTCGCTCACGACTATCGGGTCCTGGCGGCCCTGGGCGCGCTGCACGGCGTCGTCCACGGCCCGCCTGGCGAGTAGCCCTTCGCTGCGGGTTGGGTCGAACACGTAGGTGACCGGGTCGCCGGGGACCACGACGAGAACGAGCCTGCCGGTGCGCAGCTCGTTGTGGGCGCGGCCCGGCTCCATGAGTTGGGCCCGGATGTCGGGGAAGCTGTCCAGCGCGGCCGTCAGCTGTGCTGCCCCGGGACCCTCCTGTACGGCGATGCGCAGCGATTCCACCGGCCGGTTGCGGAAGGCGATCCCGAGACCTAGGGCCAGGAGGACGGGGAAGATGAAGACCCAGAAGATCGCCTCCTTCTCGCGGACGAACTCCAGGATCCGGGCTCGGGTGAGCTCCCACAGCGGGTTCGCGCTCTTACTCATCCCTCAGATGCCGGCCCGTCAGCGAGACGAAGACGTCCTCGAGAGTCGCGTGGTGGGTGGTGAGCTTTGAGAGCTCTACCTCCCGGTCCTTGAGGGCGGCCAGAAGCGCCGGGACCGTCTTGTGCACTTCCGTCACCGTTAGGAAGATCCCCTCGCGCTCGCGCCGCACGTCCTGCACGCCGGCGACCTGGCGCAGCCAGTCGTCTGGCGCGTGATCATCGTCTTGGAGAGCGATCTCGACGACGTGCTCGGCGCCCAGCTGTGAGATGAGCTGGCTCGGCGTGCCCAGCGCGATCACCTTCCCGTGGTCGACGATCGCCACCCGGTCGCACAGCCGGTGCGCCTCCTCCATGTAGTGGGTGGTGAGCAGTACAGTACCGCCAGACGCCTTGAAATCGAGCACCAGGTCCCAGAGCTGGCGGCGCGACTGCGGGTCGAGGCCGGTGGTCGGCTCGTCGAGGAACAGAATCTCGGGCTCGCTGACCAGCGCGCAGGCCACCGCCAACCGCTGCTGCTGACCGCCGGAGAGCCTCGAGACCCAGGCTGATCGCTTCTCCTCCAGCTCGACGATCTTCAGTACCTCGTCGACGCTACGGCCTCGGTCGAAGAAGCTCCGGAAGAGACGCAACGTCGCCTCCACCGAGAGCTTCTCGGCCAGCTGGGTCTCCTGGAGCTGAACGCCGAGGCGTTGCCGGATGGCGTGATCGTTCTTCCCCCAGCGCATGCCGAGGATCTCCAGGTCACCGGCGTCCGGCGGGTGAAGGCCCTCCAGGATCTCTACGGTGGTGGTCTTGCCGGCGCCGTTGGGGCCCAGGAGGCCGAAGCACTCCCCGACGTGCACTTCCAGGTCGAGCCCGTCCACGGCTGTAACATCGCCGTAGCTCTTCCTGAGCCCCTCGCAACGGACTGCTATTTCTGCACTGCCCATACAGCTCCTACTGGACGCCCAGCAGCTCCACGTCGAAGACTAGCGTGGCGCCCGGCGGGATCACGTCGCCAGCCCCGCGACTCCCGTAGCCGAGCTCTGCCGGGATGACGAGCCGCCGCTTCTCGCCGACATTCATACCGGCGACGCCTTCGTCCCAGCCGCGGATCACCTTGCCCTGGCCCAACGGGAAGGTGAACGGGTCGCCCGTGTCCACCGAGCTGTCGAACTTGGTGCCGTCCGTCAGCCAGCCGGTGTAGTGTACGCGGACCTGCTGCCCCGATTCGGCTGCCGGCCCGCTACCGCTCTGGACCACTATGTACTTCAAGCCGCTGGATGTGGTGACCGTATCGCCGGGCACCGCCGGTGGACCGCCGGGGGTCTCGCTCATCGTGCTGGCCTCCGTTTCTGTGGCCGGCATGTCGCTGGCCGACTGGTCGGTCTGCGAGCCGGACACGCAGCCCAGCGCTAAGACTATCGCTGTTTGACCATGAAAACTCCTGTCATGTTGCCGTTTAGGCCCGGCCCGCCGTGCGGCGCTTCGCTCGGCTGCTTCGTCACGGGAAGGTCGGGCCGCGAATCGTGGTGCGGAGACTACAGTTGAGCGGGTGGCCCCGCAACCGGTTCGCGCTTGACGGAGCGCGCGGGCCGACGTCGATTGCGTTCATCGGATCGAACTAGCGATTCCGGCCCGCCGCTGCGGGCCATCCTCTTCTGGGGAAGTGAGAAGGTCATGAGCTTCGTGATGCTATTGATGACGCTACTCGCGACGGCCGCGACGTTGGGCGGCCCAGCCGTCCAGGACGACGAGGACCTGGGCTGGCCCCGCGAGTTCCGGCATGCCGGCAACTTGATCGTCATGTATCAGCCACAGCTAGAGACGTTTGAAGGAGATCGCCTCACCGGACGCTCCGCGTTGTCGGTGGTGCCGGAGGGTCAGAGCGAGCCGGTGTTCGGCGCGGCCTGGTTCGATGCCTTCGTCGAAACCGATCGAGAGAACCGTACTGTCAGCGTCATCAGCGTCCGCGTTCCCCGGGTCCGGTTTCCGACGGCCTCGGAGGAGCAGGCGGCCGAGCTGGGGGCGATATTGGAGCTCGAGATCGCGACCTGGGACATCGTCGTCTCCCTTGACAGGATCTTGACCGGGCTGGAGCTGGCTGAGAGGGAGCGCGCCGCCTCGGACAATCTCCGTACCGATCCGCCGGCGATCATCTTCGCCACGGAACCGTCCATACTGGTGCTGCTGGACGGGGAGCCGGTGCAGCACGATGTGCCGGACACCGACCTCAGCAGGGTCGTGAACACCCCCTTCACCATCATCCACGATCCCGGTACTGGGGCCTACTACCTGTATGCCGGCGAAGACGCATGGTTCAGCGCCGCGGACGTGATGGGGCCGTGGGCGCTGTCGCAGCGGACGCCCGACGAGGTGGCATCGCTGATCCCTCCCGACACGACGACGGCCGAGCCGGAAGCTGAGGGCGAGGAGGAGGAAGAGGAAGAGGAAGAGGAGATACAAGTCGACATCGAGGATGTGCGAATCGTCGTCGCTACCGAGCCCACGGAGCTGATCGTCACGAACGGCTCGCCGGAGTATGCCTCGATCGACGGTACCGACCTGCTCTACATCGAGAACAGCGACAGCGATGTCTTCATGAACATCACGAGCCAGCAGTACTTCATCGTGCTGGCCGGTCGCTGGTACACGGCAGGCAGCCTAGAAGGTGCTTGGACCTTCGTGGCGTCGGATTCGCTGCCGGCCGACTTCGCGATGATCTCGCCGGAATCGGCCAGGGGGAGCGTGCTGACCTACATCGCGGGTACCGATCAGGCGATGGACGCGGTGCTCGACAACTCGATCCCGCAGACGTCGGCGATCGCCCGCGATGGAACGCTCGAAGTGACCTACGACGGCGAGCCGCAGTTCGAGCCGATCGATGGGACCGAGATGACGTTCGCGGTCAACACGGAGTTCCAGGTGCTGGAGATCGGCGATGTGTACTACGTCTGCTACGAGGCCGTCTGGTACGAATCGGACGGCCCGACCGGTCCGTTCACGGTGACGTTGGAGGTCCCCGAGGAGGTTCAGAAGCTCCCGGCCGACAACCCGAACTACAACGTCAAGTACGTCTACATATACGACTACACGCCCGAGGTGGTCTATACTGGCTACACGCCGGGATACACCTCGAGCTACGTCTACGGGTCGACCGTCGTCTACGGCACTGGCTGGTACTACAGCCCCTGGATCAGCCCGTACTACTACTACCCGCGGCCGGTCACCTATGGCTTCCGCATCTCGTACAACCCGTGGTACGGATGGGGCATCGGGTTCGGCTTCAGCTACGGCCCCTTCCACTTCGGCTTCCGGTCCGGGCCCTCCTACTGGTATCGGAGGGGTTGGTGGGGGCCGGGCGGCTACCGCTATGGCTACCACCGCGGCTATCACCGCGGCTACGGAGCCGGCTACCGGTCGGGCTATCGGGCCGGCTACCGCGCCGGCCAGCGCAATTCCAACGTCTACAACCGGCAGCGTAACGCGGCGCGCAACGTCGATCGCGCGACGGCGCGCTCGCAGATGTCGCAGCGGGCAGGGGCGGGGGCGGGAACCGGGGCCGGTCAGCGGCCGGCAACCGGCGCTCAAGCCGGCCAGCGGGGGCAGGTCTCGCAGGGGCGCCAGAACAACCTCTATACCGACCGGGACGGCAACGTCCATCGACAGAACCAGGACGGGAGTTGGCAGTCGCGCGATCAGAGCGGCTGGTCGCAGGCCGACCGGTCGCAGGTGGAAGGGCGAGCGGGGGGCGCCGACCGCTCACGCGACGCGACTCGCCAACAGCCTTCGACGCGCTCCACGACTCAGGACCGCAGCGGCAACCTGAACCGCGAGTCGCAGAACCGACAGCGCGGCACCCAACGGACGCAGAGCTACCAGCAGAACAGGAGCACGTCGCGCTCGGGCGGCGCCCGGCGCAGCGGAGGGGGGCGACGCCGCTAGGATATTGGTATGGGAGTTCTGAAGTTGATTCGGGGAGTCGGGGATTCGGGGTACCGGGGAAGCTAAGAAGCATCCGGAGCGTCATCGGCTCCCCAACTCCCCGAATCCCCGAACCACCGAATCAACTTGGACAATTCCCGGAGACTTCCCCGGTCCCCAGTTCCTCAACTGGAACTTCCGAGTTCCTGCAGATGGCGCCATTCCCCCAGCAGGTGTAGCAGGCGCGATGGCGGAGTGTGAACGGGCGATTCGCCTCCGCCAGGTTCGCACCGAGGTTCGCATCGGGAGCGTCGATCCCCGGTCGGTCACGATGCGGCCGCTGGAACAGAGCAGCCGGGCCAGGTCGTAGCCCTGCAGCATGGCGGCGGTGACCCTCTCCTCATCGCAGTAACCCCTGGAACGAAGGGCCTCCCGGCCGATGCGGAGGGAGGGTAGGATCTTGATTCGCGGTCGGGTGTAACCAACCTTACGTAGGGCGTCGACGAACTGGCGATAGACGCCTTCGTCCTCGTGCTGGCACCATATCTGAGCGGCCGTGACGATTGGGAGGAAGCCGTGTCCTACGAGGCGGCCGACACCCTCCATGGCCCGCTCGAACGTCCCTTCCCCGCGAATCGGGTCGTTGGCTTCGGGAGACGGTCCGTCCAGACTGACCCGAAGCTCTAGTGAGAACGGAGAGGCGGCGTCGATCTCGGCCAGGCGGCGCACGGTTCTGTCGGGGAGCAGGGTCGCGTTGGTCAACACGGTGGCGGGTCCGATGGCCAGCGTTTCCTCCAGCATCGGGAGGAGCTGGCGGTTCATGAACGGCTCACCGCCGGTGAAGTAGTACTCCTTAGTACCCCATGACTTCGATTCCTGGAGGTAGGCTCTGACGGTCTCGAGGTCGAGAAACCAGAAGTCGTGGTTGTCCGGTGCACAGGAGATGAAGCAGTGCGAGCAGCGGAGGTTGCACACGGTGCCCGCAACCTGGAACCAGAGGTAGTCCAGGCTGAGCAGCGGCACCTGAGGCGCCGATTCGGTGGGCGCCCCCCGTTCGGGGGTTGCTCTTCGCGCCGCAACGTTCAAGTTCTTAGCAGCCATCCTGACGACCCTAACGTGAGTCTGGGCCGTGGGGTTCCGCAAGCGGCGCAAGCGCCCGAGGGCGCAGGTGTTGCGGCATGGACAACGTCACCACATTGTGACTAGGTTGTGAGCCCCGATCGTCCGATGGGCGGAGGTTCAATGAAGTGGGAATACGCGGGTAGAAGCGACGTCGGCAAGGTCCGGCAAGGGAACGAAGACGCGCTCTTCGCTAATGAGGAGCGGGGCGTGTTCATCGTGGCCGATGGCATGGGGGGCCATGTAGCGGGCGAGGTCGCCAGCCAGATCGTCACGGAGACGGTGGGCCCGGGCGTGAGTGATGCCGTAGAGGAGGGTCTGACCGGGACCGAGCTGGCGGCTCGCGTCCTCGATCTCATCGAGGAGGCGAACCGAGCGATCCTGGAGCGGGCCGACAACGAGCCCGAGAAGCGGGGTATGGGGACCACGCTCACCCTGATGGCGCTGATTCCCGAGGAGGGCTACCTCTTTGACCAGGTGGGCGATAGCCGAGGCTACCTACTACGGAACGGGACTCTGAGCCAGATCACCCGCGATCACACGGTCGTGCAGCAGCAAGTCGATCGGGGTGCGCTGACTCCGGAACAGGCCCGCGACCATCCACTCTCTCACATCCTCACCCGAGCGCTGGGCACCGAGATCGACGTCGAGGCCGACACCTACGGCGACTCGGTGGAGCCCGGCGACATGTTCCTGCTCTGCTCGGACGGGCTCAGCGGCATGCTCCCGGACGAGGATATCCAGAAGATCATGTCGAGCGAGACCGACATTCAGGATATCGCCGACCGTTTGATCGATGAGGCCAACGAGGCCGGCGGCATGGATAACATCACGGCTGTGGTCGTTAGGGTCACGGGATAGGAGTCGCTCCGCCTCTCCGACCCGTGTGACGCTAGGCGCCTGACAGGCCAACCAACGCGACGATCTGCTCCTCGGGTGCCGTCACCAGCTCCAGAATCCGTTCCGAATCCTTCAGCTCGATACGCGGCCAGGTGAACACGCGCATGACGCGTGCGGCATGATAGAGGTCGCGGCCGAGACGCGGGAGATCGATGAGCCCGGCTCGACCGGCCGAGGTCAGCCGCTCGATGCTGCCATCGCGGCCGAGCATCAGGATGTCGAGCTCGAGGAGCCGCGACTTGGAGGGGTAGTCGATGAACAGGCTCCCCGGCTCCAGGCCGAGCTCACCCGCCAGTTGGTCCTCCAGCGCCGCTCTCAGTTCCGGTCGCTCGTGGAACCAGGGCGCTACCTCGCGCTGCAGCTCGGTGAGAGCAGCGCTCAGCGAATCGCCGGACCACTCGGCGGCGCGTTTCGGTAGGCGGCGATGTCTCAGCGCCGGGATGAGCCGCCCGTCGGCACGCCGCGCGCTGTCGGACTCGCTGACGCCGGCCAGGTTCTCCAGAACGTTTAGCAGCTCCTCATCGCCGCTACCCACTATATGCTCGCGCTGCGCCCAGCCTCCGGTCAGAGCCTCGCGAATCAACCTCTGGAACACGACGGACGCCGCACGCACAGCGTGATGCCAGTAGACGTTGCGGAACATCTGGTACTTGGCGAAGAGGAG
>JBDHHZ010000070.1:0-10599 GCA_039589115.1 Gemmatimonadota bacterium | reverse complement strand
AGGACATGCTCGATGAGGCCGAGCGCCTCCTCGAGCAGGGATTGAGCTCGGCCCACTTCGGGTTCGGCATCCCGGAGAAGGCCCGCGGCCTCGTCGGAGAGCGTTCTAGCGCGCGCCACCGCGTCCTCCGGCGTGAAGACCAGCGACTCGATAGGCACGGTCGGCTCTCGGGCGGGATGAGTCGCCGCATCGAGCGAGTCTTCGGCGCGACTCAGAGCTTGGTCTCGGACTTCTTTCTCGGAAGCGCCCATGTACGATCGCAGAGCGGACACGGTGACCGCCAGATCGCCAGGGCGGCGCGTCGAGGGCGGCCCGCACGGCAGCGCCCGCGCGCCGCGCAACGCGCCCGAGCTCCGAGTGGCCGAACGTCACCGCCCGCTCGCGCAGCTGCCTGAACATGTAGGTCAGACGCTGGGCGAGCTTCGTCGCGCCATCGGGGCCGCGCGCCATCTCACCGCGTAACCGATCGATAGTGTCGAGGGTGCCGGTCGCCTCGACCGTGAAGAACGCTTCCCAAGACCCGGCCCCACGCTCCGCCATGGGACACTGCTCGATGTGGGGGCCCGGATCCTCGTGGAACAGCTCGCTGATCCAGGTGATCTCCCGCTGAGCGGCCGTCTCCAAGACCTGCTCCTTCAGGTCTTCGATCTCAGCACCGCCCTCGCCCACGAAGCTCGGCTGATCCCCGCGGATCAGCTCCGTCGCTACATCGTCCAGCGCCTGCCGGGCGCGTCGGAAGAGGACCAGGTGTCCCGGGCCGACGGTGGCACTCGTATCGGCGATCCTCAGGATGACCTCTTCCAGCGCCGTCACCGCCGGTCCCACAGCTGGGATATCATCTACCCCCTCGATCCCCCGCAGCGGCCGGATCCGACGCAGCAGCCGCTTCAGCGGCTCCCTGTTGCGCGGGTCCCGCTCCAGGACCACCAGCGAGTCGCCGATATCGGACGCCAGGCCACGGAGCTCTGTGCCCAGGTAGCGCCTGAACCGATCGTCGTCCTTCGGCGGCGCCGGGGGCGTCGCGGTCTCGCCCAACCGCTGAGCCAACGCTTCCGCACGCTTGGCCGTATCGGGCGACGGTGAGCTCACCGAGCCCACCATCTCGCGGATCTCTTGCAGTGAGGATTCCAGGGTGTTGCGGAGATCGACCCCCCAATGCCGCCGTCCCGCGGCTAGGTCGGCCGCCACGCCCTGAAACGCGCCCGCCGCCCGCGCGACCGCTTCCTGGTCCGCCATGCGAGCACTACCACGCAGGGCGCGCGAGTAGCGCCTCAGCTCGTCGGCGTCCGGCGAATCCGCGGCGCTCAGCGCCAGCGCCATTTTGTCCAGGTACTCGTTCGCCTCTTCGGCGAAGAACTCCAACAGTGTTCGGGGCATTTCCCTAGCTCCCCAACCCTTGTCTGGCGTCCATCACGATGTCCAGCATCTCCCGTACGGCCCGCTCCATTCCCACGAACACCGCCCGGCTGACGACCGAGTGGCCGATATTAAGTTCTTCGATTTCGGGGATCTCCGCCACGGGTACGGTGTTTTCGTACGTCAGCCCGTGGCCGGCGTGCACCGCCAACCCGATATCGCGGCCGAGCTTCGCGGCACTCCGAAGCCGCTCCAACTGTGCTTCAGCCGACGCTGCCGCAGCGTTGGCATATTCGCCCGTGTGCAGTTCGATCGCGTCAGCGCCCAGCTCATGCGAAGTACGTATCGTGGCCTCCACCGGATCTATGAACAGCGACGTCCGTATCCCTGCATCGCGCAGGCGCGTCAATGCATCGGCCACGCGGCGGCAGCGCGCCGGATCCGAGAGGTCGAGGCCGCCCTCTGTAGTGATCTCCTCACGTCGCTCGGGCACGAGAGTCGCCTGCATCGGCCGGTGCTCGAGTGCAAAACCCAGCACCCCTTCCTCGACGGCCAGCTCGAGGTTCACTCCCGTACGGACGGTCTCCAAAAGTAGGAGCACATCGCGATCGCTAATATGGCGGCGGTCCTCACGAAGGTGGACGGTGATCGCCTGGGCACCGCCCAGTTCGGCCAAGACCGCGGCGCGCACGGGGTCCGGCTCGTCCGTCCTGCGCGCCTCGCGGACCGTCGCGACGTGGTCGAGATTGATGTACAACCTCATCTCTGCCCAGTTCCTCCGCTCTTCCGTCTCCGTATCTCCGACTCGATCGCTGCCGCCGTCTCGTCGTCGAGTCCCAGCTCGCGGCTCAGCGCCAGGGCTTCCAGCGCCAGTTGCCCATACAGCTCACGCGTGCCGCCATCCAGTTTCGCCAGATGGTCCCTCACGGTCTCCTTGTCCCCACGCGCCACTGGGCCCGTCAGCGCTGAAGGTAGACCCGGGCGTTCGAGGTTGGCGACAGCCCCGCTCCACAACGGCTGCAGCGCCCGCGCCGCCTCGTCCCTGCTGATGTTAACCGCACCGGCCAGCAGGCGCGTGGCTACCGCGGCGCACGCCACAACATAGTTCGAAGCGAACACACACGCTGCATGATAGCGCGCTTTGTCCTCCGCGTGAACCTCCAGCATCCGGCCGCCCGCCGCCGCCACGATCTCCGCCGCGCCGCCTTTCGCCGCCGCATCACCCTCGAAGGTAAAGAACGCATCGTGCAGCCGCTCCGGCCCCTGCTCGGGATCGGCAACCGTCTGCAGCGGGTGAAGCGAACCGACGGCATAGCCGCGGCGTGACAGCGGCTCCAAGACGGCCGCCGGCTGCGCACCGCTGTGATGAAGCGCCATACAGCCCGCGCCGGGCGAACCGAGGTCGGCGATCTCAGCCGCGACGTCGGCGATCGCACCATCCGGCACTGCCAACAGGAGCCGGCACCCCGCCGGCGGCGGCCCGCTCGGCCGGGTCACGTAGCGGGCAACCGGGCTTTGCACCACAGGGTGTCGTGGCGGTCGCTTCGCCTTACCGATGAACAGCAGCTCGCCGGCGACCCCGGCAGATGCAAGGACCGAGCCCAGCGACAGCCCGATCTTGCCCGGTCCGAAAATCCAGTAGACGGTCATGTCATCAAGCGGCCGACGGCGTCTCGAGAATCGCCACGCCGTCGCGCGCCCTCAGGCGGCCCAGCGCCTCGATGGACAACCTGGCCGTTAGCCGGATCGAAGTGCCACAATCCTCCCGATCCAGTACTTCCCCCTCCCGATACACCTCGGCCAGCACATCGCCGGCGCTCATCGGGATGGAGACCGTGACCGTCGACCAGCGCTCGCGGATCGCCTGCTTGAGCGTTGCCCGCAGCCGGTCCAGCCCCTCCGACTCGATCGTTGAGGAGAAGACATGCGGCCCAAGCAGGGCAGCCGCACGCTCTTCGATCGCGGCTTCCTCGGCATGCGTCAGCCGGTCGACCTTGTTGAAGATCACTAGGCTGCTCCTCGGACTCAGCTGCAGCTCGTCCACCACCCCTACGACCACCTCGTACTGCTCCTCCCAATGCCGGTGCGACACATCGACCACGTGGCAAAGCAGGTCGGCCTCGTTCACTTCCTCGAGCGTCGCACGGAACGAGGCGACCAGGTCATGGGGAAGCTTCCTGATGAAGCCGACCGTATCGGTGATCAGGGTCTGGAAACCCTCGCCGAGGTCGACGGCTCGCGTGGCTGGGTCGAGAGTCGCGAACAGGCGGTCCTCGATGAACAGGTCCGACCCGGAAAGGCCGGCGAGTATCGAGGACTTGCCGGCATTGGTGTAGCCGACCAGGGCGACCCGGAACTCGCCGGCCCTGCCCTTGCGCTGGGTCTCCCGCTGCCGGGCCACGCGCTCCAAGCGTTTCTTCAGCTCGCGGATCTTGCGCCGGATCATCCGCCGGTCGGTCTCGAGCTGCGTTTCACCCGGTCCTCGCAACCCGATTCCGCCGCGGATCCGCGAGAGGTGGTTCCACATCCGCGTCAGTCGCGGCATCAAGTACTGCAGCTGCGCGAGCTCGACCTGCATCTTGGCTTCAGCTGTCCTGGCGCGCAGCGCGAAGATGTCGATGATCAGCTCGGTCCGGTCCATCACCCGTACTTCCAACGTCTGCTCGAGCTTCCTGCCCTGAACCGGTGACAGGTCCTCGTCGAATATCACCAGACTAGCGTCGCTCTTCATGACGACGGATCGCAGTTCCTCGACTTTGCCCGTGCCGATGTAGTAGGCAGGATGTGGCGACTGGATCTGCTGCTGGACCGTGCCGACGATAGCCGCTCCCGCCGTATCGGTCAGAGAGACCAGCTCATCGAGGTGGTCCTGGGCCTCGTCGCGGCTCGTCTCCCGACCGGGCGCGCTCAGCAGGATCGCCCGCTCCTGCGGTGTTTCTACCTCGATCAGCCCGTGATTAGCGATCTGTTTCCCCCTCTTCCCCGCTTTTCGGTCCGCGGCGCGTCCGTCGCTTGGCCGCCCAGAACTCCAGGCGTTTGGCGATCTCCGCTTCGAAGCCGCGGCCCGAAGGCTCATAGAATCGCCGACCGGCAAGCGACTCTGGCAGGTAGTCTTGCTCTGCGATGGCGTCGGCCTCGTCGTGATCGTACTTGTAGCCGGCGCCGTACTTGAGCTCCTTCATCAGGCGCGTAGGCGCGTTCCTGATGTGCAACGGCACGGGCTCAGCGGGAGTCTCGCGCGCCAGAGCCCACGCCCGCCCGAACGCTTTGTAGATGCGATTCGACTTCGGTGCGGTTGCCAGAAAGACCACGGCCTCCGCCAACGCCAGCTCGCCTTCCGGCGAGCCCAGGAAGTGATACGCGTCTCTGGCGGCGATGGTCACCGACAGGGCGCGCGGATCGGCCAGCCCGATGTCCTCCGTGGCCATGCGTACCAACCGGCGGGCCAGGTAGAGCGGATCCTCTCCGCCGTCGAGCATGCGAGCCAGCCAGTAGAGCGCGGCGTCCGGATCGGAGCCCCTGACGGCCTTGTGGAGCGCCGAGATCAGGTTGTAGTGCTCCTCGCCGGACTTGTCGTAATGTGCCCAGCGCTTCTGCAACGCTTCCGCCCCGATCTGGGCGGTGACGTGTCCTCCCTGACCGACCATCGATGCCGCGATCTCCAGCGCCGACAAAGCGCGCCGCGCATCGCCGTCAGCGACGCGCGCCAGAAGATCGAGCGCCTCCTCATCCACCTGGAGTGCCGCGCCGGCCAGCCCGCGCTCTCCATCCGCCAGCGTCCGCTCGCAGATCGTACGAACGTCCTCTTCGCTGAGCGGCTCGAGGACCAGGACGCGTGAGCGGCTGAGCAGCGCACTGTTGACTTCGAAGCTCGGGTTCTCCGTCGTCGCTCCGATCAAGATGACCGTTCCAGCCTCGACGTGGGGTAGGAAGGCATCCTGTTGAGCTTTGTTGAATCGGTGGATCTCATCGCAGAACAGGATCGTCCGCCGACCGGTTGCGCGCAGCCTCTCCCCTGCCTCCTGGATGACCGCGCGAACCCGAGGCACACCTTCGGTCACGGCGCTGAACGGAACGAACGCCGCGTCGGTGCGATCGGCGATGATCCGCGCCAGCGTCGTCTTGCCGCTGCCCGGCGGTCCCCAGAAGATCAGCGACTGCATCTCGTCGCGCTCGATCATCTCGCGCAGGATGCGGCCGGGCCCAACGAGGTGATCCTGTCCGAGGAACTGCTCGAGGCTGCGCGGACGCATGCGCGTCGCCAGCGGCGCCGCTGGCGAGCTCTCGTCCGCTATGCCGCCCGGCTTGGAGCGTTCCGGCACCGAGGCCGGAAAAAGATCCAGCTCTTCTGTCATCTCTCGATCCGATTGCGTGCGTACTCGATCAGCCGCTCGTGCTCGTTCATCTCCGGATCGTCGATGACCGCATCCAGGCAGAGATCGAGGATTCGCCCGAACTCGGGGCCGGGCCGCAATCCCAGTTCCTTGAGGTCGTTCCCGTCGATGGCCAGGTCGGCGAGCGTCACCGGCTCGCGCCGCCGCAGCACTCCCAGCAACTGCCGGGCAACCGCGGCCAGCCGGATCCGCTCCGCCTGCCGCTCCCCGCTGGCTCGCTCGCCTGCGAAGTGGAGTCGCAGCGTGTCGCGCGCTCGTTCCGGCCCCACCTCTCTGAGCCAACGGCGGCCGGCCCTGGCATCAGCATCTGGGAGCGGTACTTCCAGCGCTCCGCTCAGCGCCTGGACGTCGCGCAGCTCCGCGTTGGAGAAGCGTAGCCGCTTCATCGTCTCCTCGACCGCCGGCCCGACCGGGGCGAGCAGCGCCACCTGGCGAAGATGCTGCCGGTGCCCGGGCAGTCGATCGATGGTGGCCAGAAGCATCTCCCACCCTGACGCGCCCAGACGGGAGAGCTCGGGGAGCAACACCGCCAGGGCCCCGGAATCTCGGTAGAGCGCCAGGCCGGCGGACGGCGCGGCAGCGGCCATCACCTTTACGATCTCTTCGCGGACCCGCTCTCCCGAGAGCCGCGGGAGGTTGCCCACCGCATCGGTCAGCGCTTTCCAAGTCGAAGGCTCGATCTCCAACCCGAAGCGGCCGGCGAATCGGAGGCCGCGCAGCACGCGCAGGTAGTCTTCGGCAAATCTGGTCGCCGGCGTCCCTACACAGCGCAGTACCTTGCTTTGCAGATCCTGCCAGCCCGAGAAAGGATCGTGATACTTATGTTCGAGCGGGTCGTAGGCGATGGCGTTGATCGTGAAGTCGCGCCGCGCCAGGTCCTCATCCAGCGTTTCGGCGTACTCGACGACCGCGTGCCGGCCATCCGTCTCGATGTCGCGGCGGAAGGTCGTTACTTCGTAGACCTGCCCATCGATTCCCCGCACGGCGACGGTTCCGAACTGGATCCCGACGGGATAGGAAGGTCGGAATAGCTTGCGAACGGCGTCGGGCGGGGCCGCGGTGGCCAGGTCCCAGTCGCCGCGTGATTCGCCCAGCAGGGCATCGCGGATGGCGCCCCCGACCGCCCACGTATCGTAGCCGCGATCCTGCAGTTTCCGAGCGATCGCGGATACCGCTTCAGGGACGTCGAGCTTGCCTTGCGGACCGTTCACTCTAGCCGCAGAGGACGCTGCCTCCGTTTACGTTCAGAACTTCGCCGGTCACGTGACGTGCCAGCTTCGAGCACAAGAACAGTATAGGCCCCGCCACGTCGTCGGCGCTCCCGATCCGGCCGAGCGGGATCTGAGCCACCACGGCCTCCCTCACCCCAACCTCTTCCAGTGCCGGCGTTGCCATGTCGGTGTCTATCCAGCCGGGCGCCACGGCGTTCACCGTCACGTCGCGAGGCGCCAGCTCCACGGCCAGCGACTTGACGAAGGAGATGAGCGCACCCTTCGAGGCCGCGTAATGGCTGTGGCCGGCCTCACCCCGCTGACCTGCCGTCGAGCTGAGGATGACTATTCTACCGCCGTCCGCCATCCGGCGCGCCGCCTCTCGCACGCTGAGGAACACCGAGTCGAGGTTCGTCTTCATCATCTCTTCCCACTGCTCGTCCGTCATCTCGACCAGTGGGACGTACTCCGGCGGCCAGATCCCGGCGTTCGCCACGAATATGTCCAGCCAACCGAACTCGCTGTCGCAACGCTCGAACAACATCTGGACACCGGCAGGCTCGCCGAGATCCGCGGCGATCGACCAGGCACGCACGCCCACTCGTGTGATCTCCGCCATCGCTTCCACGGCGTCATCCTCGCGCGCCCGATAGGCGAAGCCGACATCGGCGCCCGCGCGCGCCAGCATTATCGCCGTCGCCCGTCCGATGCCACGAGAGCCGCCCGTGACGATCGCTCGCTTGCTCCTCAGGTCGATCATTCGCTCCGTCATCACGGTTCCCCGGTTTAGGGACTTCGCCTGAGTACCCGGCTCAGCCGGGCGAAGAGCCCGCCCTCTGCCTCTATCCTGCCTACACTCTCCGGCGTCTCGTCCCGCAGAATACGATGCGGGTTGGTGGCCAGCAGCAACTCGGCCTGCCTCTCCAACCTGCGCGACACCAGGTAGTCCCATGCATCGCGCAGCGAAGGATTGCGATGCGGACGCGCGTGATTGTCAGAGGCGATCAGGTCCACCTGCCCTTCGGCAAGGAATCGATGAGCTATGAGACTGACGTGCTCACCGTACTCGCCGAGCAGGCTGCCGCTGTTCATCTGCACCAGCGCTCCAGCGGCACGCCATTCGTCCACGACGCCGAAACCGCGCTCGTACCCCCAGTAGCGCTCGGGGTGGACGACTATCGGCACGTAGCCGCCGGCGGCGATGCGCGCCAGCGCACTGGCCGAGCCTTCGGGGATCGTGAAGGCGAAGAACTCGACGAGCGCGAACCGGCTGCCCGCCAACCGGAGCCCGGCATCTTCGAGGTCGAGACCCGGCGTGTCGAGCTGGATCTCGTAGCCGCGATGGAGCCTTAGATCGGGCAGGCTGCCTCGCGCGCGCTCGAAGAGCTCCGGCCACGCCTCATCGACTGAGGCCCGGCGGCTTCCGTTCAGATCGGAGGCGCTGAGATGGGGCGTCGCAGCGACGGCGGTTATGCCGTCCTCGAAGAGAGTGTGGAGAGTTTCGAGCGCGCTCTCCAGGTCGGGCGCCCCGTCGTCGACACCCGGAATCAGATGCGTGTGCAGATCCGCCAGACCGGGCGGCGCCACCCGGTCCCTCCCCCGGCCAAACCGTGCAGTGTCCGTCAGCTCCTCCCCGCCCAGCGCTCGGCGAGCCGCCCAAGCTCGCCGCCTGGTCCCATCGCCCGGCAGCGCTCGGCCAGATCCTCCGCACTCGAGTACGCCGCCGCCTCGCAGGCGAGCGTCAACAGGCCGTCCGCGACCAACAGGTCTGAGGCGGACTCGCGGTGCTCGAGGCCCTCGCGCGAGCCCTCCAATAACCTGCAGGCTGTCTCGAGCAGCGCCTCGGCCAGATCGGCGCCCGGATCCAGCTCGGCGACCACCGTCTGCAACCGCTCGCGCAGCGGAGCCGGCGAATCGGCCAGCGTGCGCTGGAGCCAGTCGTCGTTCATCAGAGGCCGGCCTGCTCGAGCATCGGGCGTACTATCTCGGCGACCTTGGCAAGCGCACCCTCGGCCTTTTCCGGCTCGCCGGTGCTGGCCTGCGCCATGTGGGGCCGCCCACCGCCCTTCCCACCGGCCAGCTTCGCTACCTCGCGAATGACAGCGTCGGCTCGCACGCCTTTGCCGATCAGATCGTCAGTCACCACGGCGAGCAACGAGTGGCGTTCGCCGATCTTGGCCATCACCACGCCGACGCCGGTCCCGAGATGCTCGCGCAAACGATCGCCGAAGGCGCGCAGCGCGTCCGAGTCGGCCGTCTCGATGGCACCCACGGCTATCTTGGCGCCACTCACCTCGTCGGCACCCGCCACCAGTTGCGCCACCTGATCCACCGCACTGCCCTGCAGAGCGTTCTGGAGCTTGTCACGCAGCTCGCGCTGCTCCGCGAGCAGGTTCTCGGCACGCCGCTCCAAGTTGTCGGTGGGGACCTTCAGCAGGCGGCCCAGACGGTTCAGCAGCCGCTCCTGGTCCTTGACCCGCTCGTAGGCGAACGCGCCCGTGACCGCCTCGATCCGCCGTACGCCCGCCGCCGTGCCCGTCTCCGAGATGATCTTGAAGAGGCCGATCTCGCCGGTCGTCCTGACGTGGCAGCCCCCGCAGAGCTCCAGGCTAAAGCCCGGCACCTCTACCGTGCGGACCGTGTCGCCGTACTTCTCGCCGAACAGTGCCATGGCGCCGCGATCGATCGCATCGCGATACGACGCGAAAGTCTTTGTGACCTCGTGGTCCGCCCAGACCTGCTCGTTCACCAACCGCTCGACCTCCTCGAGCTCGACCTCGCTGAGCGGGCCGCTGTGAGTGAAGTCGAAGCGCAAGCGATCGGGTGCCACCAGCGAGCCCGCCTGCGTGACATGCTCGCCCAGCACGGTGCGCAACGCCGCGTGCATCAGATGCGTCGCCGTGTGGTGGCGCTGCGTGTTGCGGCGCGCCGCATACACTACCGCGCGTACGCTGCCCGGCTTGAACTCGCCTTCGATCGTGCCGGCGATCACCACGCGGTCCTCGAACCGGACCACGTCCTCGACCTCCATGCGCCAGCCGTCGCCTTCGACGTAGCCTCGGTCGCTCACCTGGCCGCCGGCCTCGGCGTAGAACGGGTTCGAGCGCAGCTCCAGGGCGATCCGCCCGTTCTCGCGCACGGCCGCCAATACCTCGGTGTCGACGCTCAGCTGGTCGTAGCCAACCCACTCCTGGCCGTCGTCAGAGAACCGGCTCCAGCCCTCGGTCGGGATGTCGAGCGTCTTACCCTCGAGATCACCGCGCCGGCGCTGCTCCTCACGCTGCTCGCGGGAGCGCCGCCGCTGCTCCTCCAGCGCACGGTCGAAGCCTTCGACATCGACATCGTAACCGCGCTCGTGGGCCATCAGCTCGGTGAGGTCGAGCGGGAAGCCGAACGTATCGTACAGCTTGAAAGCTTCATCGCCGGCAATCATGCCGCCGCCATCGACGGGGGCCAGATCAGCGAAGCGCTGCATCCCTTCGTCGATGGTCGCCATGAACCGCTCTTCTTCGCCACAAGCGGTCCGCAGGATGTGGTCGCGGCGGTCGACCAGCTCGTGGAACGTGTCACCCATGGACGAGATGACTTCGTCGCATATCTCGTACAGCATCGGCTCGCGCCGGCCCAGCAGCCAGGCG
>JBDHHZ010000069.1:0-10353 GCA_039589115.1 Gemmatimonadota bacterium | reverse complement strand
CTCGCGAGGTATGTAGAGCGCGATCTGCGGCCGCACGTCAGGCGGCAGGTCGTCTCGAATCGATTGAATGCGCTCGCCAAGCTCGAGGCGCGCGAAGTCCATGTCGGTGCCGCGCGCGAACTCGACCGTGATCTCCGAGCTGCCCTCACTCGATTCCGACTCGATCTTGCGTACCCCGCGTACCTGCTGGGTCGCCGACTCGAGCGGCGCGGTCAGGAACGCTTCCACCACCTCCGGCGAAGCGCCCGGCCAGTTCGTGTTGATGCTGAGCTGCGGGTACTCGACGTCGGGAAGCAGCTCGACAGGGATGTCGAGGAACGAGGCCACGCCCACCACCGCGATGGCGATGTAAACCATCGCTACCGTGGTCGGCCGGTTGATCGACAACCGGATCATGACGCCTCTCCGCCCGCCAGCCCGCGTAAGCTCTCGAGGCTGGCGTAGATCACCGGGACGACGATCAGGGTCAGCAGCGTCGCCGAGATCAGCCCGCCGATCACCGCGACGGCCAGCGGCGCCCGCAGGTCGGCGCCGGCGCCCAGGCCGAGGGCGAGCGGTGTGAGCCCGATCACCGTCGTGGCGGTAGTCATGATGATGGGACGCAATCGCACGCGTCCCGCCTCCATGATCGCCTCGCGCAGCGATGCGCCTTCACGCCGGAACTGATTGATGAAGTCGACCTTGATGATCGCGTCGTTCACCACGATCCCCACCAGGATGACGAAGCCGATCAGGCTCATCACGTTCACGCCGTCACGGGCGATGATCAACGCGGCCACAGCGCCGATCGCCGCCAGCGGCACGGCCAGCATGATCGTGAAGGGATGGACGACCGACTCGAACTGGGCGGCGAGGATCATGAAGACGAGCGCGATAGCGAGAGCGAAGGCGAGCGCGAGCGAGCGGAAGGACTCGCGCATCTCCTCGTTCACACCGCCCACCTCGAGGCGCATGCGCGGAGGCAACTCCAGATCGGAGAGCGTCGAGCCGATCGCGGTGACCGCCGCGTCGAGGCCACCGCCGGTCACGTCGGCGTAGACCGGCACGACGCGGCCCTGCCCGTCGCGCAATATCTCGACCGGCGCCAGCGTCTCGCGCCAGACGACCAGCTCGCGCACCGGCACACCGCGGATCTGGAACTCGAGCAGGTTGTTGAACTCCTGGCGGATGGCCTCGGGCGGCCGCACCAACACATCGATCCGCCGGTCGAAGTCGACGAAGCGGGTCGCGACCAGGCCGCGCATATACGCCTCGATCGCATCGGCCACCTCGCGCACGGTCAGCCCATGGCGCGCCACGCGCTCGCGCTCGATGGCGATCTCGATCTCCGGCTGGCCGCGCAGCAGACCGGTGTGCACTCCCGTCAGCATCGGCAGCGTGCCCAGTCGGCCTTCGATCTCGCGGGCCACCCCGAGCGCGGCGTCCAGGTCCTCGGCCCGAATACGCACGGCGATGTCCGCCTCCCCGAGGCCCAGCACCCGACCCAGTTCGGTGGCCCTGCCGGTCTCGATGGTCAGCGCTTCGTCGCTCAACAGGTCGCCGAGACTCGCCCGCAGCCGCTCGACCGCTGGGCCCGTCCTGTTCCCCTCCCCCAGCCTTACATCCAGCGCGGCCGTGTTGACACCCGTCGCCTCGCGCTCCGTCACCTCGGCCGCCTCGGCTCGACCGATTCGTGCGAAGGCGGCTTCGGTGGCCGCGTCCTCCATCGCCAGCGCCTCGACCTGCGCGGTGACGTCATCGGTGGTCTCGAGCGGTGTGCCCAACGGCAGGTCGATGCGCGCCCGATAGGCGCCCTCATCTACGCGAGGCAACAGATCGCGCGGCAAGCCCCAACCGAGTAGCAGCGCAAACGCGAAGACGGCGGTCGCAACGGAGAGCGTGGCGCCGCGATGGTCGATCGCCCACTCGAGCAACTGGTGATAGCGCTCCGCGAACCGATCGAACCAGCGATCGAAGACACGGAAGATCGGGCGGCTGAACGCGCCGAGCGGTTTGGCGATGAGGCTCCCCCAGAAGCGCAGCAGCGCGACGGCCAGAGCGCCGGCGCCCCTCAACAGGCCGCCAACCAGAGCGCCGACCCAGCGGGTCACGATGGACGGCCAGCGGAACCAGCGCGCGCGACCGCCGTAGCGGGCCCGCGCCTCCTGTACGAAACGGCCGATCGGCGGGAACAGGCGGCCGGGCTCGTAGGCCACGCGCTCGCCTTCGCCCTCACTCTCGCCTTCGACTCCCGATACGCCGATGCGCGCGGCGATCATCGGCAGAAGCGTCAGCGCCACGAGCAACGAAGCGAGCAACGAGACGGCTACGGCGATCGAGAGGTCCTTGAACAGCTCGCCGGCCACGCCCTTCACGTAGATGATCGGACCGAACACGGCGATCGTCGTGAACGTCGACGCGGTGATCGCAGCCTGCACCTCGCGGGCACCCAGCGCTGCGGCCGCCGCCGCGGCCATACCGCGCTCGCGATGCCGGAAGATGTTCTCCAGCACGACGATCGAGTTGTCGACCAGCATGCCGACACCGAGCGCCAGACCGCCCAGGCTCATCAGGTTCAGGCTCACGCCGAACACGTAGAGCAGCCCGAACGTCAGGATGACGCTGATCGGAATCGACAGCGAGATGGCGACCGGGTAACGCGCGTCGTGCAGAAACAGGAAGAGCACGAGGAAGGCGAGCACACCTCCCAGCGCCAGCGCCTGGACGACGTTGGTGATCGCGTCGCGGATGAAGCCCGACTGAGACGACGCGATGGCCAGCTCTACCTCCGGATACTCCTCGCGCAGCTGCTCCAGCACATCGTCGACCCGCTCCGCCACCTGCACGGTGTTCGAGCCCGCCTCCTTATATAGGAGCAGACCGACCGACTCGTGCCCGTTGTAACGGGCGATGGTCTCGCGGTCGGCGTACCCGTCCTCCACTTCGGCGACGTCGCGTAGCAACACGATAGAGCTGCCGCCGCCGCGACTGACCACCGTCTCTCCGATCTCCCCTACTGTCTGGAACTCGCCCAGCGCGCGGAGCGCGTAGCGATAGCGACCGCGCCGGATCGTGCCGCCCGGTGCGCTGTAGTTCGCGGCATCGAGAGCCTGCGAGACCTGATCGATGGTGACATCCAACGCTTCTAAGCGGTCGGGATCCACCTTCACATGGATCTCGCGCTCCAGCCCGCCGGCCACGGCGGCCTGTGCGATCCCGTCCACCTGCTCCAGCCGCCGCTTGAAGACGTTCTCCGAGAGCTCCTTCAGCTCCCAGAGGTCGGTGATCTCCGATGTGGAGGCCAGCGTCATCACCGGCTCGCTGGTCGGATCGGAGCGCAGTATCGTCGGCCGCTCGGCGCGTTCCGGCAGGTTGTAGCGAACGTTGTCTAGCCGCTCGCGCACGTTGAGCGTCGCGAAGTCCATGTCGGTGCCCCAGAGGAACTGGAGCCGGACTTGCGATGCGCCCTCGCGACTGACCGAGCTGATCGCCTTGACGCCCGGTACGCGTGCCACCGACTGCTCGATCGGCTCGGTGATGAACCGCTCGACCTCTGACGGTCCGGCCTCTGGGTATTGGGTCCAGATGCTCAGCGTCGGGAAGGCGACGTCGGGGAGCAGGTCGACGGGAAGCCGCTCGAAGGCGATGATACCCAACAAGACGATGGCGACGAACGCCATGGCCGTGGCAACGGGCCGGCGTATGGAAAGATCTGGTAGCGCCATAGGAGCAGGCCGCCTCACTGTCCGGACACGGTGATGGGCACGCCCACCGCGCCCTGAAGATCGGCGAAGCTCCTCATGAAGTCGAAGCGCGCTTCGATCAGGCCGCGCTCCGCTTCGGTCTCCTGCGATGTCGCCTGCCGCAGCTCGATGTACGAGGCGGCGCCGATGCGATAGCGCTCCGTCGTCAGCCGCACCGACTCGCGTGCCAGCTGAACGTTACGCGTCTGAATCTGGACCGTGCGGTAGGCGGTGACCAATGCGGCGTATGCGTTGCGAACCGATCTGTCCACGTTCAGCAGCCCGGCGAACTTGTTGGCGCGCGCCTCCTGCAACTGCGCCGACGCCTGTCCCGTTCGCCACTTCTTCTCGAACCCGGCCAGCAGCGGCCAGCTGAAGTTGATGTTGAAGTTCTGGCTGGTGTTCCGCGGGCTGAACTCGAAAATGTTGGCATCGCCCGACAGGCTCTCGCTTCTGCCCAAAGACAGGCCCAGCGAGACGTTCGGCAGCCAGGTGCCCCGCGCCGACCAGAGACTGCGGCTCCTCGCATCGATCGTCGCGTCGAGACGAGCCAGCTCAGGGTTGGAGCTCCGCGCCGCGCCGACCATCTCCTCTAGTCGTAGAGCAGCAGGGTCGAAGACGATCGACGTGTCGCGAAGCTGGTAGGCGAGGTCCTCTTCCAAGCCCAGCAGCACGTTCAAATCGCGCCGCGCCGCATCCGCCGCCTGCTCCGCCTGCAACACGGCCAGCTCGCTCTGGCCTACCTGCACCTCCGCCTGCAGCACATCGCTCTGCGTGACGGCGGCTATGCGGAAGCGCGCCTGTGTGACCTCCAGGTCGCGTCGCCGCGCCTCCAACAGTTCCTCCGCCAGAGTAACCAGCTCCTGTCGCTTTAGCGCTTCGTAGTACTGGCTCTCGAGCTGCGACGTCAACTGGACGAGCCGCGACACCGCGGCGAGGTCCGCCGCCCGCGCTTGCGCGTTGCTCGACCCCACATCGAAGAGGCGCCTGCCGCCGCGGAAGACGGTCCAGTTGATCGCGAGCGACTGCGACACCGACTTGCTCACGTCGGTGATCGGGTCCACCAGCTCCTGCGCCTGGCCCGCTGGATCAATGAACGTCTTGGTGGTGAACTCGTTCCGCCCGAAGTTGCCCTGCAGCGTCACCGTCGGCAGCCAGGAGCCCCAGGCGGCCCAGACGTTCTCGCCGGCTGCATCCGCCGCGGCGAGGCTCGCCATGTATTCGGGATTCCGCTCCATCAACAGCGCCGCGGCGCCGGAGAGCGTGAGCACGGTGTCGGGCGCCTGCGCGGAGGCCGGTGTCGCCGTCAGCAGAAGCAGCGCGACGACGAGTGGCTGGCTAACCCTGTGCATCCTCGGCCTCCTCTACCACTCTGACTCGCGCATCATGTATGAGGGTGTAGTGTCCCTCGGTGAGCACCAACTGGCCGGGCTCGAGCATCGTCGTGCCGTCGCCTGGCACGATCTCGACGTACTCCTCATTCTCGAGACCCGTGGTCACGTAGGTCCACTTCGCCAGTCCCTGCAGTGAGGCACCCTCCGCTTCCAGCAAGAAGACCAGCGTGCGATTATCGCGCTCGAGGATCGCCTCCCGCGGCACCATGATCCGACTGGCGAAGAGGCGTGCGGCGATCCTGACCCGCGCGTACATGCCCGGCTTCACCGCACCGTCCGGGTTGGGTAGCATCACCGTCACTCGCGCCGTCCGCGTTCGTGGGTCGACCACTGGATTGATGGAGACGACCCGGCCGATCAGCACGGTCTCGGGAAAAGCCGAGAGCGTTACCCGGGCCAGACGCCCCTCTTCCAGATAAGGGACCTCCGTCTCCAACACCTGCACCTCGATCCTGATCCGGCTCAGATCGACGACCTCTGCGATCGAGTCGCGCTGCTGGACCTGCTCCCCGACCACGAGAGCCATGTTCGCTACCACGCCGGCGAACGGAGCGCGCACCGTAGCGCGCTGTACGTTGATCTCCGCCTCGCGCACCCCCACCTCGGCGGTGCTCAGCCCGCTCCTCGCCCGTGCCATGCGGCGGCGCTCGGTGCGTAGCTCTTCGTCCTCGATCTCTTCGTCGAACAGTGTCAGCTCGGCGAACTGCGCTTCCGCCTGCTCGAGCTGCGCTCGCGCGCGATCGAGCTCGAACTGGTAGCGTTCGGGGTCGATGCGGACGAGGATCTGGCCCTGCCTGGCGAAGTCGCCCTCCCGCACGAGCACTTCCGTCACCGGCCCTTCCACATCGGCGGTGAGCAGGGTGCGGGCTACAGCCTGGGCCTGGCCCGCGGCGGATACGCTCATGACCAGCGTGTCGCGGATCACCTGCGCGGCGCCGACCGGGATGGCGATCTCGGTGCCGAAGGCCTGGGCCGATTCGACCTCCGGCTGATCGCCCTCAGCGTTCTCGACCGTGCCCGTCTCCTCCTCGGCCTGCAAGGCGCGGAGCCGGATGTAGATCCCGCCCAGTGCGCCCAGCAGGATCACGACGACTGATACGATGGCAAGCGTACGGCGGCTGAATCGCATGATTTCCCGTCGTTCTTATGGTATGGTGGGTCGGGGCCGCCCTAACATTGACCTCAAGTGTTTAGATGCGCCAGTCGGGCGGAGAGTCGCTCCCGGTCCCCAGTACGGCGCTGGCGTCACCGGAGTGTCAAAAGAGCACGATTTCCTATGCGCGGCGCATCTACGAAGGCCTCGGTGACAAGGGCCAGACTGGCAATTACTATCTACGTAACAGCTCTAAGAGACGTCACCTCAGCCGGATTCGATGATCATGAAAAGGCTACTGACACCCTTCCTAATCCTATTCCCTGTCGCTGCTTCGGCCCAGGAAGGGGCCGTACTGTTCGATCGCGCGGTGCAGTACGACTTCGAAGTGCCGGAAGCCTTGCCGGCGGAGTATAGGGATCTGATCCCGTCTGCGAACATCAGTTCCATGCTTCTGCTCTTCGATGAGTCGGCGTCGCTGATGATCCCAGCCCCGACTGAAGAAGAAGCAGCGCTATCAGGTATGGAATCCCGTGCGCAAGGGCTGACCGCAAGGCTCAAAATGGGGTCGCCCTCCCGGAGCGACCAGGAGAGTCTTCTGGAGGCCTATGTGAGCTATGAGGACGGTACGATCGCGGAAACCCGGGAGTTCATGGGTCGCACGTTCCTCATATCCGGCACACGCGAACGGATCCTACTACCTCGGTGATGCCTGGACGTTCAACACGTCGCTGAACTATCGGGTGTACGACCAGGAGGTGTTCGCGGGCCAGAACGTCGCGCTGCTGGAGGCTTCGATCTCGCGCCTCTTCATGAATGAGCGAGCCGAGATTCAGCTGGTAGGCATCGACCTGCTCGACCAGAATCAGGGCGTGAACATCACCAACTCACCGAGCTACATTCAGGAGGAGCGGATCGAGTCACTCGGCCGCTACCTGATGCTGAAGTTCGTTTACCGCCTGAGGCCAGGTTCGCGGAGAGGTAGAGCCGGTGGCAGGTGAAGGCCTGGTACCGACGTGGAGAGAATAGGCCCTGGCCAGCCATTCAAAGACTGAGGCACAACCGAATGAGACCGACCCTCCGCTTTCTGGACGACCAGCTGATCGGCCGGATCCTGGATGAAGCCCGGAGCCTGCTTCGGACACTGGGCGTGACGATCCATAACCAGGAGGTATTGTCCCTCCTGGGAGATCATGGGGCAGAGGTCGATCAAAAGACCGAGCATGCAACCCTTTCGGACGAGATCATCGATCAGGCACTGGCAACCGCTCCGGAGTCCTTCAAGCTGTACGACGTGCTCGGAAACCAAACCCACGATTTTTCCGGGGACAATGTTCATTTCACACCGGGTTCGGCGGCCATCAACATCCTGGACAACGCAACCGGGGAGATCCGGCGGCCCACCACCGCCGATTTCGTTCGGTACTCAAAGCTCATGGGAAGCCTGAACAACATCGCTGCCCAAAGCACTGCGTTCGTCCCCGCCGACGTGCCCGGATCGATATCCGATAGCTACCGCCTTTTCTTGAGTCTCCTTTTCTGTGAGAAGCCCGTCGTCACCGGCGCCTTCTCCGCCGAAGCCTTCGAGGTCATTCGGGATCTTCAAATCATCGTACGCGGTAGCGCCGAGGAGCTGAAGCAGAAGCCCCTGACCGTCCTCTCCTGCTGCCCCACTCCCCCCCTCAAATGGAGCGAAGCCACCAGCCAGAACCTTGTGGACTTCGCCCGGGCTTCCATTCCCGTCGAAGTGATTTCCATGCCCCTTTCCGGTTTCATGGGCCCCGTCACCGTGGTAGGCACCCTGATCCAGCACACCGCCGAAACCCTCAGCGGTGTGGTAATCGGCCAGTTGGCCAACCCCGGGACCCCCATGCTCTATGGAGGCGCCCCGGCCATCTTCGATATCCGATACGAAACGACCCCCGTTGGCGCGGTGGAGACCATGATGACCGACTGCGCCTATACCGAGATCGGGAAGTTTTTGCGAATCCCTACGCAGGCCTACACGGCCATGAGCGATGCAAAACGCCTGGATGCCCAGGGGGGACTGGAAACGGCAATGGGTGCCACACTGGGGGCCCTGGCCGGCACGAACAACATCTCCGGTCCCGGGCTGCTGGACTTCATCAACTGCCAGAGTCTGGAGAAGCTGGTAGTTGATAATGAGATCTGCGGGATGACCTTCCGCATGCTGGAGGGCATCCAACCGAGGGAGGACTTCCCCGCCCTGCCCGTCTTGCAGGAGTTGCTTCGGGACAAGCACCTCATCATCGCCGATCACACCCGCCGTCACCTGAGGGACGAGATCCATTTCCCCGGACCCACCATCGACCGGGCCAACCGGGCCCGCTGGCAGGATGAGGGAGGCCTGAGTCTTAGGGAGCGTGCTTCGGGGGAAGTGGAACGGCTGATCCAAGAGTATGAGCCCACGCGTCTGGATGACGGGGTCAAGGCACAGCTCATCGAGCGGATGGAAGGAGCTGCTCGGGTCTCCGGAATGGACGCGTTGCCATCGAGAGAGACATGACCCGGATCATCTCCCTCGAGGCCATAGAGCTGGCGCCACCCCGGGATACCGTCCTCCGAACACAGGGCATCCCGGAGGGCCACCAGGTACCGGAGCGAGTGACTGACCTCGTGGAGGAGGCGATGGATCTCTACGAGGCTCTTGCCCAGCCCCGAGGAGTTCTTTCCGATATTTCCGTGGCCGACTTCCAGGAAGTCTATGAGGGTGATGGCCAGAACGCGGTTCCGGCTCCGCTTCCCGAAATCACCGGGAACGCAGAACGGTTGGCACTTTTCGCCGCGACGCTCGGTGAGCCGATCAGCCGGGAGATCAACGACCTCTTCCAAAGAAACCAGCCAGCGCTAGGGTGCATGCTGGACGGCATCGCGTCCGAGAGAGCGGACAGCGCTGCGAACTTCCTGGGCCGGGCTTTCCTCGAATCCCTGCTCCAGAATGGAGAGGCAGATTCGGGGACGAGAGTGTTGCCGTACAGTCCGGGGTACTGCGGGTGGCATATCACCGGCCAGCGGAGGCTCTTCGCTCTTCTGGACCCGGGACGGATCGATATCGAGCTGAATTCCAGCTGCTTGATGTCGCCTCTCAAATCGGTGTCGGGGGTGCTTGTTGCCGGCCCGCCAGAGATCCACGCCTTTGAGAACGACTTCGATTTCTGCCTCGACTGCGCAAACTGGGAGTGCCGCGAACGGATCGCATCCACCACCCACCCTCCTCCAACGAAGAACGAGCGGAGCCAAGAATGGAGATCCTGAAGGATATCGGGAAGAACCTGATCGCCGGAGACGACAAGGCGGTTGCTGAGCAGGTCGCCCAGGCGATCCAATCAGAGGTGCCCACGATCGAGATTCTGTATGACGGGCTCATCGCCGGAATGAATGTGGTAGGAGAGAAATTCCGGAAGCACGAGATCTTCCTGCCCGAAGTTCTCCTAGCCGCCCGGGCCATGAGCGCCGGAGTCGCACTGCTGAAACCCCTGCTCATCGCCGAGGAAGTGCCCAGTCGTGGCAAGGTGGTCCTCGGTTCGGTCCAGGGGGACCTTCACGACATCGGCAAGAACCTGGTGGGAATCATGCTCGAGGGAGCCGGTTTCGAAGTCGTGGACCTGGGCGTCGACGTTCCTCCTGAAAAGTTCATCGATTCAGCCATCGCCGAGAACGCTTCGGTCATCGGTGTGTCCTCCCTCCTGACCACAACGATGGCGTTCATGAAAGGGGTCGTCGACCTGGTGGAGGAGAGGGGCCTCTCGCAGCAGGTGAAGGTGATCGTTGGCGGCGCACCCCTCTCCGAAGAGTTTGCTCGATCAATTGGGGCCCATGGCTACGCCTACGATGCCGCTGATGCGGTGGAAAAGGTTCTGGCCTTGGTGGCAGAGGTCTGATGGATGCGCCGGTCAAGATCGCCAACTTCAGGACCAAGGTCGAAGCGGAGGCCGCCGCGGTCCTGCTCAAGAACGCCGGGATTCCCTACCTGATCCAGTCCGCGGAGGGGATGCTGCACGGACCGCTCTATCCGGGCGCCACGATCTACGTCGCCCCGGAGGCGGCGGAGCACGCAAGAGAGGTCCTCGGCATCCTGGATGAGGATCCCGAGGACCTCGACTTCTAACGCGCTGCCCTACTA
>JBDHHZ010000068.1:0-15808 GCA_039589115.1 Gemmatimonadota bacterium | reverse complement strand
CTGCGCCAGGATGAAGACCGATCGGGCGGGCGGTATCGGGCCGAAGCGCTCGACCAGCTTCTGGAGGTCGAGTCCCTCGAGATACTCCATCACGTAGTAGAAGCGGTTGTCCGGCGTACGGCCGAAATCGTAGATCGTGATCGAGTTGGGGTGAGTCAACGTCGCCGACAGCTGGACCTCGCGCTCGAATCGTGTTACCGCCGCCTGCGCGTCCTGGCCGGACACCTGCATCACCTTCACGGCCGTCGGACGGCGAATCAGCGCGTGCCTGGCCCTGAAGACCTGGCCCATGCCGCCGGCGCCCAGTTCCTCCTCGACGTAATAGTTGCCGAGTCGCTCCGCTTGATGCGCCGTCTTCCGCAGGCTGTACAGCGTCTTGCTGACCGCGTGGGCGACGAGTGCCAGGATACCGATGCTCACCGTACCGTTGATCAGGTGGTTCCTGAGCACGGCGATCGCGCTAGTCCCCAGCAGGCTGCCGCGTTCCGCCCAATACGCTTCAGCGCCTTCGACGAACGCGAAGGTCATGACCGCAGCCATGACGAAGGAGATCAGCGCCAGCACACCCAGTATGATGGGAAAGCGCCTCGGCGAGGGAATGAAGGCCGCATAGACGAACAGACAGAGCGCTACCGCCAGGATCGGCTCTTCGTCGGGCACCACCGAGGCGTTGAGGAAGATCGCCAGCACCATGGCGATTGCTACCACCCCAAAGGCGAGCATCTGGAACTGACGGGCCGTGCATTTCAGCAGGTAGGTCAAGGCGAGGGCCATCCCGAAGGCTCCGAGGAAGACGAACCGGATCTCCTCGCGCCACGGGGAGAACCCTCCCGCTAGGCCGGGGGGCTGCTCGACGAGAAACTTGTCGACGACCACCGCGATGGCGACGACTACGAGAACGACGCCGAGCATCAGCCGGGTCCTCTGCCGCAGCAACTCGCGCAGCTCCAGCTCGAAAGAGTCGCCGGTCGCTGTCGTGTAGGAATCAGATATTTGATGTACGCGCAGCTCGTCCATTCGCTCTCGCTGGTTAACTCGCCCCACCTAAACTGGGGCGGAAGAATCCGGAATACAACTTGTTTCTCCGGTGCGAGGTCCTAGCTTCAGATCCTTGGGACAGCTGAACATGATGTGGGTCGGTCTAGGCCGCCAGCATTGCGGTATCCCGATGGGAGGGGACAATGGCGTTTCACCAGATAGCCCGGAGACTGGCCGGGCCGGAGCGCAAGCACAGGTCCGCTGTACTCTTCTTCTCTCTACTCGCTCTGATTCTCCTCTACCCGGTGTTCGAGAGCGGTCCGTTGAGGGGGGCGTTCCTGTTGTTCATGGCTATCGAGATTCCGCTAGCCGCGGTTTACTCCGCGAGCGACAGCCGCCGGCACATCGTCATAGCTGGTGTGCTCTGTCTTCCCGCTCAGGTGGCACTGATCGAACTGGCGGCCGGCATCGGAATCCTGCCCGGTGCACGATGGACGCTCGCAATCACCTTGGCCCTCTACGTGTTCACTCTCTACGTCCTTCTCCGTCACGTCTTGAGTCGAGAGAAAGTGACGGCGGAGACGTTGTATGGCGCGGCGGCTGTCTATCTACTATTCGGCGTGACGTGGGCGCTGGCCTACAGTCTCATCGAGCAGCTCCAGCCCGGGTCGTTCTATTTCGACCCTGCGCGGAACATCGACGGAACGATACAATTCTTCGACTTCATCTATGGGAGCTTCGTCACCCTGACGACGCTGGGGTACGGCGAGATGACGCCGGTCAGCTCGGCGGCGCGATCGCTGGCTGTCGTGCAGACGGTCGGCGGCGTGCTCTATATGGCCTTCCTGGTTGGACGCCTGGTTGGGATGTACTCGCAGGGTGCCACGGATGACTGAGTCTTGTGATGTACCCGGTGCCGGCGTTGCCAGGCTAGCCGCGCCCGACTATCAATTACTGCCATAGATCCTCGACATTCGGCGAAGTGCGGCGGCCGGAGCGCCTGGAACCGGCAGTGGAGCCGGCTGTTTGTTGAGCATACTTTGATCTCGAGGAGGGAATTCATGCGGTCACTTTTCATCCAGTCGCTCACCCTCGCATCACTCGCCGTGGCCGGTTGCTCCCAGATGAAGGTCAACTCGGAGTTCGATCCGGAGGCGAGCTTCGATGGACTGACGACGTACGCGTGGGTGGAACGGGCGGCGGACCAGGAGCGAAGGAGCCGCGTAGCCCCGATAGCTGTCCGCCAGATCGAGACGTCGGTAGACCGGGAGTTGGCGGCGAAGGGTTACCAGAAGGTCGAGAGCGAACCCGATTTCCTCATAGGCTTCATCACTGCGTCCGACGACAGGATGGGTTCGGCCATGGTCATCACCGACCCGCGGTTGGGCTGGGTGTCGGGCCGTACGGAGGTGTATGTGGAGCGTGAGGGCGCGTTGGTGTTGCTCGTCTCTGATGCGGCGGAAGACCGCATCGTCTGGCGGGGGTGGGCCACCGATGTGATTCAGGACCCTGAGCCCGAGCAGATTGTGAAGAAGATCGACGAGGCGGTGACGAAGATTCTCGCCCGGTTCCCTCCGCAGGAACGATAGCGAGTCTGGTGAACGTGCGATACACGATGCGAAGAGGTGTTACAGTGAAAGGCAAGAGTACATCTGCAGTATCTGCAGTCGTTCTGGCAATTTGTCTGAGCGTTGGCGCAGCGACGGAGGCAGCTGCGCAGCAGGGGTCGGGTGACCGGGCGCTCGCCAGGCTGCGGGATCTGAGCGAGTACCTGCAGACGCTCACGGAAGAGGTCAGCCCGGCGGTGGTGGCGATCCTGGCGACTGGCTACCAGCCGCTCCAGCAGGGCGCTGCCCCGGGGACGGGCCTGCTGACCCGGCGGCAAGTCGGCGGGTCGGGGGTCATCCTGGACGCGGACGGCTACATCGTCACGAACCTGCACGTGGTGGAGGGAGCGGGTCGCATCCGGGTGCGGCTGCCGATCCCGGCCGACGAGTCGCCTGGCGAGTCGATCCTCAAGCCGAAGGGCAAGATCGTCGGCGCGCGGGTAATCGGCTACGATCGCGAGACCGATCTTGCAGTGCTGAAGGTCGAGGAGACGAGATTGCCGTTTCTGGACCTCGCCGACTCTGACGAAGTCAGCAGCGGCCAACTCGTCTTCGTCTTCGGCAGCCCGCTGGGCCTGGAGAACTCGGTGTCGATGGGCATAGTGAGCAACGTGGCCCGGCAGCTGAGGGAAGAAGACCCGATGATCTACATTCAGACCGATGCGGCGGTCAATCCGGGCAACAGCGGTGGCCCGCTGGTCGATGCCGAGGGTCGGGTCGTGGGGATCAACACACTGATCCTCTCTCAGTCGGGCGGCAGCGAAGGGATCGGCTTCGCGGCGCCCAGCAACATCGTTCGCAACGTCTTTCAGCAGATCAAGGCCAACGGCTACGTGCGCCGCGGCCAGATCGGTGTCAACGCCCAGACCATCTCACCCCCGCTCGCGGAGGGGCTGGAGCTGGCGCGCAACTGGGGCGTGGTACTCGGCGATGTGTACCCGCACAGCCCGGCTCAGCAAGCCGGCCTGCAGATCGGCGACATCGTCCTGAGCCTCGACGGAAAGGTCATCGAGAACGGCCGGCAGTTCGACGTGAACTTGTACGGCACACCGGTGGGAGCGACGGTGACGCTCCAGGTGCTGCGTGGCCAGCAGACGCTCCGGGTTCCCGTAACAGTGCTCGAGCGGGCTGACGACCCCAACCGTTTCACTCTGATGGTGTCACCGGAGGAGAACTTGGTGGCGCGTCTGGGGATCCTAGGTGTCGACCTGGATCCGAGGATCGCAGCCATGGTGCCGGGGCTGCGATCCCAGAGCGGAGTGGTCGTCGCCGCACGTTCGCCCGATGCCGTCTACGGCCGCGTCGCGCTGGCGCCGGGCGATGTGATCCATGCGCTGAACGGTCAACAGATCACGAGCCTCGGTCAGCTGCGTGCCGGGCTCCAGAGCATCCGGGTAGGCGCGCCGGTCGTGCTCCAGGTCGAGCGGCGCGGCCAGTTCCAGTTCCTGGCTTTCGAGATGGAGTAGCGATAGAGAGCGGGCACCGAGCAAGAGAGCTGGCGCCGCAGATCCTGTCCGTTCATTTCCCGGGAGGTCAAGATGGAACAGGTTAGTCTCGTTTCGCTGTGGTTACCGATCCTGCTCTCCGCGGTGATCGTTTTCTTCGCGGCGTTCATCGCTTGGACGGTGCTTCCGCATCACCGCTCCGATTGGGTCAGGATCCCGGACGAAGAATCGCTGCTACTTGCCATCCGTTCTCTCGGCCTGCAGCGCGGGCAGTACGTCTTCCCGCACGCGATGACGCCTGAGGGAGCGAAGGTCCCCGACGCGAAAGAGAAGCTGGAGGAGGGCCCGGTGGGATTGCTGGTGATCCACGAAGCGCCCAACATGGGCAAGAGCCTGGCGTTCTACTTCCTGTTCTGCTTGGCCGTGTCGTTCATGGTCGGCTACATCGGCTATGCGACGATAGCGGCGGGAACGGAGTATCGGCACGTCTTCAGGGTGCTGGGCACCACGGCATTCCTCGCTTATAGCGTCGCGGAGATACCCAGGGCCATCTGGTTCGGCCATACCTGGAGCAGCACCTGGAAGAGCGTGATCGACGGTCTCGTCTTCGGGCTGCTAACCGGCGGCGTCTTCGGCTGGCTATGGCCGGGTTAGGACTGCCGAGTAAGAGTAGGAGACGGAGTAGGTGTTGGAGTACGAGTATGAGTAGGAATACTCCTACTCGTCCTACTCCTGCTCCTACTCGTACTCCTCTCCTACTCCCACTCCCACTCCCACTCCGCCTTTACCGGAGGTAACTAGTGATGAACATGTGGACCCGTTTCTTCCTCGCAGCCGCCGTGTCCGCTCCGCTCACCCTGGCTGGTGCGAGCGCTACCCAGGCACAGACCTACGACGAGAGCCTGATCAGCGCGCTGGAGTGGCGCTCGATAGGCCCATTCCGGGGTGGCCGGGTCACCGCCGTGGCCGGTGTGCCCAGCCAGCCCTACGTCTACTACATGGGCGGCACGGGCGGCGGGGTGTGGAAGACGGTGGACGGCGGGATGGTCTGGGAGCCTGTATCGGATGACTATTTCGGCGCCGGCTCGATAGGTGGGATCGCCGTGGCGCCGTCCGACCCGAACGTCGTCTACGTGGGCACCGGCGAAGCGTGCATCCGCGGCAACACCTCGCCGGGTGACGGGATGTACAGGTCCACCGACGCCGGGAAGACGTGGACGCACATCGGGTTGGGCGATGGCGGCCAGATCGGCGAGGTCCGCGTTCACCCGACGAACCCGGATCTCGTCTATGCCGCCGTACTGGGACACGCCTTCGGCCCGAACGAGATGCGTGGCGTGTACCGCTCCGAGGACGGTGGCACTAGCTGGGAACGAGTCCTCTACAGGGACGAGAACAGCGGCGCTATCGATATCGTCATCGACCCGAACAACGCGCGCGTGATCTATGCCGCGCTCTGGCAGGCGCGCCGCATGCCCTGGGGGATGGAGAGCGGCGGCCCGGGAAGCGGTCTGTTCAAGTCCACCGACGGTGGCGACACCTGGACGGAGATCAGCCGCAACAAAGGCCTGCCGGAGAACACGCTCGGCAAGATCGGCTTGACCGTCTCGCCGGTGAACTCCGATCGCGTGTGGGCGATCGTGGAAGCCGAAGACGGCGGAGTCTTCCGCTCCGACGATGCCGGCGAGACCTGGACCAAGGTGAACGACGACCGCAGCCTGCGGCAGCGCGCCTGGTACTACACCCACATCTACGCCGACTCGGAGAACGAGAACACCGTCTACGTGCTGAACGTGCGCTTCTGGAAGTCGACCGACGGCGGCAAGACCTACGAGTCGATGAGCACGCCGCACGGCGATAACCACGACCTCTGGATCGATCCCAACGACGGGCTCCGCATGGTAGAGGGCAACGACGGCGGCGCGAACGTTACCTACAACGGTGGGGTGACCTGGACGAGGCAGGATAACCAACCCACCGCGCAGTTCTATCATGTCACGACTACCGAGCACTTCCCCTACCACGTGTGCGGCGCGCAGCAGGACAACAGCACGTTGTGCACCCCCAGCCGGACCACGGGCTTTGGTATCACAATCCAGGACTGGTACCGGGTCGGCGGCTGCGAGAGCGGCTATATCGCAGTGCGGCCCGACAATCCCGACGTATCCTACGCCGGCTGCTACGGCGGCATGATCAGCCGTTACGATCGATCGACGGGTCAGAACAGGAACATCCACGCGTGGCCCGACAACCCGATGGGTTGGGGCGCCGGCGACCTGAGGTACCGCTTCCAGTGGACGTTCCCGATCGTCCTGTCGCCGTTCGACCCGAACGAGCTCTACATCACGGCCAACGTGGTCTTCCGCTCGCGCGACGAGGGGGGCAGCTGGGAGGTGATCAGCCCCGACCTGACGCGGAACGACAAGAGCAAGCAGGTCTCCTCGGGCGGTCCGATCACAAAAGACAACACGAGCGTCGAGTACTACAACACGATATTCTCGTTGGTCCCGTCGCAGCACGAGCGGGAAGTGATCTGGGCGGGCAGCGACGATGGCCGGGTCCATATCACTCGCGACGGCGGCGCGACCTGGGATGACATCACGCCGAGGAACACGCCGGAGTGGGGATTGGTCAGCATCATCGAGGAATCGCCACACGAGCCCGGTGTGGCCTACGTGGCGGTGAACCGCTACAAGCTCGATGACTTCAGCCCATACGTCTTCAAGACGACGGACTACGGCCGGAGCTGGAGTGCGATCGTCCGCGGGCTGCCGGACGACCACTTCATCCGGGTGGTCAGGGAAGACCCGGCGCGACGCGGGCTCTTGTATGCCGGTGGCGAGTTCGGCGTCTATGTCTCGTTCGACGACGGCGAGCACTGGAGTTCGCTACAGCTCAATCTGCCGGTGGTCCCGATTCGCGACATGGTCGTCAAGGATGACGACCTGGTGCTGGGAACCCACGGCCGCTCCTTCTGGATCCTCGACGACCTGACGCCGCTACACGAGCTGAGCGACGAAGTGGCCCGCGCCGACGTTCACCTGTTCCAGCCTCGCGCGACGTACAGAATGCGCGGCGGCGGCTTTGGCGGCTTCGTGCCAGGCGTCGGAAACAACCCACCCAATGGCGTCGTCGTGCATTACTATTTCGCCGAACAGCCGGAGGGCGAAGTGAAGCTGGCCTTCCTGGAGCCGGACGGCACGCTGATTCGCGAGTTCTCCAGTCTGCCGGAAAGCGACCAGGAGGAAGGCGCTGTGAAGATCGAGGCGGGCATGAACCGCTTCGTCTGGAACCTGCGCTATCCCGACGCTAGTCGCTTCCCGGGCATGATCATGTGGTCCGGCTCGACGTCGGGCCCGCGGGCCGTGCCGGGGGCCTACCAGGTGCGGCTCACGGCCGGCGAGCGCGAGCTAGAGGCGTCCTTCGACGTCGTAAAAGATCCGCGCCTGGCGGTCTCTCAGGCGGACCTGCAGGAGCAGTTCGATTTCCTCGTCCGCATCCGAGACCGGGTGAGCGAGGCGAACGACGCCGTGGAGCAGATCCGTGACATCGGGGGCCAGATCGATGACGCGGTGAAACGCGTCGAGGGCGAGTCTTATGCCGAGGAGGTCTCTGACCAGGCGGAGGAGGTCAAAGAGGCGCTGTCGGAGGTCGAGAACGCGATCTACCAGACGAAGAACCGCAGCCGCCAGGACCCGCTCAACTACCCGATCCGCCTGAACAACAAGATCGCCGCCCTCACCGGCGTGGTCTCGAGTGCCGACGCGAAGCCGACCCAGCAGGCCTACGACGTCTTCGAGGAACTGTCGGGCCAGCTGCAGGTCCAGCTTGACCGACTGGCCGAGGCCATCGCGTCGGAAATCCCCGCGTTCAATGCCACGGTGGCCCAGCACGAGGTGCCGGCAGTTATAGTCCGGTAGCCGGTAGCCGGTAGCCGGTGGCCGGTGGTCGGTGGCCGGTGGCTGCAGCATACCGGCCACCGGGCACTTGCCTCAACAGGCGACAGGGCCGTAACCTTTGGCGGACAGCGGGCAGCAGTCACTCACGATAACGAGCGAGAATGGACACCGGCGACCAGGACCCGGCTATGTCGGAGAACGACGATCAGGCGGGCGGCCCCGAGAATACGGGTGCGGATCCGGACGTCACTCCGGCGCCTGGCAGGGGCGACGAGCTGGAGGACTTGCTCCGCAAGGAGCTGGGGCCCGAGCTGGAGATCGTGAGGCGGCTGGGCCGCGGCTCGATGGCGAACGTCTATCTCGCCCGCGAGCAGCAACTCAAGCGTCTGGTCGCCGTCAAGGTGCTCTCGCCGAAGCTTGCCCGCGATAAGAGCGCTCGCAAGCGGTTCGAACGCGAGGCGCAGGCGGTGGCCGCACTGTCCCACCCCAACATCGTCGCCGTCCACACGGTCGGCCGGCTGTCCAATGATCTTCCCTACATCATCATGCAGTACGTCAAGGGTAGGACGATGGAAGAGCGGCTGCAGGCGGAGGGGCCGCTACCGATGGATGAGGCGCGCGGTGTCATCGTCGCTGTTGCCTCGGCGCTTTCCGCCGCTCACCGAAAAGGGATCGTGCACAGGGACATCCGTCCCGACAACGTGCTCTACGAAGAAGACTCCGGCCGCGCCCTGCTCAGCGACTTCGGGATCGCGGCGGTCCTCGCCAGCGGAGAGGCCGGCCAGCAATCGCGCATCACCAGGACGGGCGAGCTGATCGGCGATCCGGCTCACATGAGCCCGGAGCAGTTGTCGGGCGCAGAGATCACCCAGCTCAGCGATGTGTACGCGCTGGGGCTGCTGGGCTACGAGTTGCTGACCGGCCGCGGACCCTACGACGCGAAGTCGAGAAGGGAACTGATCACCGCGCACGTTCAGGCTGAGCCCATCGAGCTCGCGATGCTGCGCAGCGACGTCGATCCCGAGGTAGCCGCTCTGCTGAAGCGTTGTCTCGCCAAAGAGCCCGAGCACCGGCCCAACTCGGCCGACGTCGCCCGGCGGCTCAAGATGCCTGGCGCCGCCACTCCGATGCCACCGATCAGCCATCCGGCCCCGACGGGTTTCGTCTCGCGGCTCGCCGAGCGCCGTATGCCCCAGATCCTCGTGGCCTACGCCGCCGGGTCCTGGGTTGTGCTGCAGTTCTCGTGGCAACTCGTCGAGAGCGCCGTGCTCCCAAGAGTCATATATCAGTTGGCGCTGGTCGCCGTGGCCACCGGGTTTCCCGCTGTGCTCACTGGCGCCTGGTTCCACGGTAAGAAGGGCAAGCAGGAGTTCGAGGCTGTCGAGTACTGGGTGTTCGGCGGGCTGGCCCTCGTCTGGCTGGTGGTGAGCGCCCTCTTCCTCATCAAGTGGTTGTCCGCCTGACCCAGGCTGTTCATTGTCCGATGTTCAGGACCCCGCAGAGCTCGGCATAGATCGAAGGATTCCCCGCCACGAACCCACCGTGTTTGACCACACCCGCGCCGCCTTCAAGGTCGGTGATGATTCCGCCTGCTTCCCGCAGGATCAGCACGCCGGCGGCGACGTCCCAGGGCGCCAGGTGAAGCTCCCAGAAGCCGTCGAGTCGGCCGCAGGCGACGTCGCACAAATCGATGGCGGCGGAGCCGGTGCGTCGGATGCCGCTGGTTCGGGGAAGGATGATCTTGAACTGGGCCAGGTAATCGTCGAGGATCTCCGTCTTTTTGAACGGGAAGCCGGTGCCGATAAGAGCGTGCGTCAGTTCTGAGACTCTGGAGACGGCGATCGGGTGGCCGTCTTTCTCGGCTCCCGCCCCGCGCTTCGCCGTGAAGGTCTCCCAACGGGCCGAGTTGACGACTATTGCGGCGGCGGGCCCTTGGGAATCGATCGCCGCGATGGAGACGGCGTGGTAGGGATAGCCGTGCAGATAGTTCGTGGTACCGTCCAGGGGATCGATGTACCAGGTGACTTCGGCCGCGTCGGGCGATGGACCGCCCCAGTCGCTCTCCTCGGCGGCGATGGCGTGATCCGGGTAGGCCGTGCGCAACTCGCCGACCGCAGCTTCCTCTGCCGCATGGTCGATTTCGCTCACCCAGTCGGCCCGGCCCTTCTCCTGCCAGGCGCTGGGGTCGAGGCGGCCCGATCGTCGGTGAACGTCCGCGGCGGCGCTGGCCGCTTGCTCCGCCGCGTGGAGCAAGTCGTCGAGCGAGTTGGAGGTACGGTCCATAGCTTGATCAAGTTGTTGGCGCGCGGTAGCTTAGTTGGCTGATGCGGCCTGTGGTGAATCGATATTCGCCATTCGCTCCGGCGAGCTCCATATCGGCAACTACCTCGGCGCCGTCAAGAGCTGGGTCGAGCTACAGGATGAGTACGACTGCTTCATCTGCATCGTCGATCTGCACACGATCACCCAGCCCTTCGAGCCGGCGGAGACGCCGGACCGCATATTCGACATGGCCCTCACGCTGCTGGCTGCGGGACTGGATCCGGATAGGTGCACGATCTTCGTGCAATCGGACGTGCCCGAGCACAGCGAGCTCGCCTGGATCTTCACCACGGTGACGCCGTTGGGCGAGCTGGAGAGGATGACACAGTACAAAGACAAATCCAGCCGCCAGGATTCGGTGCTGGCGGGTCTGCTGCTCTATCCCGTCATGCAGGCGGCGGACATCCTGCTCTATCACGCCGTGGCCGTTCCGGTGGGCGAGGACCAGGTGCAGCACGTGGAGCTGACCCGGGAGATCGCTCGCAAGTGGAACGCTCGGTTCGGCGAGTACTTCCCGGAGCCGCAGGCGCTGGTGGGCAAGGTGCGCCGCGTGCTCGGCCTGGACGGCCAGGCGAAGATGTCCAAGTCGTTGGGTAATACGGTGAGCCTTCTGGACGCGCCTGACGAGATCTGGGAGAAGGTCCGGGTAGCGCTGACCGATCCGCAACGGAAGAGGCGCAAGGATGCCGGCAATCCGAACGTCTGCAACATCTTCAGCCTGCACCGCCACTTCTCCAGTGAGGACGACCTCGCCTGGGCGGAGGAAGGATGCCGTAGCGCCGGCATCGGCTGCGTCGATTGCAAGCGCCGGCTGACCGAGAACATGGTCGAGCAGCTGCGACCGATCCGCGAGCGTGCGATCGAGCTGAAGAAGAAGCCGGAGTTCGTGTTCGAGGTCCTGCGCAGGGGAGCGGAGCGGAGCCGTGAGATCGCTGCCGGGACGATGGACGAAGTGCGGCGGCGCATGGGGCTAGGCCCGCCCGAAGCGCCCGCGGACCCTAAGGCCGAGTAGCACACACAGGAGTGTCGATCGTGGACTGGCTTGATCCCAACTGGATCGAAACGCTACGGCTGAGCCTGCTGGGCCGGCTGGCGCTGGCGACGGCGTTCGGTGGATTGATCGGTCTCGAGCGCGAGCTGGCCGGAAAGCCCGCGGGCCTCAGAACCAACATCCTCATCTGCGTCGGGGCGGCGCTGCTGATGGACGTGTCCCAGTCGGTGGCGAACGCCGCGACCGTGGGGCCCGCCGACCCGGGCCGGATCGCCGCCCAGGTAGTCTCCGGCATCGGCTTCATCGGCGCCGGCACCATCCTGGTAGAGCGGGGGAGCATCGTCGGCCTCACCACGGCGGCCACTATATGGGTGGTGGCTGCCATCGGGCTCGCCGTGGGGGCGCACTTCTACGTCGAGGCGGTGGGCGCCACTCTGCTCGTTGCGGTCACGCTCGTCTTCCTCGGCCGGGCAGAGTTCTTCATCTTCAAGCGCCGCAAGTCTGTCCGGCTCGACGTGACCATCGATCCCCAGCCGGAACTGCTCGACGAGATCAACGATCTGTTAGAGAAACACGACCTCCGCGTTCGCACCGAGAAGGTGGAGAAGCAACACGAGCGCTTCAGGGCCTCTTACGAAGTGACGGGCCCGGGCCGTAAGCGCGAGGAGGCGTTCGGCGAGCTGGCCGCCTCCAGTGGTGTAAGGAGAATTACAGTTCGCTGAGCATGCCTTCGCCCCGAACCCGGCTCGGCATTATAATATGAGAGGTGGTCCCGACGGCTCGATCATGACTCCCCCTTCTCCCCGCCGTTTCGTCATCGACATGTACTCCTCGCGCTATCCCCTGTGGTGTATGCCTGAGGGTGATGGCGAGAGGATAAGAGCCGCACTCCCGCCGGGCTGGGAAGTTGTCCGTGTAATGGAAGAGGCCGACGGTTCCGGCGATGGGGTGCCGCGGTCCGGCTCGGCGCTGCTGGCGGTGCTGAGCGATGCGGAGGTCTACTGCGGGTTCGGGATCCCGGCGGAGGTCTTCGCGGCGCGCGAAAAGTTGCGCTGGGTGCACTCGGCTGCGGCTGGAGTGGGTGGGTCGCTCTTCCCGGAGATGCTGGAGAGCGAGGTTATCTTCACGAATTCGGCCGGCACGCACGGTGTACCTGTTGCGGAGCACGCTGTGGCGATGATGTTCTACTTCGCCAGGGCGTTCGATCAGGTGGAGGCGAGCCGGCGCCGCGGGGCGCTGTGGGATCGCGATCGTATCGCCTGCAGCCCGAGCCCGGCGAGCGAGCTCACCGATGCACAGGTCGGAATAGTCGGCCTGGGTGGGATCGGGAGGGAGGTGGCGCGTCGCTGCAAGGGTCTGGGCATGCGGGTCTGGGCGGTCAAGCGTGACCCGGCGGCAGGCGAAGCGGGCGACGTGGATCGCCTGTTCGGTCCCCAGGACCTCGAGCAGGTGCTGAAGGGTAGCGATTACGTGGTGATCACCGTCCCCTCCACGGCAGAGACGGAGGGCATGATCGGCGCCGGCGAGCTGGCGCTGATGAAGGAAGGGGCGGTGCTGATAAACGTGGCGCGCGGGAGTATTGTGGATGAGACGGCTCTCGTCGAGGCGCTCGAGGCCGGTGCGATACGGGGCGCCGGGCTCGACGTCTACCAAGAGGAGCCGCTCCCGCCATCCAGCCCTCTGTGGGGGCTGGACAACGTTTGCCTGACCCCACACATCGGCGGGGTGAGCCCCCGTTTCTGGGAGCGGGAGACGGAGCTGATCATCGAGAACGCGCGACGCTACATTGCTGGCGAGCCGATGCTCAACGTGGTGAACAAGACGGCAGGGTATTAGGAGCGGGCTATGGAGAAAATACTCAGGGCGGCGATCGAGCGCGGGGCCAGCGACCTGCACATCAAGGCGGGCGATGTGTTCCGGGCGCGGATCCACGGCGAACTGGTTCCGATGACCAAGCAGCTGCTGACGCCCGAGCAAACGCGTGAAGTCGCGATGCGATTGATCCCCAACGAGCGCGACCGCAACAACATCGACAGGATCACCGACTACGACTGCGCCTGGGGCGTGCCCGGGTTGGGTCGGTTCCGCGTCTATCTCCCAGGAACCGCGCGGCCTGGTCCTGGTCACCGGGGTAACGGGCTCCGGTAAGACGACCACCCAGGCTGCGATCATCAACTACATCAATCAGAACTTCCGCCGCCACGTCATCACGCTGGAGAACCCGATCGAGTATCTGCACCGCGACATCAACTGCTCGATCACGCAGCGCGAGGTAGGGACCGACACCAGCTCGTTCCAGACCGGTCTGCGTGCGGCGCTGCGTGAGGACCCCGACGTGATCCTGATCGGTGAGATGCGCGATACCGAAACAATCGACACGGCGATCAAGGCGTGTGAGACGGGTCACCTGGTGATCTCCACACTGCACACACCTGACGCGGCCACGACGATCAGCCGGACGATCTCCGTGTTCCCGCCGGAGGAGCAGGAAATGCTGCGGGTCCGGTTGGCCGAGTCGCTGGGGGCGGTGGTCTCACAGCGACTGCTGCCTCGCGCCGACGGCAACGGCCGAGTCTTGGCCGCAGAGGTGATGGTAGTGACGGGCGCGATTCGCGACTGTATCCTCGACCCGCAGAAGCTGGCCGAGATCCGTGACTTGATGGAGGAGGGCAGGTCGCAGTACGGGATGCAGACGTTCGACCAGCACCTGATGGAGCTGGTGTCCGAAGGCGCTGTGGACTACGATACGGCGAAGTACGCGTCTTCGAAGCCCGATGACTTCGAACTGCGTATGAAGACTCTGGGCAAAGACGAGCTCGTATCGGAGCTGATTTGAAGCTCGAAGGCGTCTTCTTTCCCGTCACCACACCGTTCGACCCGAAGACCGGGGAGGTCGCTCCCGTTTCGTTTCGGGAGAACCTGCGCGCCTGGCTGGAGGCGGGCGCGCACGGGCTAGTGGTTGCCGGCTCAACCGGTGAAGCGCCGCTACTCGACGAATCGGAGATCGTTCAGCTGGTCGAGTGGGCACGCGACATCGTGCCGCCCGAGCGTACCCTGATCGCCGGGACGGGGGCCGAGTCGACGCGCGCGACGATCCGCGCGGCGCGGGCCGTTGCCCATGTGGGCGCCGACGCCGTGCTGGTCCGGCCGCCCGCCTACTACAGGGGCCGGATGGACCCGGAGACCGTGCGGCGTCACTTCGAGGAAGTCGCTGACGCGATCCCGATCCCGCTTATCCTCTACAACGTGCCGCGCTTCGTGCCGGTGGAGATCACGCCGGGTCTACTGGCCGAGCTCGGTGCACACCGGAACGTTATCGGTATCAAGGACTCTACCGGCGACCTCAAGAACCTGGGAGCTCTGCTCGATGCCGCGCCCCAGGGGTGCCGGGTGCTGGTCGGTGCCGGCTCGAAGCTGTATGCCGCGCTCGAGATGGGCGGGGCCGGCGGGATCGTCGCGGTGGGCTGCATCGCGCCCCGGATCGCCGTGGAGGTCTACGAGAAGTTCCGCGCCGATGCGCCCGGGCCGGCGGGCGCTGCCCAGGCCAGGATAACGGCTGTGCACGACAAGATCGTGCGTGATCTGGGGGTGGCGGGAGTGAAATACGCCCTCGATCTCATCGGTTACATCGGTGGACAGCCGCGAGCGCCACTGCGCCCGCTCCACGAGAAGGAGCGCAAGCAAGTGCGAGACGTGCTGACCGCAGCCCGGCTGCTGAACTAGCGATCGACAGAGCTGACATGGCTGAGATAGTCCCTTTTCTGATCCTCGTGCTGATCTTCCTGGTAGGGCTCGTCCTGGTGCCGTTCGGTCTGCCCGGTCTCTGGCTGATGGTGCTCGCCTTGATCGGCTACGCCGCCCTAGTCGGCTTCGAGCACGTCGGTTGGCTGACCATAGGCGCCGTGACGGTCCTGGCACTGGTCGGGGAAGCGGCCGAGGCGTGGTTGGGCTTCCGCCTGGCGCGAAAGTACGGGGCCTCGAATCGCGCCGGCTGGGGCGCGTTGCTGGGCGGAATAGCCGGCGCTGTGCTGGGCACCCCGGTCCCGATCATCGGCAACATCATTGGCGCCTTCGTGGGCGCCTTCGTCGGTGCGGTTGTCCTCGAGTATCGGCCGGACACCGACATCCGCTCGACGCTGGGAGCCGGTTGGGGCGCCATACTCGGTCGGGCGGCGGGCGCGTCGGTGAAGATCGCCATCGGGCTGGGGATCGCGGTGATCGGGCTGTACGCTGCGTGGATCTGAATAGAGTGAGGGAGCGAGAGAGTGAGGGAGACTTCGAGGTGCGAAGTAACTCCGAACTCGCAGTCTCCCACACTCCGCTACTCCCTCACTCTAGTAGGGCTCCCTAGCTCCCAACAGGGCTCCCTAACTCCCACCAGGGCTTCTTGACGTTCAGCGGCCGCCGATCTAGCTTCCGCCAAAGGATAGCCGAAATCATGGCCCCCCGAGCGGGGGCTTTTTCATTGAGGTCGACATGCTGCAAGGCGATGTCCGTTGCCTCGTTGTGGTTGGCTCGCAGTGGGGCGATGAGGGAAAAGGGAAGATCGTCGACGTCCTGGCCAAG
>JBDHHZ010000067.1:0-10514 GCA_039589115.1 Gemmatimonadota bacterium | reverse complement strand
GCCCAGCAGATTCTCGATCAGGTCGAGCTTCCCGCTGACCTTCGCCCCTCCCAGCACCGCGACGAACGGCCGAGCGGGATCCCTCAGCAGACCGCCCAGATACTCCAGCTCCGTCTCCATCAGCAGCCCGGCCACCGCCGGTCGCAGGAATTCGGCCACGCCCGCCGTGGAGGCGTGGGCCCGGTGAGCCGTCCCGAACGCGTCATTCACGAAGATGTCGCCCAGCGCAGCCAGCTCTCGCGCCATTGACGGATCGTTCTTTGTCTCACGCGGGTCGTAGCGCGTGTTCTCGAGCAAGAGGACCTGTTTCGACTCCAACCGCTCCGACGCGGCGCGGGCCTCATCGGAAGTCGTACTGGAGACGAAGCCGACCTCCGCGCCCAAAAGCCCGGCCAGATGATCGGCCACCGGTCGCAGCGAGAACTCAGGCACGGGTTCGCCTTTGGGCCGGCCCAGGTGCGACGTGAGCACGCACCTGGCCCCTCGGTCCCGCAGATTCTCCAGCGTCGGCAGCGTCGCCCGGATACGCTGGTCGTCGGCCACCACCCCGTCATCGTCGAGTGGTACGTTGTAGTCCACACGCACGAGGGCCCGCTTCCCTCGTACCTGCGAATCGTTCAGATCGCGGACGGTTAGTTTGTCGAGCATCGTAGAGTGCCGTGTTAGAGACGCTCGGCGATGTAGTTGGCCATATCAACGCAACGGGCCGAGTAACCCCACTCGTTATCGTACCAAGAGAGCACCTTAACGAGATTGCCGTCGATGATGTTCGTGGAAAGGCCATCGACGATCGAGCTGGCCGGGTTCCCTATATAGTCTACCGAGACGAGCGGATCCTCCGAATAGTCGAGGATGCCCTTCATCTTCCCGTCTGCGTATTTCTTGAACGCTGCGTTGACTTCCTCGCTCGTCGGCGTCTTGTCCAGCACGGCCACCAGATCGGTCAGCGACACGTTCGGCGTAGGTACACGCACGGCCATGCCGTCGATCTTCCCTTTGACCTCCGGTATCACGACGCCCGTCGCCCTGGCAGCGCCGGTTGTCGTGGGGATGATCGAGACGGCCGCAGCACGGGCCCGTCGCAGATCCTTGTGCGGGAGGTCGAGCAGGCGCTGACCGTTGGTGTAGCTGTGAATCGTCGTCATCATACCGCGCCGAAAGCCGAATTCCTCCAGTAGGACCTTGACGACCGGCGCCAGGCAGTTCGTCGTGCAGCTGGCATTCGAGAGGATATGGTGCGACTTCGCGTCGTAACTCTCGTGGTTGACGCCCAGACAGATAGAGATGTCCTCTCCTTTCGCGGGCGCCGTGATCACAACCTTCTTGGCACCCGCCGCCAGGTGCTTGCTCGCGTCATCCCGAGACCGAAAGAGCCCCGTCGACTCGAACACGATATCGACACCCAGATCCTTCCAGGGCAGCTTGGCCGGGTCTCGTTGGGACAGCACCATCAGCTCGTCACCATCGATGACCAGGCTCTCACTTTTGGCCTCAACGCTTCCCACATACTGCCCATGGACGGAATCGTAGCGGAACAGGTGGCCAAGCGTCCTCGTGTCCGTGAGATCATTCACGGCGACGAAATCGATGTCCTTGCCAAGGCCATCCTTCTTCGCCGCCCGAATGATCATCCGACCGATTCGTCCAAAACCGTTTATCCCTACTCGGACCGCCATCTCTCAACGACCTCCATCAGATGTTCACGTCGAGCGCTGCGTGCTGGCATCGCCTTTACATTACGGCTACCCGCGCTCCGCGGAAAGAGTCAGATCTCGTCTCTCGGCAACGCCTTGCGGGCCCGTGCGAAGGTCAGAACACTCACCGCACGCGCACCGGCGGAGCAGAGGGCGCGCACGCAGTCCTGCACGGTGGCGGCGGTCGTCAGCACGTCGTCCACCAGCAGCAGGTGCCTGTCTTCGATGTGATTCCGACCCGCCCTCGTCACTCGAAAAGCTCCCGCCACATTCGCCGTACGTTCGCGAGGCGCCAACCGCGCCTGGCGCCGCGTGTGCCGCTCACGCACCAAGAGGCCGGCCACCACCGACCAGCCCCTGCGGCGCGCCGCCGCGCCGGCCAGAAGCTCGGCCTGGTTGTACCCGCGCTCGCGCAAACGCGCCGGACTGAGCGGCACTGGAATCACCAGCACCAACTCGGACTCGACGAGGTGTGGGAAGCGGCACTCGCCCATACGCGCGCCCATCTCATCCGAGAGATCGCGCCAGCCGCCGTACTTAAGTGCATGCACCATGGCAGCCGCCGTCCCATCCATCACGTACGGCGCCCGGGCCGAACGCAGGTAGGGCAGCCAGCTCTCACATTCGATGCAGCCTGAAGGCGGGCCGTGTAATCGATTATTGTGCAATGGGACAGAGCTATCAAACAACGCAATACCGCAGCGTCGGCAGCGCGGGGCGCGCTGCGGGACGGCACGGGCCCAGCAGAGGCCGCAGGCGCGCCCTTCGTCTGGTGCCACGGGATCTCCGCAGACGACACAGCTCGGCGGCAGCAGACGGTCAAGCCAGCGGCGCAGCCCTGGACCGGACGTCCGCCTGCCGCCCTTCCGGTCAACCGCCATGGTTGCATGCTGAACCGGATGCCTCAACCGATGATCAACTACTGAGGGCCCAGCGCCCGCTTCTCGTTAGCGGGTGACTCAGCCCCGGCTCACTTGCCTTTTTCGAGGGCCTTCTTTGCCTCGTTAAGGAGATCGACCGCATCGCCCATTTCTTCGCTGATCAGTCGCTCGGGCTGAGGTCGTGCCTGGCCGGAAGCCCAGGCCAGTCGACCGGCTACGAGGATTGCCGCGACGATCGCCAAACACTGATCCTCGGTCATCTTTACCCTCCCTGCTGGAGCTAGTCGAAACGAGGGTTCACGACGTTGTTGAAGATCGATCCGAAAGTGTAACTCAGGCTGAGATTGAAGAAATAGCGGTAGTCCGTTCCCAACTCGCGGCGGCGCAGCAGCACCTCCTCATCGGTAGCCTCGTCGCGTGCCAGGTAGATCTGGTCCTTGGTCCTGGCTATCGAGCCGTGCATGTTCAGCTGAAGTCCTCTTACCAGGCGCACGTTCAGGCGGCCGGAGAGATCTAGGCGGTGCTGGCTGAAGTGATCGAGGAAGCTGGAGGCCTCGAAGGAAGTGATCGCCGTGCCCCACGGCTGCCGGGCCGCCAGCGAGATCTCCAAGAAATGCGAGGGCCGAGTCTCCGTCGTTTTGTCGAAGATCGTCACCCGTGTGTAGTCGTAGTAGTTCAACTGCACAACATACACGAAGGTCAACGAACGCCGGGTGGACTCCGCATAGGGGTAGATGTTGTACTCGATTGCGGGCCCGATCTCAGTCGCCAGATCCTGATTCCTGAACGTCGAGACCCGCACCTCGGCATTGGCTCCCAGAGACCAATGATCGCCCAGGCTCTTTACGGCAAAACCCCCACCTCCGTAGTTGCGCGTTATGCTCGTCAGTTCGCTGCTATCGCTGAGTGTGAAATGGTCCTCGCTGTACCAGCCGCTGGCGAACAGGCGGATCTTCCACTCCTCCGTCGTTCGGTTCGCGGAGAGCGAGCCGTTGCCGGAAAAGAAGCTCTGCTTTTCCTCGCCACCCAGGTCGCCACCGACGCGAATTCGGAAGATCCAGAAATTCCAGGGGTCCTCGACAACCTGCGGAGTGGACACGAGCTCATCGGGCGCCTCGTAGGTAACGTCGAGTTGCTCCGCCACCGGCGTGCGCGCTACGTATCGCACCAACCCCAGCTTCAGCGTGCGCGTCAGACCGCTCCGAACCTCATCCTCTGTATCGGTGTCGCTCGAGAAGTACTGGAGCGAGTCGTCAACAGCCTCGAATTCGTCCTGCCCGATGAACGCGAGGGTGAACTCGTCGCCGCCGCTACCGGTCCTTCGCGTGGTCACAAGGACGTGGACATGCGCGTCATGGCGGTCACGCATGTAGTTCACGAAGGCGATTTCGCGTCGGAAATGGTCGAAATCGCAGTAGCGGCTCCGGCAGTCGACGAAGACGCGAAGCGCCTCTCCTTCGAAGGCTGCCGAGTCCCCTACCTCCTGGGCCCCGGCATCGGCGAGAAGTGTGAGGCAAAGCGCCCCACCAACCAGCAGCGCGCTGAGAGTTCGTTTCATTCTATCTCCCGTCACGGCCTAAACATAGGCCAATTCACCTTCAGCGCTATGTGCAAGACCTGGACCGGGGATCGTGGATGCCGGCCGATCACCGACCTGGCCCGTGACACTATGGACACGTAGAATGGCCGCACACCCCTAGCCCGGAACCGTGAGCATGCCACTCCACAAGATCTCAAACACCTTGGTGCTGGCCGCCGCCGCTGCGTGTCTGGTAAGCGCATTATCGTGCCGAGGCGGCGGCGACTCCCCGCCGAACATCGTCTTCATCCTCGCCGATGACCTGGGCTACGGCGAGTTGGGGAGTTACGGGCAAGAGAAGATCAGAACGCCCAACCTCGACCGTCTGGCGGCGGAGGGGATGCGCTTCACGCAGCACTACTCGGGCAGCCCAGTCTGCGCCCCGTCGCGGGGCGTGTTGCTCACCGGTCTGCACACGGGACATGCCTACATCCGTGACAACGACGAGATGTCGTGGCGTGGTGACGTCTGGCGCGATCTCAGCCTGGAGGGGCAACGCCCGCTCCTCGAGGGCACCTACACCGTCGGGTCCATGCTGCAGGAAGCCGGTTACACCACCGGTGCTATCGGAAAGTGGGGTCTCGGGGGCCCGGGCAGCACGGGTGAGCCGAACCGGCAGGGCTTCGATTCCTGGTACGGGTATCTCTGCCAGCGCATCGCACACAACTACTACCCACCGCACCTATGGCGAAATAGGGAGAAACACATACTCGAGAACGAGTACTTCCACCCGCATCAGCGGCTGCCCGAGGATGCGGATCCTTACGACCCGGCCTCGTATGCTCCGTATTCGGGCACGCAGTATTCGATGGATCTGATGGTCGCCGAGGCTCTCGACTTCATCCGGCAGAACAGAGATCGCCGTTTCTTTCTTTACCTCCCCTTCCCCGTGCCACACGTCTCCATCCAGGTGCCCGAAGAGTCACTCGCCGAGTATGACGGCGAGTTCCAGGATGCGCCGTATTTAGGTGAGAGGGGGTACCTACCACACCCCGAGCCGAGAGCAGGCTATGCGGCGATGATCACGCGAATGGACCGGGAGATCGGGCGAATCATGTCACTGCTGGAAGAGCTCGGTCTCGACGAGAACACGATCGTCTTCTTCACCAGCGATAACGGGCCAACGTTCAACGGCGGAACCGATTCAGAGTTCTTCAATAGCGCGGGCCCATTTCGAGGACTGAAGACCCAGCTCTACGAGGGCGGTATCAGGGTTCCACTCATCGCCCGCTGGCCCGGACGCATAGAGCCGAACACCGTCTCCGACCACCAGTCGGCATTCTGGGATTTCCTGCCGACTTTTTCCGAGCTGGCGCGCCACGACCCATCACCTGTCGAGTTGGACGGCGTCTCCATGCTGCCCGTTCTGTTGGGCGACGACCAGAACCGGCGGCAGCACGAGTACCTGTATTGGGAATTCCAGGGGCGACAAGCCGTGCGTATCGGCGATTGGAAGGGCTACCGCGAGAGCGTGGACGGCCAGCTCGAGCTGTATGATCTGGCAACCGACATCGGGGAGCGGGACGACGTCGCCGCCGAGCACCCGGAGATCGTTGCCCGCATCACCGAGATCATGCGAAGCGGACGCAGTGAATCGGAGCTGTTTCCACTGGTGAGAGACCGATGAAACCGGAGCCAGCAACCATGACAGATCGCCATCGCATCGTAGGCACTGCGCGCGGCGCTCTCGTATTCGCCCTGCTCGGTGCGTGCCTCCTCGGGACGGCCGCATGCAGCGACTCGGAAGTTGCCGGCACGAGGCAACGCCCCAACATCCTGTTCGTCTTCACCGACGACCACGCCGATCACGCCGTGAGCGCCTACGGATCGACGATCAATCAGACTCCGAATATCGACCGACTGGCTCGGGAGGGCATGCTATTCCGCAACGCCTTCGTGACCAATTCGATTTGCGCGCCGAGTCGAGCCGTCATCCTGACAGGGAGACACAGTCATCTGAACGGTGTCTTCACGAACCGAGAGGCCTTCGACAGCGCCCAGGTGACTTTCCCCAAGCTTCTGCAGGCCGCGGGCTACCAGACGGCGATCATCGGCAAATGGCATCTGAAGAGCGAGCCCACAGGCTTCGATTATTGGGAGATCTTGCCCGGGCAGGGCACGTACTACAACCCGGATTTTCGTACGCCCGACGGCGTAGTCGAGCATACCGGCTACGTGACCGACATCATCACCGACAAGGCACTCAACTGGCTGGCTGAGGTTCGCGACCCGGACAGGCCTTTCATGCTCATGTACCAGCACAAGGCGCCGCACCGCCGCTGGGAGCCGGGGCCCGACTATCTGCATATGTACGACGATCGGACTATCCCGGAGCCCGCGACGCTCTTCGACGACTACAGCGCCCGCAGCGGCGCTGCGAAGACGCAGGAGATGACCATCGCCGGCCACTTGTACGACCGGGACCTGAAGCTCGTCCCGCCACCTGAACTCAATGATCAGCAACTCGCACGCTGGAACGCCGCATACGATCCGAAGAACGCGGCATTCCGCGAGGCCGACCTGAACGGCGACGACCTCGTCCGCTGGAAGTACCAGCGTTACATCAAGGACTACCTGCGCAGCGTTGCGTCGGTGGACGACAACCTGGGACGCGTGCTCGACTACCTCGATGAGGCCGGCCTCGCCGAGCAGACGGTAGTCATCTACTCGTCGGACCAGGGCTTCTACCTGGGCGATCACGGCTGGTACGACAAGCGCTGGATGTACGAGGAGTCGCTGCGCATGCCGCTCATCGTTCGCTGGCCGGCGGTCATCGAAGCGGGCACCGAGAACTCGGGACTGGTCCAGAATCTCGACTTCGCGGAGACGTTTCTTGATTTGGCAGGCGCCCAAATTCCTGCCGAGATGCAGGGCCGCAGCTTGCTTCCGCTCCTCGAAGGCGAGACGCCCGACGACTGGCGGCAGGCGATTTACTACCAGTACTACGAGTACCCGGCCGTACATTCCGTTCGCCGCCACTATGGCGTGCGCACCGATCGCTACAAACTGATCCACTACTACGAGATCGATGAGTGGGAGCTGTTCGACCTGCAGACGGACCCGGACGAGCTGACTAGCGTCTACAGCGACGCCCGCTACGCCGAGCTGGTCGATGAGCTGAAACAGATACTGCGAGATTTGCGCGCACGATATCGCGTGCCGGAACGCGACCCCGTCCCCTATCCTGAGTGATGGTCTGACGAGGACAACCACGGGAGGTTCGCTATGTGGTCAAGGAAACTGATTAGCTGCCTGGCCGCCCTGACAACGGTTTCCCTCGCGTGCGGCGCGCCGGAGCCATCGACAGCACCTCTCGAGTTCGCCATCTCATTCGATGAGTCCGTCGCTCCGGACGCGCTGGACGGGCGGATCTTGCTCATACTCGGCACGCGCGATACGCCCGAGCCCAGGTTCCAGGTGAACGCCGGCCTCAACGCCGCCCAGGTCTTCGGCATCGACATCGATGGGCTCGCACCCGGAGCGGACGCGGTGGTCGGCGCCGACGTCTTCGGCTTCCCGCACGAAAGCCTCGCCGATCTTCCAGCCGGTGAGTACTACGTGCAAGCAGTCCTCCACATATACGAGACCTTCCACCTGAAGAACGGCAAGACGGTCAAGCTCCCAATGGATCGTGGCGAAGGACAGCATTGGAATCGGGCGCCGGGCAACCTGTATTCCACACCGCAGCTACTGCGCGTCGACCCGGCGGAGGCCAATCGGATCTCCATCGCCCTCGACCAGGTGATTCCGCCGGTCAGCGAGCCCGAGGACACGAAGTACATCAAGCACATAAAGATCCAGAGCGATCTGCTGACCGAGTTCTGGGGCCGGCCCATGTACCTCGGCGCGCACGTGCTGTTGCCGGAGGGTTTCCAAGAGCATCCCGAAGCGCGATATCCGCTCGCCGTGTTCCACGGACACTTCCCGAGAGACTTCGGCGGCTTCCGAACCGAGCCCCCGGATCCCGATCTAGAGCCGAATTACAGCACCCGCTTTCACGTCAGCGGGTACAACCGGATCGTGCAGCAGGAAGCGTACGACTTCTACAGGAAGTGGACCGGCCCCGACTTTCCGCGCCTGCTGATCATCCAGGTCCAGCACGCTAATCCCTACTACGACGACTCGTACGCTGTGAACTCGGCCAACCTTGGACCCTACGGAGACGCCATCACCTACGAGCTGATTCCCCACATCGAAGAAACGTTCCGAGGCATCGGTGAGGGTTGGGCCCGTTTCCTGTACGGCGGCTCGACCGGTGGCTGGGAGGCCCTGGCCGTACAGGTCTTCTACCCTGATGAGTACAACGGGACCTTCGCGGCTTGCCCCGACCCGATCGACTTTCGCGCCTACACCCTCGCCAACATCTACGAAGATGAGAACGCCTACTATGTGAGCGGCGCGTTGAAGCGCGTGGAGCGGCCGGGTCATCGGAATTGGCTCGGCGCGGTCGACCTCACCCTGAAGGACTACAACCACCTGGAGCTGGTGCTGGGCACCAACAGCCGCTCCGGCGACCAGTACGACATCTGGGAAGCGGTCTACTCGCCGATGGGCGATGACGGTTATCCACAGAGGATCTGGGACAAGTACACGGGCGTCATCGACCATGAGGTCGCCGAGTACTGGAAAGAGAACTACGACTTGCGCTACATCCTGGAGCGCGATTGGGCGACCCTCGGCCCGAAGCTCCAGGGGAAGCTGCACATCTACGTCGGCGACATGGACAACTACTACCTGAACAACGCGGTCTACTTGACGGAGGAATTCCTCGAGAGCACAACGGATCCCTACTACGATGGCGAAGTCGATTACGGCGATCGGGCGGAACACTGCTGGAACGGAGACCAGGAGAACCCGAACCATATCTCGCGACTGCGCTATAACACGATGTACATCCCGAAGATTCTGAGGAGAATCGAGGAGGGCGCACCCCCCGGCGCCGACGTGACCAGCTGGCGCTACTGACTTCGTCAATCACGGGGTGGAGCGCTAGCGACCCGATGACGATACGACCTTCCGATTGACGGAGCTTCGCCAGCCGCTCCATATTCTTTCATCCTCGGCGATGCTACCACCCAAGCATCTCATGGGGGAGGTCCCGTGTTCGCGATCTTCGGAAAGATGCAGGTGAAGGGCTTCTTCAAGACGCTGAGACGCGAGGCCGAAACCGAAGGAGGCGGCGGTGGATTCTAGCGGAAGCCGGCAGCGCCGGGGCACTGACACGCCGCACGGCAACCGCGCCCTCACCCGCGATGTGCCCAGCACCTTCGAGCAGGCCATCACCCCGCACACACCGGCAGCGCCTATCGATGTCGCCTTGGCCCAGGAACAGCACAGCCGCTACTGTGAAGCTCTCGAGAGCCTCGGGCTATCGCTCACCAGAATAGAGGCCGACGACCGCTATCCTGATTGCTGTTTCGTCGAAGACACGGCGCTGGTAATCGGCGAGAGAGCGATCATCGCTGCTCCCGGTGCGGAATCGCGACGCGGCGAAACCGCGGCGGTCGAGGAGCAACTGCGGGCATACAAAGAGCTACATCACATCCGTGAACCGGCCACGCTGGACGGCGGCGACGTTCTGCGGATCGACGACACCCTATACGTCGGCCTTACCCAGCGAACGAACGCGCACGCTGCAGACCAACTGAGAGAGATCCTCTCAAATGACGGCTATGCGATCAGGCCGGTAGAAGTAAGTGGAATACTGCATCTCAAGTCGGCCTCCACCCACCTGGGAGGAGACACGATCGTTTACCTGCCGGGCCACGTAGCCGAGACAGTCTTCGCAGGGTACCGGAGGATCACGGTTCCGCCCCACGAAGCACACGCCGCGAACTGCCTGTCGATCAACGGGGTGGTACTGCTGCCGGCGGGAGCGCCGGAAACGCGGGCACGAATCGAGGAAGCGGGCTATGAGACTCTCGAAGTGAACATCTCCGAGTCCCACAAGGCTGGCGGCGGACTAACGTGCTCCTCGATCATCTTCTAGGCGGTATCGATGTCGCACCAAAAGCGTCCAAGAAACCGGGGGATGACGCTCCTAGAGACCCTGGTAGCCATTGCCATCATTGCCATCCTTCTGACCGTAGTCGGGACAAGGTATCGCCTCGCTAAACGGGCCGCCTTCAATACGCAGATGAAAGCGGAATTGAGGGATCTCATCACGGCCCAGGAGGCGTTCTACCACTCAGCGAGTATGCGGAGAACGGGAGCCCGCTATGCTGAGTCGCTCGAAAATCTCGCGTTTGTCCTTCAAGATCACGTGATCGTTGAGATGCGCAGTGGCGTTAGAGGATGGGCGGCCCACGTTACGTCGCTGGAACTCCCGCCGGAGGAGTATGCCTGCACCTTCTACGTGGG
>JBDHHZ010000066.1:0-10572 GCA_039589115.1 Gemmatimonadota bacterium | reverse complement strand
GTCCGTGTAACCGGAGATGTACAGGACCCGGACGCCGGGGCGCAGCGCTGATAGCTGCTCGGCCAGCTCGCGGCCGCTCGCTTCGGGCATCACGACGTCGGTGACCAGCAGATGAATGGGATCGGCATAACACTCGCAGACCTCTAGCGCCTCGCTGGGCTCACGCGCCTCGAGCACCTTGTAGCCGCTTTCCTTGAGTATCCGCCGAGCCAGGACGCGAACCGCTTCCTCGTCTTCAACCAGCAGAACGGTTTCATCGCCTCGCGCCGTAGAGGTGCGCGGGGGTTCCGTTTCGACCTTTCCGGCTTCACGATCGACGCGCGGCATGTAGATCTTGAAGGTGGTGCCCGCACCCGGTTCGCTGTACGCCCAGATGTAGCCGCCGCTTTGCTTCACGATCCCATAGACCATACTGAGCCCGAGCCCGGTACCCTTCCCTCTCGGCTTGGTGGAAAAGAAAGGTTCGAAGATGTGCGCACGCGTTTCGGTGTCCATGCCGATACCGTTATCACAGACGACGAGCATCACGTAGTGACCCGCCCCCATCGGATAGTGCTTCTCCGTGAACGACTCGTCCACCTCCACGTTCCCGGTCTCAATGGCCAGCTTGCCGCCCTCGGGCATCGCGTCGCGAGCGTTGACCGCCAGGTTCATGATGATCTGTTCCATCTGGCCCGGATCGGCCTCGACAGCCCAGAGGTCCGGCTCCAGCAGCGTCATCAACTCGACGTCCTCGCCGATCAAGCGAGCTAACATCTTCTCCAGGTTCGCCACGACGTCATTCAGGTTGAGGACTCTCGGCTGAAGCACCTGCTTACGGCTGAAGGCAAGGAGCTGACGGGTCAGCGTTGCGGCGCGCTGCGCGGCACCCTTGATATCCTCCACCTCTCCACGTCTCGGATCGTCCGACCCGAAACCAGAGAGCAGCATCTCGCTGTTCGAGATGATCACCGTAAGGACGTTGTTGAAATCGTGTGCGATGCCGCCGGCCAGCCGCCCTACCGCCTCCATCTTCTGCGCCTGGCGCAGCTGGTGCTCCAGACGCCTGCGCTCGACCAGATCGATCGCCGTGCCGACCACGCAGCGCTTGTCGTCGAAGGTCACCAGCGTACCCGTGAAGAAGTAGGGTGTCGTGTCCCCATCCCTGGATACGAGATCCACTTCGGCCGTGGTGTACCCCTTTTGGAAGACCTCCCGAATGCTCCGCTCGATCGTGTTCCTGTCTTCGCCGGTGAAGAAGTCCAAGGGGTTCATCGCCGCGATCTCGCGCGGGGAGTAGCCGGACAGCCGCTCGAAATTCCGGTTCCAGCGCAGAAACTGCCCCCGGTCATCGAAGAGGTAGAAGAGACCGGGCAGGCTTCCGGTCGCGGCATCGGAGAATTCCTTCTCCTTGCGCAACGTCTCCTCGGTCCGCTTTCGGTCGGTGATGTCGAAGGCTATGCCGATCGCTCCCGTGATCTCACCGGCCCGGTCTCGGAAAGGCTCGACGTGGCACTGAAACGCCCTGTCCTCCCAGCTGAACTCGTAGCTGGACTCCCCACCCCGCAGAGCGGCGCGATGTGCCGCGATCGGCATCAGGTCCGGATCGTCGGTCTGGAAGTACTCGAACAGGTCCATGCCCACGACCTGGTTAGGCTGGAGGCCCAGGCTAGGAAGCCCCGCGCCGAGCGAGGATGTGAACTGCAACTCCGTATCGACCGTCCAGAGGATCCCCGGCATCTGGTGGAGCAGAAGCCGCAGGAGCTGTGTTTCGATGTCCCTGGTTGCTGCGCGATCGGATTGGCGTTCAGTCATACTCTGTCACAAGAAGCGCAGTGGTTCTGGGAATGCGAACCTGGGATGCCTAGTGAGGGGCGTGCCTGCCGCGACCAGCTGACGCGGCCGATGACCTCTGCAGTGGGCCAGGCTGCCCAGGTCCGGCGAACATCGGGCAATATGCCCTTCGGGCCGCGGTCAAGCAAACGAGGAAGGCTGCGGCAGCGCGCTAATCTTTGCACCCCTGGCGGCACTTCTTTCGGCCGGCGTCCGGGCCGATCCACGCCTGTCGATTCGCCCAAGCCCCTGAAGCTAACGAACTTATGCCGCCTGCCCGCAGGCTGGGGATGCACGGCTCGCCTCTTGCAATTCACCTCTTCAGCTCAAACCCAAACCCCGCTCAGAGAGAAGGCCCTGTACCCGCTAAGGGACGATCACATCGTCGGAAGCCCGTACATCACCGTACGAACCCGCCAACCTGGCCGCGGACAGCGGCCCCGAGAGAGGCAGCGGACGATGGAGATGGGTTATTGGATCACGGCCGGGAAGATTTACGGACCCGTAGGCTTCACAGGGTATTTCATCGACCCCACCCACCGCATCATCGGCCGGCGCGGATATACCAAGCACTGGATATACCAGAATCACATCTATGCCGCCGGCATAGGTAACACAGGCTATCACGTCGAGGAGAACCGGATCCTTGGGCCCGAACCGGAACCTCCCTGGGAAAGGCAGACCCACTAAAAAGCCCGGGCGATCGCTGCGATCCCCGGGCCTCACCTGCAAGGTCTGACAGAAAGTCTAGCGGCGTGCACTCTTCCGGGCCTGCCAGGCGAGCCAGCGATCGGCAGCCTGGAGCGTGGCCAAAATCGCTGCCTGTTCCACCGAGTTGTGAACCAGACATGCACCCACCAACGGGATGGTTTCGCCGGTGTTGAGCCCGTATACACCCACAACGACAAGCGGAACCTCGAACACGCGGAGGACCCGCGCTCCTTTCAGGGCCAGCGCGACACGGCCACCCTCCGCCTTGTTTAGTGCGTCGAGGGCCGCCCGCGAGGCGACCTCAGGCCGCACACCGGGGATATCGGGGCCTTCGGCTTCCCCATCGAACTCGCCGGCCGCCGACAGGATGGTGACCCGGCAACGCGAGACACGCGGCGAAACCCGCGTCGTTTCGGTGGACCGGAAGATGTACCGTCTGCGGGGAACCCCAACGGCTACGGCAGCCGGCTTGGGCAGCGGCTGCCAGCCCTCTCCCGGGGTGCTCTCCTCGTCCGCCAACAGATCTTCAGGCCGTGAGATACTCTCCTTCAGCCAATCTGGAAGCGGAAAGTCGTCTTCTCCCTCTGGCGGAGTCCTGCTATCGTCGTTCATCTGACCCGAATACTTCACCTCGGCATGGGAATCTTCAGGAGGGGGAAGACGCTCACCGGCACCTTCGTGGTTGCCGGGGGCTGGTAGCCCGAACTCCTCTGGAGGCAAGTCTGCGGCCATATGATGCTCTTCTCAGCAGAGATGCTGTAACTCTCTGCCATATAACCAGATAAGCCCGTCGATCTCCCAACAGACGCGAAGTCGGCCCCTGCGCCAGTCGGGACAAGATGACCGACAGCCTGGAACGAAGCGGGAAGAATGACGGGTCTCGCCCAGCTCTTGACTTTGCCGACCTTGACGGCCCGCACAGCCACTACTAGATGGACTGTTAGATAGACTGTGCAAGCGACGTTCCAGTCTCACGGCTTTCCGGGGAGAAACAATGCACTCTTTTGTTTCCAAGGCAACGCCGGGCCTCAAACGCTCCCTGTTTAGCGGGTCATCGGTCCTCTGGTTTCCTACCCTACTGTTGCTCGCCGGCAACGCCTGGGCCCAGGACGCCCACTACTGGACGTGGCAGTATGGCACCGGCGCCAACCTGCTCAGCGGGGCCGTGGTCGGCAGCGTGGTGGACATCAGCGCGGCCTACTACAACCCCGGTGCCCTGGCGCTGATCGACGAGCCCAATCTGATCCAGACTTCCAAAGTCCTGGAGTTGAGCAGTCTGAGCTTCGAACCCGACTTGGGAACCGACCTCGACCTGAACCACCTGCGCTTCGACTTCGCTCCCGGTTTCGTCGCCGGCATAATGCCCTTCCACTTCCTCGGAGACGATGTCCTGGCCTACTCGATCTTTACTCGTCAACTCTTCAAGCCCAGTATGGACGAGGTTCGCTCGGGCAGTCTATCGCAAATCGACACCACTTTGCAGGGCGACTTCTTCGGCTCTGTGCGCTTCACACGAGACCTCAACGAGACATGGGTCGGCCTGTCCTGGTCCCGCACGCCGAGCACCAAGCTGGGCATCGGGATCAGCCAGTTCGTGGCCTATCGTAGCCAGAAGGGTAGCAGTCGGGCGTCGCTGCAGGGCCTCAGCGATCAAGGTGAGACACTGTTTGCCACCAGTGAACAGGCGTTCTCTTACTGGAACGTTCGCTTGCTCTGGAAGATCGGAGTCACATTCGACTGGTTGGGAGCCGGCCTGGGGCTGACGATTACGACGCCAAGCGTAAACCTGTTCGGCGACGGCAGGGTTCTGGTCAACGAGAGCGCCTTCGCACCCGATTCTACGGTTTTCGTCGCCGACTACCAGGAAGGCCTGAGCTCCACGTATCGGACACCCCTGTCGATCGCCCTGGGCGCAGCCTACAAGCGCGATGCTACCACCCTTCACTTCACGGCCGAGTGGTTCAAGGAGGTCGATCAATTCTCGATCCTCGAGCCCGACCCCTTCGTGGGTCAGAGCTTAGGAGACACCCTCAGGGTCGATATCACCCAAGCGCTCGATAACGTGCTGAACTTCGGGCTTGGCGTGGAGCACAGGTTTAAGCCACACTTGTCCGGCTATGCCAGCTTCCGGACCGACTTTTCGGCCATGATCCCGGACAATACGTCTGACGTCTCGGTGGCGAGTTGGGACATCTACTACATCACGACAGGCGCGGCGTTTCGCATAGGCACGGCGGACTTGACCCTTGGCGCCGCGTTCGGGTGGGGCGGGAATGAGGTGCAAGACCTGAACGATTACCTCGACCAAGGCAGCCCGTTCGGGCCGGAGACGGCCGACCTCAAGTACAGAACTCTGCGATTCATTCTGGCCTTGGCGATCTGAATCGGGGAAAGAACCTCGACATTCGACAGGAGACAGTCGACAGCCCACAGCCGAGTACTGCCCAACGATCGACGCCCGACCTCCAACGTCCGATGTAGAACGTCGAGAGTCGAGCGTCGGGCGTTGTGCAGTACTCGGACGTCGATTATCGACTGTCGGCTGTCGAATGTTCTAGTCTCCACCCCCCTCGAATACCTCATTGATGCCGATGATCCTGATGTTCTCCTCCAGCACCGGGATCGGGAAGCTGGCGATCAGCTCGTCCTCCGCCATGTGCTCCGCCGATTTCTCGCCGGAATAGGTGATTGGCGTGGCAACGCCGCTCAGCAGCTTCTCCTTCATCGCCTCGGCATCTCGGGTGATGAAGACGATGTACATGTTGTCGTACTGCAGGTAGCTCTCGACCGACTGGTTGACCTCATCCAGCGACAGCGCGGCTAGCCCCGGGCGGATCGACCCTAAGAATCCGTCGCCGCCGATTCCGTAGAAATCGTCATCGATGGCGTATCCCAGGCGGCGGCTGACCGTCGATGCCCAGTTGATCGTGTAGTTGCGCAGGTACTGCTGGGTCGCCGCAAGAGTCTCCTCCGTCATCCCCTCGTCCACAATCGCTTTCAATTCCCGCAACGCCGCTCGTGTAGCGAACAACGTCCTGTCGTGCAGGTTGCCGGGCGCGGTCGTCGATATCGGCCGGATCCAGATCTCGAACAGCTGGCTGCGGCGCGGCACGTTGACCGGCGGCACTTGGGTCGTGTAGCCTCTGGGGTATGCCTCGATATAACTGTAATCGCCGTAGTTCATCCCGCGGGTCTCGCGGATCACCTGGTAGAGATGGCTGAACGACGTGCGATGCTCGCCGAACCACGACGACATGGCCATCATGCCATAGAAGTCGGGATCGCCCCGCAGCAGCGCGATCGGGTACCCGATCGAAATAGGTGTGGCATTGGTCGGCTTCTCGACGATCAGCACCTGGATACCGTCCGGCATCCGCGGCTCCGGCTTCGCAATGGGCGCCACTTCACCCACGGGCAACGCGTTGAAGTCCGCTCGCACGCTTCCGACGAAGCCGGCAGGATAGCCGCCGCCGATTCCGACGACGATGTTGTTGCTGACGTAGTACTGCGCGTAGAACTGTTTCACATCGTCGAGGGTGAGGTCAGCCACAGACTGCACGTAGCCTTCCTCCGGGTGCTCGTACGGCGTGCCTTCGTAGGCCAGGCTGAAGAGCAACTCCTTCGATAGCTCTTCGTCCCGACCGTACCGTCGCGTCCGCTCGAGGTAGTTCATCGTCTGCGTCTTGACGCGTTCGAAATCGGCCTCGTCGAAGGCCGGCGCGAGCAGGTGGTTGCGAAACAGTTCGTAGTAGGCTTCCAGGTTGTCCTCATGTATGCGGCCGACGAAGACCGTCATCTCTTTGTCGACGTTGTAGCCGTAGCCCGCGGCCATCGGGTAGAGCTTTTGCAGGATCGCGTCGTAGCTGTCCTGGGTGGTCCCACCGTCGGACAGCAGGTTCGCGGTGAGCGCCGCCAGGCCCTCCTTGCCCGCCGGGTCGTTCTGCGAACCGACGTTCACCCAGATATTGAAGGCGATGAAGGGCGACTCGGTTTCGGGGAGCGCGATCGTGCCCTCGGGGGCCATCTCACACGCACCCAACACGAGCAAGCATACCGGAAGTAGTGCTAGCTTTTTCATTTATCTGCCCTCCGCCTGGACCATCGTCACCACGGTCCTGCCGTTCTCGATGAGGTGGGTTCGTGCGGCCTCGCGAACATCCTCACGAGTGACCGAATCGAGTGTCCGATAGTATTCCTCCAAGGCCTCGATTCCTCCCGTGTTGATCACATAAGTCATCATCGAGAAGGCGACCTGCTGAGCCGTCTCGAGCCCCATGAGGAATCCGTACTTCATATTGCTCTTGGTGTCAGCGAAGATCTCCTCATCGACCAGATCGGCCTGGAACCGCTCGATCGTGGTCTGGATCTCCTGCTCGACTTGGCCGACGTCGGCCGGATCGACGACCATGGTGGTGATGCTCAATAGGCCGGGATCACGGAGCAGGCCGAAACCCGCCCTCAGGTACTGTACTCGACGCTCCTCGACGACGAGCTTCTTGTAGGTGTCGGAATTCGACCCGAAGGCGACCCTGCCAAGCACCTGAGTGGCAACCGTCTGCCTGTCGGTGGCGTTCCAGGCCGGGGCCTGGTAGTTCATCGATAGGATCGGAAGCGTCCGGCCCGGATACCTGACGGTCAGGCTGCGCGGCGCGGTATGGGCCGGTTCCGGTGTGATCTCTGGCGCGACATATCCCGGCTCCCACCCCGAGTAGTACTGCCCGATCAGGCGCTCGGCCTGGTCGAGATCGAAGTCGCCGGCCAGCACCAGCACGACGTTCTCTGGACGGTAGTAGCGGCGGTGGAACGAGAGGCTGTAGTCGAAGCCCTCCGGCATCGCACGCACGTCGGCCTCGAACCCTATCGTCGTGTGCTTGTAGGTGTGCACGTCGTAGGCCGCGTTTCGTACCCTCTCGTTCAGGAACCCGAACGGCGTGGTCGCGCTCTGCTGGTATTCGCCCAGCACGGCGCCCGCCTCCGTCCGGAAGTCCGGCTCCGAGTAGTTCAGGTTCATGAAGCGATCGGACTCCAGGTCCATGATCTGCTCCAGGTACTCGTTGGAGGCGACCAGGTAGTAGACCGTCCTGTCGCTGCTGGTGAACGCGTTACGCGCGGCACCCATTCCGGCGGTGATCGCGTCGTAGTCGGGGTACTTGTCGGTGCCGCGGAACATCATGTGCTCGAAGAAATGAGCGAAGCCGCTCTTCCCGGGCTCCCATTCATCGCGGCTGCCGGTACGCACCATGGACACATAGGCGATCTGGTTCGGCGCGCCCGCCTTGATCAGGTAGGCCTTGAAGCCGTTTTCCAGCTCTACCAGACGGTAGTCGAACGGGAAGATGCCGTCCGAGCCCTGCGCCGCGGCCGTTCCTGCCAGGGCCGTGGCCAGGACCGCCGCTAGCGCCAGCTTACTGAGCACTTTCATCGGCAGAACCTCCGTGAGTCTCGAGAGGATGTGGGATGGCATAGAAACACCCCGGGGTGTCGCTCGGCATCCCTCGGGCTGGGGCTTTTTGTGGAACGGTGCGAATGTAGCCCGCTGGCGCCCCGCTCGCACTACCTGACGAGCGGGGGCTCCATGCTTACCTACCTGAGCTTCTGCGCGCCGGCCGGCACTGCGGCCATTCCCGTGGCTCACCCGTCCTTGGGTCGACGGGCAGCACCGCCTTGTCTCGAGGTAGGCGATCGGGGTCTTCGGAAGCGGCGTAGGCGAGCATAGCCGCGAGCGTCGCATTCTCCTTGAGGTCGTCGAAGACGATCTTGTCGTACGTATCGCGGTTGGTGTGCCAGGTGTATTGCCGGTATTCGTCATAGTGGGATTGCAGACGGAAGGCCGGCGCGCCATGGCACAGGAACGACGAATGGTCGCTCCCCCGGTTGTTCTGGGCGCCCGGGAACTCCAGCGTTATGTGCTCGCTGATCTGTGAGGGCACCAGAGAGATCCAGCGGCCGATATGCTCACCTGCGTGCAGGAACCCCTGCCCCTCGATCCTCTCGGCGCGCCAGGTGCCGTTGTCCTGGTTGAAGGCTACCTGCAGGCCTTCGATCACCTCGGGGTGGTCCTCGGTGAACGCACGCGAGCCGATGAGCCCCATCTCCTCGACCCCCCAGTGGCCCACCAGGATGGTGCGCCGCGGGTTGGGATAGGTCTGCTTCAGGATCCGCATCGCCTCCAGCATAGTGATCGTGCCGGTACCGTTGTCGGTGGCGCCGGTCGCCCCGTGCCAAGAGTCGAGATGCGCCGAGAGGACGATGTACTCGTCAGGCAGTTCGTCGCCTCTCAGCTCGGCAATCACATTGAACTGCGGCACCTCACCCAGCTCCTCCGCATCGGCTTCGATCCTCAGCTTGGGGCCTTGGTCCTTCGCGGCCAACCGATAGACCAGGCCGTAGTCCTCACACGAGAGGTCGATAGACACCACGCCCTCCGAATAGGCGCTGAATATCTTGTTCACTCCCCAGCCGCGAGACCATTCCGACGATATGACGCCCAGGGCACCGGCTTCCTCGGCCTGTCGCGCCAACGATCTGGAGCCCCCCAATTCGCGAAGCCGCAGGTACCAGGCACGCCGTGTCTCGTTGCGCAGCGAATCGAGACGTTCGACGGTCTCCGGCCGCGCCAGCTCCTCCATCTGCTGCGGCGCCCGGCAGGTAGACTCGGGAACCGAGATCAGCACGAACTTCCCACTCACCATAGGCAGCCACTCGGAGCTCTCCCCGGACGCCGCGACTTCGGGCAACGCGATCACGCCTCCCTCGACTGGCCCATCGGTTCCAGGACTCCAGGCTAAGAGCTCGGCCTCCAGAGTCTGAATGCGGGGGGCGACCAGGTCGACGTGCAACGGCCCCTGCCGCCAGCCGCGCCAGGTCCCGTACTGCTCCTTGCGCACCCGTATGCCCCAGCTCTGGTACTTCCGCTCGAGCCAATCGACGGCCGCGTCGAGACCGGGCGAGCCCGCCAACCGGGGGCCGACCGAGTCCATGAGGACCTGGGCGAGCGCCTCGGTCTGCGAGTTCTCCATCCCGACCTCCCACATCTGCCGGATCACGGGATCGTCGGAGGGAAACGTCTGGGCCTGGACCTCGCTCGCGTTCATGATCGTCAGGCCGGCGACGATAGCCGTGAGGGCCAGGCGAAGAGCGGTCTCGATTAGCCGTTGCACCTGAAGGTGGCGATTCATGGGTCTCCCTTCGTGTCGTTCCGTCTGCGTCATTTCGTGTGGGGCCGAGACAACCTCGTCGTTATCCTCAGCCGATGCAATCGTGAGCCAGCTTGCCACCGATCCGCGCGCGAGATAGCGTCAGATCCAGACCTCAACCTCGTGCCCGCACCTAACACCAACAGAGACGAACCATGACCCACAAGTGCATCTCGAGCCTAATGGCTCTGCTCGCCGTAGCGATCGTCCAGGTTCGCCCCGCCGCCGCCCAGTCGCCGGAGGCGCTGGTGCTGCGTCCCGCCCGGGTTTTCGATGGCGTCACGGCCACCCTCCACAGCGGGTGGGAGGTCGTTGTCGTCGGCGACCGGATCGCTGCGGCCGGACCGTCGGACCGCCTGGAGCCTCCGGCCGGTGCACGAGTTATCGATTTGCCGGGTCTGACGTTGCTGCCCGGACTGATCGAGGGCCATTCGCACCTGCTGCTTCACCCTTACGACGAGACGAGCTGGAACGACCAGGTGCTCCGCGAGTCGCTGGCGATGCGGGTTGCCCGGGCGACGGTGGCTGCAGAGAAGACGCTCATGGCCGGCGTCACCACGGAGCGCGACCTGGGGACGGAGGGGGCTGGCTACGCCGACGTGGGCCTCAAGCAGGCCATCGATGGTGGCGTGATCCCCGGACCGCGGCTGCTGGTGGCGGGTCGCGCCATCGTGGCGACGGGCAGCTACGGCCCCAAGGGCGCCCCGGAGTGGGATCTCCCTCTGGGCGCCGAAGCGGCAGACGGCCACGACGACTTGATCCGCGTGGTGCGCGACCAGATCGGCCGCGGCGCCGACCTGGTGAAGGTCTACGCCGACTACCGTTGGGGTCCGGACGGCGACGCGCAGCCAAC
>JBDHHZ010000065.1:0-10763 GCA_039589115.1 Gemmatimonadota bacterium | reverse complement strand
TACTCACTGTTCAGGGCCACGACCGGGTCGATGCGGGTCGCCCGCCGTGCCGGGAGCAGGCACGCGCCGATACCGCAGGCGGCCAGCGTCAGGATGACCGCGGTCAGCACGACGGGGTTAGTGGGCTGGACGCCGTAGAGCAGAGCCCTGATCAACCGGACCAAGAGCAGACTTCCAACGAGGCCGATCACGAGGCCAAAAGTCAGCACGCGGATACCCTGGCCGACGACCAGGCTGAAGACCTGCTGTGGGCTGCTGCCTAGAGCCATTCGTATTCCCAGCTCGCGGGTCCGCTGGGTCACCGAGTAAGCCAGCACACCGTAGATCCCGACGCCGGCCAGGAAGAGGGCGACGCCGGCGAAGATGAGGAGAAGCAGCATAGGCGTCCGGCGCGACTCGAGGGACTCGGCGATACTCTGCTCCATGGTCTCCGGGTAGTAGAACGGCATATCCGGGTCGATGCGGCTGACGACCTGCCGGATCGCCGGCGTCAGCGAGAGTGGTGACATCGCCGTACGGACCACGAGCCTCGGATTCCTGAACGGGCGTTGCTTGTAGGTGAAGTAGTAGGCCCCGACGTGCTCGCTCTCCGTCAGGTCGTTCTGCTTGATGTCGCCGACGACGGCGATGACCGTGTAGAGGAAGTCCTCCTCGTTCTCTTCCGCGCCGGGCACCGTGCCCCATAGCATCCGCTTGCCGAGAGGGCTGTCGTCGGGGAAGTACCGCCGGGCCAGCCACTCGTCTAAGATGATGAACTGGCCATCCTCGGCATCGGATTCCTCGAAGTCGCGGCCTTCCAACAGCGGAATCCCCATGGCCTCGAAGTAGCCTGGGCCAACGATCGTGTTGTACGGCGAAAGCATAGATTCGCCCGGGCTCGGAGTGTACCCCTCGGGCAGGATGACGCTCGAACTGTTGCTGCCGCCGAACGGGAGCTGGCTGGTGACACCAGCGGTCGTGACGCCGGGCAGCGCCCGCACCTCACGCAACAGCTCGTCGAGGAACTGCCTCCGGTCGGTGCTCTCAGGGTATCGAGCGTTGGGCAGCGACAGGTAGCCGGTGAGGACCGAATTCGGTCGGAAGCCCGGATCGACTCTCAGGGCTGCGCGCAGGCTGGCGAACATGAGGCCGGCACCGATGAGCAGCACGAAGGCGATGGCGACCTGGCTGGTGACCAGGCCGCTGCGCAACAGAACGGTACGCCGGCTCGCCGAGCCGGTGCGGCTCTCCGACCGGAACACGGTGTTCAGGTCGGTTCGGAAGATGTGCATCAGTGGGATCGCGCCGAAGAACATGCCGGCGACGACAGCCACCAAAAGAGTGAACAGCACGACACTGCCGTCGAAGCCGACAAGAGCGCCGCGTGGCAAGTTCTCGACACCCATCGTCTGGACCAGGCGGAGGCCGGCGGCGCCCACGCCGAGACCGAGGAGTCCACCGACGGTCGCGATCGCTACGGCCTCGGTGAGCAGCTGCCGGCTGAGCCGCGCGCGGTCGGCGCCCAGCGCGACCCGGGTCGCCAGCTCACGCATCCGAACGTTGGAGCGGGCCAGCATCAGGTTCGCGATGTTCAGGCAGCCGATCAGTAGGACGAACAGCACACCGGCCCAGAGCATGACGAATGTGGGCCGCACGTTGCGGAGCAGATCATCCTTCAGGTTGTGGACCTGGGCGTGGTAGCCAGCGTCCTCCAGGATCTGCCTGGCATTCGGGACCGGAAATACCTCCATCAACGAGTTATCGAGGGCCTCGAGTTGACCGACCGCCTGCTCGATGGTGGCACCCGGTCGAAGCCGGGCGATCATCTGGTAGTTGTTGTTGTGGAGTCGTTCCGGAGTGCGGTCCTCGGGCTCGAACGGGATCGGCACGTAGAAGCGGCTCTCTCGCTGGCCGAGGAAGCGGAAACCCTCGCCGATCACGCCGACGATCGTGTAGGGCCGGCCGTCGACGCGCAGGTCCTGTCCGATGACGCCCGGGTCCCCGCCGTAACGCTCCCGCCAGAACCCGTGGCCGAGGACCACTACCTGCTCGCTGCCGATGTCCATCTCCTCCTCGCTGAAGGCGCGTCCGAGCAGCGGCTGCACCCCGAGCAGCGGGAAGAGTGACGGCGTCACCCTCATGCTTCGAACGCGCTCGGTGCTCCCCGGATCGCCGACCGTATGGCCCGAGTACTGAAACGCGGCGACCTCTTCGAACGCTTGCACCTGTTCGCGGCGGTAGAAGAAGTCCGGTGCGCTGTTCGATGCCCGTTCCACGCCGGCGTTCGGATAGCTGTTGAAAACGGTCACCAGGCGATCGGGCTCGGCGAAGGGAAGGGGCTCGAGCATCACGGTGTTGATCACACTGAAGATCGTCGTGTTCGCTCCGATGCAGACGGCCAGTGTGAGCAGAATCGTCAGGCTGAGAGCTTTTTCCCTCCAGAGCAGCTTGGCCCCGAACCTCAGGTCTTGAAGTATCGTTTCCATATGGAAAGTCGTTGCAGGAATGTTGAGGCGGCCCGCGCGCCGCGTCTCTCCCTACGCCCGGTCTCCGATCAGAGTTTCACTCGCCGCGCTCGCCGACTACGGCGATACGACCGCCGGCGACCGAAACTGCGACGCGGCTTATCCCGCGCACGCCGAACTCGGCCAGGTCCGCTACGACCTCCCACTCGCCGCCTTCCACGAACCGGTACAGGGTGGATTCGCTTCCCATGATGATGGTGTTGGCGGACAGCATTACGTAGTCCTCGCTGCCGGGCAACGTCGGTGTGATGGTCGTGATGGACCCAGTGCCGAGTTCGACGGCGTTGATGTGCCACTCGTCATCGCTCACCTTGTGGACGAAGCTGATCGCTCGCTGTCCCGGGATTCGGTGAATGGACCTTCCAATATTCTCTGCGAGGACCGACATGGCGCTCGAGACTAGGTCGGTTAGCTGCAGCGTAGACGGTGTGATCGAATCGCCCAGTACGAAGACGGCGATAGTATGGGGATCAACCCACGCGTGATAGCCCACTGGCTGGACTTCGTCGAGCATGCCGCCGCCATCGCTGCCGTTCATCCCGTACTGCCACAGCCCTTGCCGGCCGGGCTCCTCGCGGATGGTGGAGAACAGGTTCCCGCCCGGCATCACCGTTGGTGAGTATTCGCTTGCTGCCGGTGTATGCGTGACCTGGGCGATCGTGCCGGCCTCTATGTCATACCGGTAGATGTCCGTTTGAAGGCTGTCCCGTGCCGACGTGTAGAGCAGCGCCGTCCCGTGGGCTACGAAATGCGGTTGATTGTCGTAACCATCGCGGTCGGTGATGTTGATGAAGTTGCCTACCTCGATTCGATCGCCGTCCAGCAGCAGGGTGCCCAGGAAGATGTCGGTAGAGGGCGCCGTCGTGGCGGTGGAGCTGTAGTCGCTCGGGCCCTCCGAGCATGCCGAGACGAGCGCTGCAAGAAGGACGATGATGGATGTTCGCCGTACGAGCCTGTACATTCTGCCTCTCTTTTGGCGGGGTTGATGCGCCCGGAAGCGGAAGCCGAGACCTGGTCGCTCCTGGGGCGCGGGCAGGACGCCACCCAGTTCATGTTCGCCGAGCCGCTGAGCGACGAGCAGCTGAAGAAATTGAAGCAGCCGCAGGCCAGCCCCTAGATGGCCTCCATGGTCGAGGGCGGCTTCGTCGCCAGACTGTAGGTGACGCTCACGACGCCCGGGACCTCGCCGATCAGCCGATCGGCCAGCCGGCGCTGGGTGCTCCACGGGAGCTCGGTGGGTGTGCCTTCGCGGGCGTCCACGCTGTCCCAACAGCGCACCTCGATCTGCAGGCCGAAGTCGCGCACCCCCTCGCGCATGCCCGTGACCCTGTCCTCGTGCAGGATGGCGAGCTTCAGGAAGGCGTCGACATCGGCGAGCTCCTCTTCGGTGATCGCGTTGGCGATCCGTACCGTCTCGATACGCTCGGGCGTCACCTCGCCGATGACGCGCGCCGCCAGTGCGGGGCCGGGGAAAGGCATGCGATTCCAGACTGACTGCGGCAGCCCGAGCGCCTCGGCGACGCGACGCACGCCGTCCTTCCGGATCTGGACGAGCGGCTCGATGATCTTGTAGCCGAAGGCGTCTTCGGGATCGATCCCCAGCTGCTCGAACACGTTGTGCTGGCGCTTGATGCCGGCGACGGTCTCGTCCACGTCGGTCAGGATGGTGCCCTGGAGCAGGAACTGCGCGCCGCTCTCGCGCACGAGTCGCCCGAAGACGTCGCGGTAGAAGGTCTGGGTGACCGCCTCCCGCTTCTCCTCGGGGTCGGTGATCCCCTTGAGCGCGTCGAAGAACTCCTCGCGCGCGTCGATGATCTCCACGTGCACTCCCAGATCGCGGAACATCGACGCCACCTGCTGCGGCTCGTCGCGGCGCATCAGCCCGTTCTCGATGAAGCAGGTGCTCAGTCGGTCGCTGAGCGCGCGGTGCCCGAGCAGAGTGACCGCGGACGAGTCGACACCGCCGGACAGGGCGTTGATCGCTTTGCCGTCGCCGACGGTAGCGGCGATTTCCTCCACCTTCTCACTGATGAACGCCTGTGGGTCCAGATCCTCGATCCTGATCTCTTTGGTCATCGAGTTACTCCTCGGTTGGTACCAGGGATGCGAGAATGGGGCTGGCCCGCTGGCAAACGGGCGCTCGAGCGTGCCGCGCACGAGGAGGCTCGGTCATCTTCGGTGATGGGAAGCCCTGTGTCAATTGGCTCGCTAATCGGTCCCCACGAGCCACAACGGGATGACATCTTCGCTCCTCGACGCTAGAATATGGGCCGAGCCCAGCCATGGGCGTCGAGCCTGCATTCTCGCTCAGCAACACCGCGCATGACGAATACGGACACGACGCAAACCACGTTCGCCCGAGATCTGGGCCTGTTCGATGCCGTGATGATCGGCGTCGGCGCCATGATCGGCGCGGGCATCTTCGTGCTCACCGGCATCGCCGCCGGCGAGTCGGGGCCCGCCTCGATTCTGGCCTTCGCTCTGAACGGTGTGGTCACTCTGCTGACGGCGTTCGCCTACGCCGAGCTGGCCTCCGCCATCCCGCGGGCGGGCGGCGGCTATTCGTTCGTGCGGATGGCCTTCCCGGGCGCGCTGGGCTTCACCGCCGGCTGGATGCTCTGGTTCGCCTACACGGTAGCTTGCAGCCTGTACGCCCTCGGCTTTGCGGGCTACTTCTGGGAGTTCTTCCTCAAGTACGTCCCGGGACCGACACACGGCTTCTTCGGCATCGCCGGGGAGCAGCTCCCGGTGCTGCTGGTCACCGTGCTGGTCGGGTTCGTCTTCATCCGGCTAAATATCCGGGGCGCCGAGGTGACGGGCCAGGCGGAGAACGCGCTGACGCTGGCCAAGCTGGCGGTGCTGGGGATCTTCGTGTTCTACGGTCTCAAGCGGGTCTTTGCGGCGCCGGCGGAGGTGGCGGAGAACTTCTCGCCGTTCTTCCCGCTGGGCGGGAGCGGCGTGCTGGTGGCGATGGGTCTCACTTTCATCGCCTTCGAGGGCTACGACCTGATCGCCACCGTCGCGGAGGAGATCAAGGAGCCGGAGAAGAACATCCCGCGCGCCACCTTCATCGCCTTGGCGATCGCGGTGACGATGTACCTGTTGATACTGTTCGTCTCTCTGGGCGCGGTCAGCTCCGGCGACAGCCCGAGCTGGCAGTTCTTGGGCGAGTACAAGGAGACGGCGATCGTGCGGGCGGCGGAGGATTTCATGCCCGCTTTCGGTGTCGGGGTCATCGTGTTCGGCGGCCTGCTCTCGACGATGTCGGCGCTCAACGCGACGGTCCTGGCATCATCGCGCGTCGCCTTCTCGATGGCGCGCGACAACTTGCTGCCGCGGCAGATGTCGAAGATCCACCCGGAGCGTCGCACGCCGCGCGCCGCGATCATCGTCACCGGCGTGATCCTGCTGGCCATGGCGCTGACCCTGCCCATCGAGGCGGTCGGCTCCGCGGCGAGCCTGATCTTCTTACTGACATTCGCGCTGGTGAACCTGGCGGTCATCGCGCTGCGCCGCAAAGCGCCGGAGATCCCGCGAGGCTATCGCGTTCCATTCTACCCGCTCACCCCGGTGCTCGGGATCGGGCTCAACGTCTTCCTGGCCCTCTACCAGTTTAAGTTCCAGCCGCTCGCCTGGTACGTGACTATAGGCTGGATCGTGCTGGGCCTGCTGATCTACTTCGGGTACTTCGAGAAGATGGCGGCGGGAGAGGAGCCGCAGGTGCTGATACCGAGCCAGCGGCCGCAGGAAGAGCGACCCGACTACTCCGTAGTAGTGCCGTTACACAACCCGGATACCGTCAAGACGCTGCTCGACTTCGCCAGCCCGATCGCCCGTGCGCGCGGCCGGCGGCTCGTCGCGGTCACCGTAACGGTCGTGCCGAGGCAGCTGCCGATCCACGAGGGTCTACGCTTCGCTCATCACAGGGAGCCGCTACTCCGAATGGCGCGCGAGTACGCGGCCGATCACGACATCGAGATCGAGACGGACGTCGCCATCGCGCATAACGCCCACCACGGGATCCTCGAGGCCGCGGTACGGCACCGAGCGGACGTACTGCTGATGGGCTGGAAGGGGTATACCAATACTCGTGAGCGGATCTTCGGCGAGGTGGCCGACCAGGTCATCCGGCACGCGCCCTGCGATCTGATGCTGTTGAAGATCGCCGACGGTGAATTTCGGCGCTGCCTGTTCCCCACGGCCGGCGGCCCGCACGCCCAGCTCGCAGCGGAGTTCCTCAACGTGCTAGGCCCGGCCCTCGAGCTGGAAACGACGGCCGGCTACGTCGTGCCGCCCGACGCGACCGAGCGGCAGCGAGCCGAAGCCGAACACTGGATTGAGAAGACGCTCACCCACGTGGACGTGACCGTGCCCGTGGAGAGCCGGCTGATCGAGGCGGAATCGGTGGCCGGTGGATTAGCGAAGGCAAGCCGTGACTTCGACATGATCGTCATCGGCGCCGCGAAGGAGCCGCTGTTCCGCAAGATGTTGCTGGGCGAGATTCCGGAGAAAATCGCCCGGCACTCGCCGGCCTCGGTGCTCGTGGTCAAGCGCTACGAGGGCGCGGTCAAGTCCCTGTTCAAGCGGCTGATGGGATAGGAAGACCCTCAGTCGCCCGCCAGCTGATCCCGAAGCAGCACGACAGCCATTTCGAGAGCCGGATCCCGACCAGATTGAACTGCCTCGACAGTAGGAGCGATGGTGATGTCCGGCTGAGCCCCGACCCCGACGAAGTCGCGTCCGTCCGGATACGTGTCCCGCTTGCTGCAGATGAACGCCGAGCCGCCGCCCGGCAACTCGAACATCAGCGGCTGGCCCGTACTGCCGCCGCTGGGCCGGCCAACGGTCGTGATGTGCGGTATCGCATCGATGGCGACCAGGAAGTCCTCCGCCGCTGAGAACGTCGCGTGTTCCTGTAGCACGACAGTGGGCACGATCAGTCGCCGGCCGTCTGCCGGTGGCACCTCGCCGTGCGTGCCGCCGTCGAACCAGGCATCCATCCCAACGTAGTCCTCCCGACGCCATGCCTTGTAGGCGGCGATGTTCTGCCGCGTGCGCCAGGCGGAGGTCTGAAGCGTGTCGTCGGTCAGGTAGGCGGCGATCCGGTAGCCGTTGTTGCTGTTGCCGCCGCCGTTCTGCCGCACGTCGATGACCAGCGCCCTCGCATCGTAGAGCTCCGGTAGCGCCGCCTCGAAGTCGCTGACCACCAAAGTGTCGTTGAAGGTATTGAGGACAACGTGAGCGATCCCTTCCTCCAGCCAGTGCATCTCGAAGCGTGGCCGGGTCGACGACGTCGGCAGCAGCCATTCATCCTCACGGGTGCGGCGATCGCGGGACAGAGTACGCTCGCGACGCTCGCCGTCCGGCATCATGTAGGTGATCTCAATAGACTCCTCGGCGGGCCCGCGGAGCACCCAGCGGAGCGCCTCGTCCCAGCGATGGTGCTCGGTGCTCGAGAACACATAGGGCAGCTGGTGACCGGCGGCGTGGTCCGCCGCCGGCACGCCGTCGACCGTCTCGATGACCGAGTTGATGGGGATCTCCGCTTCCAGGCTGCGCCCGACGTTAACGACGAGCGCCTGGTCTTCCACGTTCCTGACCAGGACCCACGGATAGGATTCGCGATAGCGAAACGCGCGCGGGAAGTTCACGCTCGTATGTCCGTCCTGTAGGAGCGCGGCGAATCGTCTCAGCACGCGGTAGTACTCGTACGTGGACTTTGCGGCGAGCACCTCTGGGATGAACGCCTCGTAGGTTGCATCCCAATCGAGGTCGGGCACCTGGTCGAAGAAGGCGAAGTTGTAGTTCGCCTCCTGCCAGAACAGCGACAGGCCGTACAGCATCTTGGCCTCCGATAGGTCGGGCGGCGCCGGCTCGTCCTGTGCCGCGAGCGGCGCGATGAGAAGGAAAGAAGCCAACAACGAAGCAAAAGATGATAGCCTGAGCATAGCGCTCCTCCGGGGGGTCGACCGCAAAACCGAATGTGTCTGTGTTTCGTAGTACAAGATGAGAGACAGGACGAAAGCTCGAAAGGTTGCAGGCGCCGGGTTCTACGCGTTTGGGACGGGGCCTCAAAAGGCGCTAATTTACAGCCAATTCGACACGCCATAAGTGAGTGCGGAATGTACCAGTTAGCGGTCTCAGCGCGCGCGCGCGCCGCCGTCGGCCGGCGGATCGGCGTCGCGAGCGTCCTCACGGTAGCCTGCGTACTGATCGCCTTATCCTGCAGCGACGCGCCCTCCGGCGTACCGTCCGGGCCTGGCGACCTGGTGGCGAGCCTGGCCTCTCCCAACGGGGTCGAGGGTGCCGCAGTCTTCGAGGTGACGGGCGGCGGTATCATCGTGATCACGGTGGAGGCCGGCCAGGCGGCTCATTTCCGGTCCGGCGGCATCAGTCGCATCGTCGTTTTGCTCGATGAGCCTGGCGACATCGGCTTCACGATGACCGTGCAAGACAGGAGGGCGGTGTCCAACCTGCGCATCATCGAAGTTGCCGATAGCGCTAACGTGTTACGCGACGATCTGTCGGGCTACGTCGCGACCCTCGACTGGTGACCGGAGGGCGATCATGACAACGATGCCTCGTTGGATCGCGCCGGTCATCGGACTCGCAGTCCTCGTTCCGGGCTACGCTTCTGCACAGGACATCGAGTACCCAGCTCGAGTGCCGGGTCGCGAGCTTTCGCAGAGTTATGTCGAACGGCTGAGGCGTAACGCGCAGGCATATCGCGCGCAGAGCGGCTGGGTGACCCGGGCGGAGCAAGCCTATGCCGCGAATCAGGCCGTGACCGGCGATTTGCCGATCGTGGCCATCCCGGCGCTCTTCGCCGACTCGCCCGAACCCACCATCAGCGCAGACGACTTGAGCCGGATACTCTTCGACGGGCCGGACCCGGACGGCACGCTCCGCGAGTTCTACGATCAAGTGTCAGGCGGTCGGCTCTACATCTATGGAGAAGTCGCGCCCTGGGTTCGCACGAGTTTGACGATGGCGGAGGTGGTCGGAGAGCAGTACGGCCTGGGGGATGACGCCCGGGTCGGCGAGTACCTCGTCGAGGCGTTGACCTTAGCCGACCCAACTCTCGACTTCGGGTTGTACGATAATGACGGGCTCGACAATGAGCCGAACAGCGGCGACGATGATGGCATCGTCGATGCGTTGGCCTTCTACTTCCTCGAGATCTCCGCGTCGTGTGGTGGGCCCGGAATCTGGCCGCACTTCTTCGGGATTCGCGGCCAGACGGATGAGGTGTACGAGACCGACGATCTACGGCCGGACGGCAGCCCGATCATCGTCGACCCGTACCTGGTTCAGAGCATCGTCACCTGTGACGGGTCCGCCATCACGCCCATCACAACGGTCGCCCACGAGATGGGCCACAACCTCGGCCTGCCCGACCTCTACCATCCCGTCGATGGGATCACTCCCGAGAACCGGCGCTGGGTGGTCGGCTGCTGGTCGCTGATGGCGGCGGGCGCCTGGGGCTGCGGCACCGAGAACCGAACCGGCTGGCGGCGACCCACTCACATCGATGCTTGGGGGAAATTACAGCTGGGCTGGCTGGACGAGATACGGGGGGTTCCGCAGACCGAGCTCGTCGAGCTGACGCTGACGCCCGTGCAGACCAGCCGCGAGATTCTGGCGATCCCGCTGGGCGCCGAAGAGTGGCTGCTGATCGAGTACCGGGAACGCACCGGCTTCGATCTCAACCTCCCGGCCTCCGGCGTCCTGATCTATCGCACCAACGACACCATCCCGTTCCGGCCTTGTCGTGAATGTCCGCCGATCTACGGCGTGCAGCTGCTGGAAGCGGATGGCGACAGCACGCTCGTTCGAACGATGCTCCAGGGCGGCAACCGCGGCGAAGCGGGCGACGCCTACGGTGTCGAGGGGCCGGGCGCGTTGACCAGCCTGACCGAACCCTCCACCCGGTTGGACGGCGGGCTCGGCGAGGAATCGGATGTGAACATCTACGAGATCACGTTGCAGGGTGGTACGGCGCGGCTCCTGGTGTCGACGGCGCCGTTCTCGATACAGCGGCTGCTGGCGCCGCTACTGCTCGACGACGCGAATTTGCTGACCGAGCCCGAGGAAGCCTACCTGGACGAGCTGAACAACGGGAACGGGCGCTACGACGTCGGCGATCTGCGGGCCCACCTCCAGCGAACCGGCGGCGGTCCCTAGCGACCTACTGAATTCGCAACAGCAGCCACTCCAGCGCGTCGGTCTCGATACTGGCCACGCTCCCTTTCGTCGCGA
>JBDHHZ010000064.1:0-10865 GCA_039589115.1 Gemmatimonadota bacterium | reverse complement strand
CGCGTTTCCGCGCTCGAGGCGCTGCGGCTGACCGCCATGAGGTTGCCAGCCCTGCTCGGCCTCGCCGCCCTGCAAGCCTTCTTATACGTCCTCGCGCTGGCGCCGTTCGCCGGGCTTGCCGGGCTGGTGTACCTGGCGATGACGCAACGCTATGACATCAACTACTTGATCACCGCCAGGCCGCCCTCGTTCTGGTTGGCCGTCGTCATCGGGGCGTTTCTGCTGGCCGGCGCGCTGCTCGTCTTCGCGGTCCTCTATCTGCGCTGGATCTTCTCGGTCCCCGCTCTTCTGTTCGAGCGTGCCAGTCCGCTGGCCGCGCTGCGGAGCAGCCGCCGGCTGATGAGCGGCAATTGGCATCGGGTAGGGTTTGTACTCGTCTTATGGGCCCTGGCGATGGCGGCCGGGCCGGCCATCGTGACCGGCGCTCTCAACTTGCTCGGGACGATCGTCTTTGCGCGCCTCGGCGAGAACCTGACAGTGGTGATCGGGGTGATCGCTCTATTGATCGTCCTCTATCTGCTGGCCATCGAGATCGTCACGCTCGTGGGTCTATCGATCAACGGTCACATCATCGCACACCTGTACCGCCGCCTCAGTGAAGAGCGAGGGATGCCGGTCGCCGCACTTGCGGCGCCGCAGGTCGGCCGTTTTGGCCGCGGAGTAGGATGGTGGAAGTCGCGACGCGCAGTTGCCGCGTTCGTGCTGGCCTGTCTGGCGGTGATGTTCGTCGCCTCGTTCGCCGCGGTGAAGCGAACTCGACTCGATCATCACGTCGAGGTTACCGCGCATCGCGGCAGCTCGAAGCGGGCACCGGAGAACACGTTGAGCGCCATCGAAGCGGCCATCGAGGATGGGGCGGACTATTGCGAGATCGATGTGCAGGAGACCGCCGACGGCGTGATCGTGGTGCTGCACGATGAGGACCTGATGCGGGTAGCCGGGGTTGCCCGCAAGATCTGGGAGATCAGCTACGCCGAGATCAGGGAGTTGGATGCGGGCAGCTGGTTCGCGACCAGCTTTGCAGGGGAGCGGGTCCCCACCCTGGAAGAGGCGATCGAGACCGCCCGTGACCGCATCAAGTTGAACATCGAGCTGAAGTTCAACGGGCACGACGAGATGCTCGCCGAGCGGGTCGTGCAGGTACTCGAAGACGCAGATTTCGTCTCCCAGTCGCTCGTCAGCTCGCTCGATTACGCCGCGCTCCTGAAGGTCCGCGAATTGAATCCGGAGCTCGAGACCGGCTACATGATCTACAGCGCGCGCGGACGCGTTGCCCGACTAGATGTCGATTTCTTGAGCTTCAACAAGCGACTGGCCACACAGCGCCGCGTTGAGGACGTGCAGAGGACTGGAAAGGAGGTGCATGTCTGGACCGTCGATGCCCCGGCGGAGATGTCCTCCTATATAGATCTCGGCGTGGACAACATCACCACCAACGAGCCGGCGATCCTGCGGGCCATGATCGATGAGCGCGAGTCGCTCAGCGAGGTCGAGAAGTTGCTACTGGCCTTCCGGAGCTGGGCGCGCCGCTGATCCCTCCGAGTCGGCTGCACGGCCGCTCCCGGTCTTTCCTGCAGGTGGTCGCCTGCCTAAGTTCGAGCGACCCCAAGAAATCAGAGAGGGCATGGCGATGGACTTGCGCAAGCGGAGCTTCCTCACGCTCGAGGACTACACGCCCGAGGAGATCCTGCATCTTCTCGATCTCGCCAAGGCGTTGAAGGCGGAGAAGTCCAAGGGGGTGGAGAAGCAGCGGCTGGTCGGGCGGAACATCGCTCTCATCTTCGAGAAGACGTCGACTCGCACGCGTTGCGCGTTCGAGGTGGCCGCCTACGACCAGGGCGCTCACGTAACCTATCTGGGGCCCAGCGGGTCGCAGATCGGGCATAAGGAGTCGATGAAGGATACCGCCCGGGTGCTCGGCCGCATGTACGACGGCATCGAGTATCGTGGTTTCGGCCAGCCTATCGTCGAGGAACTTGCCGAGTACGCCGGAGTGCCGGTTTGGAACGGCCTGACCGATGAGTATCACCCGACCCAGGCCGTGGCCGACATCATGACGATGCTCGAGCACACCGACAAAGAGTTGGGCGATATCGCTTTCTGTTACCTGGGCGACACGCGCAACAACGTGGCTAACTCGTTGCTGGTCGGCGGCTCGAAGCTTGGCATGGACGTCCGGCTGGCGGGCCCCGAGGCGCTCTGGCCGGATGAGGGCCTGGTAGAGCGCTGCCGCGCAAACGCCGAGTCGAGCGGAGCGAAGATCACACTTACCGAGAGCGTCAAGGACGGCGTCAAGGACGCAGACTTTCTCTACACCGACGTTTGGCTTTCCATGGGTGAGCCGCCTGAGAAGTGGGCGGAGCGGATCAAGTTGCTCAAGCCCTACCGGATCGACATGGACGTTCTGAAGCTCACCCGTGTCCCATCGGTGAAGTGTCTCCACTGCCTCCCCGCCTTCCACAATCGCGAGACGAACGTCGGCGAAGAGATCTATCAGAAATTCGGGCTGGATGGGATGGAGATAACCGAGGAGGTGTTCGAGTCGGAGCACTCCATCGCCTTCGATCAGGCGGAGAACCGCATGCACACGATCAAGGCCATAATGGTAGCAACTCTTTCGGATACCTAGTTGGGAGGTGGGATGGGAGGTGGGTTGGGAGGTAGGAGCGTTAGTAGATCCGAGGATCAAGAGATCAAACGAGCCGCAAGGTTGGATGTGATTTGGGCGTCCGTCACCTCCAACCTCAATTGCTCATCTGATCTTTTGATCCCCGGGATCTACCAGCGCTCCTACCTCCCACCGCGCCCTCGCTTTCGCGGCCTAAGAAGCCTGCTTTCGAACGGGTAATTTCTGAAACCTCTGAACTTCCCCGAACCCCCGAATCACCGAACCACCGAATCAACTTCGAGAATTCCCAGGGAATTCTCAGCCTGTCCGATCAGCTTCGACAATTCCCTCTATGTTGCGTGGGGACACGTACTTGGTATTGTTATCGCTTCTACAACTTGCTGTGTGAGATGGCCCGCCGCCGCGGTGGCTGCGGGCCGAAAACTGGGGGGAGAGCGGTCTCTCCCTCCCCTAGGAGGACGCACGATGCACCGGATGCGACTTCCCATACTCTGTTTGGTGCTGGCGCTAGGCGCCTGCAAGGTCGGCCCGGACTACGTCGAGCCGGAGGTTGCCGTCGATGATGAATGGCGGGCCGCCGTCGAGTCCGAGATGTCCCAGGAGCAGCCGGACATCGAGATGTGGTGGGAGAGCCTAGAAGACTCGACTCTCACCGGTCTGATGCGCCGGGCGGAGCTGGCCAACCTCGACCTGCGGATCGCGGTGGCCCGGGTAGCGGAGGCCCGTGCGCTCCGCGGGATCGCGAACTCCGGTCTCTATCCCGATCTCGTCCTCGACGGGGCCTACTCGTACACGAAGATCAGCGAGAACAGTCCCGGAGGACAGCTGGTCATCGGTGCTGGCGAAGAGGTGGAGCCAGTCGAGCTGTGGGAGACGCAGGCCAGCTCGGTCTGGGAGATAGACCTATTCGGCCGCATCCGCCGGCGCAGCGAGGCGGCCACCGCCCAATTCGAGGCGACTATCGAGGACTACCGCGACGTGCTGGTCTCTCTCTACGCCGAGGTCGCGCTCAACTATGTCGACGTCCGCGCCCTCCAGGCCCGCCTCGACTACGCGCGCCGGAACGCAGAGGCCCAGCGCGAGAGCCTGGAGCTGACTCGCGATCGGTTCAATGCCGGACTTACCTCGGCACTGGACGTGGCCCAGGCGGAGCAGAACCTGGCGCAGACGGAGGCAACGATCCCTAGCTTGGAGACGGGTCTGAATGCCGCCCTCAACCGGGTGGCCGTGCTGCTGGGAGACCGGCCCGGGGCGCTGCACGAAGAGCTCATGGTGGACTCGGCGGTCATCCCCGAGGTTCCGCCTGATATCATGACCGGTGTACCCGCGGACGTCCTGCGCCGCCGTCCGGACGTTCGCCGGGCCGAGCGTCTGCTAGCTTCCCAGACGGCGCTAATCGGCGTGGCGACAGCCGATCTGTATCCCACCTTCTCGATCGCAGGCTTCGTTGAAGCTGTGTCCGGTTCTTTCTCCAACTTGTTCGAGGGGGAGAGCGTCGGCTGGGGCGTTGTTCCCGGCTTCCGCTGGGATCTGTTCAGCGGCGGCAGGATTAGGAACAACATCCGCGCCGAGGAGGCCCGGACCGACCAGGCCCTGTTCTCCTACCAGCAGACGATCCTACTCGCTCTCGAAGAAGTGGAAGATGCGCTGGTCGCCTACGACCGGGAGCTGGTGCGCCGCGACCGGCTGCAGGAGGCGGTGGACGCCAGCCAGCGCGCCGTCGACTTGGTACGCACCCAGTACATCTCGGGCCTCACCAACTTCCAGAACCTCCTGGATACGCAGCGATCTCTTTTCCGCCAGCAAGACGAGCTGGCGGTCAGCGAAGGTCAGGTCGTGGCGAACCTCGTTCTGCTGAACCGGGCCTTGGGAGGTGGGTGGTCGCTGGAACCGGAGGCACCGGACCGGATGAGCGACTCGCAGAACGAGACCGGCACCGAGCAGGGCTCGAACAACGAATCACAGTCTCCATCGCAGGAGAGTGAAAGTCAGGAGTCCGATAGATGAGCAGAATCCACGGAACAGGAGCGGCCCTGCTGGCCGCGGTTCTTTGCGCATGTGGCGGCGGCGCGACCGAGGGCCCACCACCTCCCCAGGTGACGGTGACCACGCCGGAGCGTCATGAAGTCCAGGGCTACACCGATTTCACGGGTACGACCCGGGCCATCGAGTACGCCGAGATCAGGGCACGGGTGCCGGGCACGCTAGAGGAGATGCGATTCACACCCGCCTCCTTCGTGGATGAAGGCGACGTCCTCTTCATCATCGAGCCCGAGCCCTACCGGGCCGCATTCAACGAGGCTCAGGCGGCCCTCGCCAGCGCCGAGAGCGAGCTGGCCCGGGCCGAGTCGGACCTGGAACGCATTGAACTGGCGATTCAGTCCGACGCCGTCAGCCAGCAGTCGCTCGACCTGGCTAGGGCGACCCGCGATCAGGCGGATGCTTCTAGGCTTGGCGCTCAGGCTCGCCTCGAAGACGCCCGCATCAACCTCAGCTACACGCGGGTCGCCACCCCGGTCAGCGGTCAGGTGAGCCGCAACTACGTGGACATCGGGAACCTGGTGGGCGCCGGCGAGGCCACCGTCCTCACGACGGTCACGCGAATCCAGCCGATCTACGTCTACTTCAACGCGCCCGAGCAGCTGGTCCTGGCATTCACCTCGGCGCGGAGGGACACCACGCTCACCGAGGAGGAGCTGTCCCAGGTGGGCCGGGTCTTCGTGGCCACCGCCGCTGATACGGACTACCCGCATGAGGGCGAGATCGACTTCATCGACAACGTTGTCGATCCCGCTACCGGCACCATCGAGCTCAGAGCTGTGTTACAGAATTCCGAACAGATTCTGTTCCCGGGGTTGTTCGTGCGGATCCGGGTGCTGGGCAGGCTGATACCCGACGCGATCCTCGTGGAGGAGCGCGCCATCGGCACCGATCTGGGTGGCAAGTACGTGCTCGTGATCGGCGAGGACAACGTGGTGGAGCAGCGCTATGTGACCTTGGGAGCGCTCCAGGATGACGGGACAGTCGTCATCGAGAGCGGCCTCGATGGCAACGAGAGCTACGTCGTCAACGGTATGCTCCGGGCCCGACCCGGTTTCCCGGTAACGCCGCAGACCGAAGCCGAGCTTGCCGCGATGGCCGATCGGGCTGGCGCCAGCGGGGAGGGGAACTGACGATGGGTGGCTTCAGCTCGATGTTCATCAACCGTCCGATCTTCGCGATGGTGATCGCCATCGTGATCGTGCTGGTGGGCGCGGTCTCCATCCCGCTCCTTCCTGTGGCCAGCATGCCCGACATCACGCCGCCCACGGTGAGCGTTAGTACTTCCTATCCGGGCGCCAACGCTGGGGTCGTTGAAGAGACCGTCACGGCTCCTATCGAACAGGAAGTGAACGGGGTGGAGGACATGCTCTATATGTCCTCCAAGAGTGGTAGCGACGGGAGCCTCGACCTCACGGTCACTTTTGCCATCGGCACGGACGTGGACATGGCCACGGTGCTCACCCAGAACCGCGTCAACATCGCCATGCCCGTCCTACCGGGTGAGGTGACGCGACAGGGCGTCAAGGTGGAGAAGAAATCCACCAGCATGGTCATGGCGGTGTCCCTTTACTCACCGGACGGCCGCTACGACGACATCTTCCTGAGCAACTACGCAACAACTCAGATCGTTGACATACTGGCCCGACTGAATGGCGCTGGCGACGTAAAGGTCTTCGGCGCGAAGGATTTCGGGATGCGGGTCTGGATCGACCCGGCAAAGCTCAAGGCTCGGGGGCTTACGTCCGATGAATTGGTGGGAGCGCTGCGCGAGCAGAACGTTCAGGTGGCCGCCGGCCAGATCGGGGCGCCGCCCACGCAGACCGGGCAGAACTTCCAGTACAACATCACCACCCTTGGACGCCTGACCGACATCCAGCAGTTCGAGAACATCATCGTCAAGGCCGGCAGCGCTGGCGAGTTCGTCCGGCTGAGAGACGTGGCCCGGGTGGAGCTCGGCTCCCAGCTCTACACCTGGTATTCGGAGCTGAACGGCGCGCCTTCGACCACCCTCGGCATCTACCAGCTTCCGGGGGCCAACGCCGTCGACGTGGCCAACCAGGTCACCGCCTCGATGGACGAGCTGTCGGCGCGCTTCCCCGAGGGACTAGCATACTCCATCCCCTACGACACGACGCGATACATCAAGCAGTCCATCAAGGAGGTAATCGTAACCCTGCTCATGGCGGTGGGGCTGGTAGTACTGGTGGTGTTCATCTTCCTGCAGGACTTCCGGGCCACCTTGATCCCCGCCATCGCTATCCCGGTCTCGCTGATCGGGACTTTCTCGGTCATGCTCGCCGCCGGGCTCTCTATCAACAACCTGAGCCTGTTCGGACTGATCCTCGCCATCGGCATTGTAGTCGACGACGCCATCGTGGTGGTGGAGAACACGATGCGCATCATGGACGACGAGGGGCTACTGCCCAAGGAGGCGGCGTCGAAGGCGATGCACGAGGTGGGTGGCGCGGTCGTGGCCACGACCCTAGTTCTGCTGGCGGTGTTCGTCCCCACCCTGGTGATGCCGGGCCTCACCGGGCGACTCTACGTGCAGTTCGCCACCACCATCTCGGTTGCGACGCTCTTCTCTTCCCTGAACGCGCTGACCCTCAGTCCTGCCCTGGCCGGCATGCTGCTGCGGCCGACCGGCGAGCAGAAGAAAGGTCGCTTCTTCACCTGGTTCGACCGCCAATTCGATCGCATGACCGGCAGCTACATGACGATCGTGAACCGATTGCTCCGCAAGGGCGGCGCGATGATGGGAGCCTTCGCTGTCATGCTGGTCCTCATGGTTCTCGGCTTCAGCTCGATCCCGGGCGGCTTCGTGCCCGGTGAGGACGAAGGCTACTTCTTCGTCAACGCAGAGCTGCCGGCCGGAGCCTCGCTGGAGCGTACCGAAGAGGTAATGGACCGCGTGAACCAGATCCTCTTGGACACACCTGGGGTGGCAGACGTTCTTACGATAGGTGGCTTCTCCTTGCTGAACGGAGTCGCCTCGGTGAACACCGGCTTCTCCATCGCAGCCCTGGAACATTGGGACGACCGCTCGGGCTTCGATCTAACCGTTTGGGGAATCATGGCGCGAGTGCAGCCGCGTTTCGCCCAGCTGCGCGAGGGCATCGTCTTCGCTTTCCCGCCGCCACCTATCCAGGGACTGGGGGCGGCCGGTGGCTTCGAAATGCAGGTCGAAGACAGAGGAGGGATCGGGCTGATCCAGCTCGAGACCTTCGCCAACGACCTGGTGGCGGCCGGCAACGCCAGCCCCACGCTGACGCGTATGAACCAGGACTTCCGCGCGAACGTGCCTCAGCTTTTCGCCGAGGTGGACAGGGAGAAGGTGAAGGCGCTGGGAATACCACTGCAGACGGTGTTCAACACGCTGCAGGCGAATCTGGGCTCGGCCTACGTGAACGACTTCAACCTGTTCGGTCGTACGTGGAAGGTGATGGTTCAGGCGGATCAGCAGTACCGGGCCCGCGCGGAGGACATCCAGGCGCTCGAGGTGAGGGACGCCCAGGGGAACATGATCCCGATTGGCACCCTGGCCGCGGTCCGCGACACGGTGGGTCCGCAGACCATCAACCGCTTCAACCTGTTCCGGTCCGCCACCCTGACGGGGAGTCCGGCGGCCGGCTACTCGGAGGGGCAGGCGACGGACGAAGTCGAGCGTCTCGCTAGCCAGCTTCTCCCATCGCAGATGGACTACGAGTGGTCTGGTGTGACGTTTCAGCAGAAAGCGGCGGGCAATCTGGCACCGATCATCTTCAGCCTCGCCATCATCTTTGCCTTCCTGTTCCTCGCCGCTCAATACGAAAGTTGGGCCAACCCGCTCTCGGTGATGATGTCGGTTCCCATAGCCATCCTGGGAGCAGCGGCCTTCATACTGCTGCGAGGCCTCATCCAGCCGATGGAGAACAACGTCTACACGCAGATCGGTATCGTCCTGCTGATCGGGCTCTCGGCGAAGACGGCGATCCTCATCGTAGAGTTCGCCAAGCAGCAGCATGAGAAGGAAGGTAAAGGGATCATCGAGGCCGCGGCGGAAGCGGCACGGCTCCGCTTCCGACCCATCCTGATGACCGCCTTTTCGTTTATCTTGGGAGTGATGCCGCTGGTGGTGGCTACCGGCGCCGGCGCGCGGAGCCGGGTCTCGCTCGGCACCGCTGTGTTTGGTGGAATGCTGGTCTATACTATCTTGGGAGTGTTCTTCATCCCCGTTCTGTACGCAGTGGTAGAGCGTGGATGGGCACGGCTACGCGGAAAGAAGTCGGCCGCCGTCGAGGCGGCGGCGTCGCCTGCGTAGCCACGCGATTACGGAACCGCAGGGGGGTAAGGCGATGGAGGAGCAAGGACGAGTCCACGGCCAGCAGGGCCTCGAGGGGCTGGGCATTGGCAACGTCAACACACTGTGGTGGAACCTCAACACGCCGACGCTCTACGAGCATGCGTTGCAACGGCACGAGGGACTGCTCGCTCATCTCGGGCCGTTGGTGGTGCGTACCGGTCAGTACACCGGGCGTTCGCCCAACGACAAGTATGTGGTCCATGAGCCTTCCAGCCAGGACAACATCTGGTGGGGCAAGGTCAATCCACCATTTGATGTGGAGCACTACGACGCGCTGCGGGCTCGTCTGACAGCCTACCTGCAGGGCAAGGATTTATATATAGAGGACTGCCACGTTGGCGCCGACCCCGCCTGGCAGCTCCCCATCCGCGTTGTCACAGAGACCGCATGGCACACCCTGTTCGTGCGGAACATGTTCCGACGCATCCTGGACGTGAAACAGCTGGAAGGGTTCAAGCCGAAGTTCACCTTGATCCACGCACCTGGGTTCAACGCCGACCCGAAGATCGATGAGACTAACTCCGAGGCGTTCGTCCTCGTCCACTTCGGCCGCCGGGAAGCGATCATCGGCGGCACCGCGTACGCCGGCGAGATCAAGAAGTCGATGTTCACCGTGATGAACTACCTGCTGCCCTTGGAGGGCGTTCTGTCCATGCACTGTTCGGCGAACTACGGTGAGGACGAGAACGACGTCGCCATCTTCTTCGGGCTCTCCGGGACCGGCAAGACCACGCTGTCGGCCGATTCGGAGCGCACCCTGATCGGAGATGATGAGCACGGCTGGAGCGATAACGGCGTCTTCAACTTCGAGGGCGGCTGCTATGCGAAGGTTATCCGTCTGGACCCGGAGACGGAGCCTGAGATCTATCAGACGACCCGCAGGTTCGGGACCATCCTCGAGAACGTCGCCGTCGATACTCGCACTCGAACGCTCGATCTCGACAGCGATGCGTTCACCGAGAACACTCGCGCTTCCTACCCCATCAGTCACATTCCCAACGCGACTCGGGAGGGCAAGGGAGGCCACCCCAAGACCATCGTCATGCTCACCTGCGACGCGTTCGGCGTGCTGCCGCCCGTCGCGCGCATGAGCAACGCCCAGGCGATGTACCATTTCCTCTCGGGCTACACCGCCAAGGTGGCCGGTACGGAGCGCGGCGTCACCGAACCGCAAGCCACCTTCAGCGCCTGTTTCGGCGCGCCGTTCATGGCGCTGAAGCCGAGCGTCTACGCGGAGCTTCTCGGACAGAAGATCGACAAACACAACGTTCAGGCCTGGCTCATCAACACCGGCTGGAGCGGCGGGCCCTACGGGGTCGGCGAGCGCGTGAACCTGCCGTACACGCGGGCCATGGTCCGGGCGGTGCTGGGCGGCCAGCTGGACGACGTGCCGTTGAAGGAGGACCCGGTGTTCGGCATCCAGGTCCCCGAGAGTTGTCCCGGCGTACCCTCGGAGGTCTTGCAGCCGCGCTTGACCTGGCGGGATCCGCAGGCCTACGACGAACAGGCGCGGAAGCTCGCCGGCATGTTCGCCGAGAACTTCGAGAAGTTTTCCGCCGACACTTCGGACGAGGTGAGGGCCGCCGGACCGCGCGTGCGGACGTAACCGACACTTGCTGTAGGCAGGAACAACGCCGTCGCCGGTCTCGGCTCTGCCGACGTGCTGGCGGGAGCTTCACTCCATATCTTATAGCGACAGCGAGGTTGCCGGGCGTCGCCCGGTACGATGGCACCAGGAAAGTGGGGGGAACCGGAATGTCTATCCGCTCTGCGATCGATCAGGCTCTGACGCTCATCGGGGTAACCATCGTCGTGGTACCGGTCGCACTATTGTCCGAGTCGTGGATCCCT
>JBDHHZ010000063.1:0-14418 GCA_039589115.1 Gemmatimonadota bacterium | reverse complement strand
GGTTCGTCGTACGCCATACTGGAAGCGGTAGATCTCTTTACCGACCGCTGGGGTTTGCCGAGCTGGCTCTTCAGTGTAGTGGCTGTCCTGCTGGCGATCGGCCTGCTCGTCGTATTGACCGCGGCGATCCTGCCGGACACGAAAGAAGAGGCGGAGGCTGCGGGCGAAGGTCTTCCGAGCCCAGCGCCTGCGGTAGCCCGGCGCTGGGCGCTGCGGGCCGTCCTCGCCGCCATGATCGTGCTCGCCGTCGGTGCCCTAGCGGCGCTCCTGCTGCTTCCCCGTTCCAGCCCGGACATCGATCCTGACGTTGTGGCCGTCGCTCCGTTCGACATCCTCGACCCGGAGCTGGAGCTGTGGCGCGAGGGGATGGTGGACGTGCTGTCCGCCGACCTGGACGGCGCAGGTCCACTGCGAGCTGTACCACCCTCCGCAGTCATCAAGCGGTGGGGCGGCCGAGCGGATCGCGCCTCGGCGTTGGAACTGGCACGCGAGACGGGAGCGGGGCTCGTCATTTACGGCCGGTTGCTGGGCGCCGGGCCGGACTCGGTGCGGCTGTCGGCCACGCTGCTCGACGTCCAGGCCGGCAGGCCCCTAACGGATGTCGGCGACCTCAGAGGCGACGTTTCCCGCATCGACCGGCTGTGCGACTCGCTCGCCGTGCGGATTCTGGGCTCGCTGGCGCGCACACGCTCCATGGCCGCGGCCCGCTTGAGCTCGCTGGGTTCCTCTTCGCCGACAGCGATCAAAGCCTTTCTAAACGGCGAGCAGCACTTCCGGCGGTCCGACTGGGATTCCGCCCGACACTACTATGTGGAGGCGACCGAGATCGACTCCACATTCGCCCTCGCATACAACCGGATCGCCTTCGCCTCGCAATGGGGTTGGTTCGGAGCCGATACCTGGGAGAATACCCTTCGCGCCGGCAGACTGAACCGCGGGCTCGCGGCTCGCGAGAGCCTCCTGGTCGCAACCGATTCCCTCTATGCTGGGACTGCCGTCGGCTTCGTCGGCGATTCGGTCAGCTGGTCGCGACTGCACCGGCTGTTCTCGACGCTCGACCGCTGGGTGGATGACTATCCCCTCGACCCGGCGGCGTGGTTCAACCTCGGCGAGGCGCGACTGCACTACGGCGTCTACCTGGGCATGACGGACCGGCAAGCGTACGAGGCCTTCGCCCGCTCGCTCGAGCTCGATTCGGCCTACATCCCCGGCTACCTCCACCTGCCCGAACTCGCCCTGGCTCTCGAGGGGGTTGAGGCCGCCCGCCACGCGCTCGCTGCCTACCTGGCCCAAGGTCCTACTGGTTACCAGGCGGATGGCTTCTCGCTGAGTTACGCATTGCTCGACACGTCGCGCGTCGGCTCACCCGACGTGCAATTCATGCTGGACACGTTGGCTCTCGACGCGCTCGACCCGGCCTGGTTCAACCTCAACCGGGCGGTGGACCCCGCGGAGTCCGCCGTTCGGATCGCCCGAGCCAAACATGCGAGATCGGTGTCGACGGAGGAATCTTCGAATGAGCGGCTGGTCCTCGCCAGCGCCCTGGCCTTTCGCGGTCACCTCGGCGAGGCCTACGATCTCCTGAGAGCGAGCGGGCTGGCATCCCTGACCAGCCGGTCTCTCCTGCCGCAGCTGGCAGCGCTGGGGATCATTCCGCCCGACACGGCTGATGCCGTGTCACGCTCCTGGCTGCGTGAGGGCAACGGGTGGGGGATCTGGCAAAGCCTTCGCTGGTGGACGCAGCGCGGCGACACGACCGCGCTCCGCGAAGCGCTGATCCGCTGGGACACGCTCAGCGTCGCCGAGTCCGACACCGCTGGGATAAGCTATGCCATCTCGCGCTGGCGCGGGGAGACACCGCCGGCGCGATACGAGGGCTCGCCGAGCTTCCTCGCTACCCGTGGGGTTACGGATACCAGGATCACCTCACCCTAGGCGAGCTGTTGTCCTTCACGGGACGCGACCTGGAAGCGGCCCGCATCCTCGATCAGCGTCCTGCGGACCTCACACCCAATCCGCTTCCCGCCGAGATCCTCTGGATCCTCGAACGGGCCCGGGTGAACGATCGTCTTGGCAACAGGGAGGAATCGATCCGAGCCTACTCGTACGTGGCCCACGCCTGGGCTGAGGCAGATTCGATACTGCAGCCCTATGTGCAGGAGGCTCGCGCGGCACTCACGCGGTTGGGCCGCGAGCCGCGCCTGTAGCTACTCGAAGCCGACCTTTGGCAGGTTCCTGAAAATTCCCACCGCCGCGATCACGACAACCACCAGGAACGTCGCTCCCAGCGCCGGCCGGCCGTAGAGGATGTAGCCCGTCCCGAACAGAGCCGCGTACACCACCACGCAACCCAGGAACCACGACGAGACGGCGGCTGTGAAGCTCCCCTCGGTCTCGGTCGTCTGGACCGCAGCCTTCCAGCCCCGGTTGAATGGGTGGATCCTATCATAGAACGCCTGCAGCGTCGCCCGGTCGGTGGGCGGTGTGATGAACGTCACCGCCAGCCAGTAGAGCGTGGTGATCGCGACGCCAAGGACCAGTCTCAGCGACGGGTCCAGCGCAGCGAAGCCCAGCGCCTCATGAACGAACTCGAAGTAGACCGCGACCAGGAACGACATGACCATCGCCGACAGCTCACTCCAGGCATTGATCCGCCACCAGAACCATCGCAGCAGGAAGATCAGTCCCGTGCCGGCGCCGACTTGCAGCAGGATGCGGAAGGCCTGCAGCGCGTTCTCCAGCCAGAGGGAGACCATGCCGGCCAGGATGATGAGCCCCACAGTGGAGAGCCGTGCCACGGCGACGTAATGGCGCTCATCGCGATCGCTGGCGATGAACCTTCGATAGACGTCATCGACTATGTAGGACGCGCCCCAGTTGAGGTGCGTGCTGATGGTCGACATATAGGCGGCAGCGAGCGACGCGACCACGAGACCCAGTAGCCCGTGCGGCAAGTAGACCAGCATCGCCGGATAGGCAAGGTCATGACGAACGATGGAGGGATCGAGGCCCGGGAAGCGCGCGGTTATCGCCTCGAGGTTCGGGTAGACGATCAGCGAAGCGAGGGCCACGATAATCCAGGGCCAGGGGCGGAGCGCGTAGTGAGCGATATTGAACCAGAGCGTCGCCTTCATCGACTCGTTCTCGCTCCGCGCCGCCAGCATGCGCTGAGCCACGTAGCCGCCGCCGCCCGGCTCCGCGCCAGGGTACCAGGTGCTCCACCACTGGATCGCCACCGGGATGATGAAAACGGCCGCCGCGGTCCTCCAATCGCTGAAGTCAGGCAGGAAAGAGAGCTTGCCCTCGAGAGCGGGATGTGAGATCAGTCCCGCCAGCCCGCCGACCTCCGGCAACGCTAGCGAGTAGTAGGCCGCAGCGATCGACCCAACCATCGCGATGACGAAGAGCAACAGATCGGTGACGACGACGCCCCACAGGCCTGAGGTCGCCGAATAGATGACCGTCACCGTACCGGCGATCAGCACGGTCGTGTACTTGTCGACCCCCAGCAGCACGCCGCCGATCTTGATGGCCGCCAGCGTCACCGCTCGTAGAAGCCGACGTCGGTGAACGCGCCCGACCGCCGCCACAGCTTCGCATAGAAGAAGACCGTGCACATCCCGGTGATCAGGAACGCCCACCAGAGCCAGTTCTGGCTCACGCCGCCAGTCCGCACCATGTCGGTGACCAGGTTCGGCGTGTCCGTCGAGAACGTCGTCGCAACCATCGACGTGCCGAGCAGCCACCATGGCGCCGATCGCCCGGAGAGGAAGAATTCCTTCGTCCCCTTCCCCGCGCGCCGCGCGAACACCAGTCCCACGGCCAGAGCGATCAGGCCGTAGACTAAGATGACGAACCAATCGAGCCCAACGAGTTGCATGGGTCATGGTTATACAATCCTTGTAGCCGCCGCGCCACCGCTCATTCGACCTCGTGCCATGTCGCGCCTGGCGGTCGGGCACGGAAGGGGCTCTCGCTTCATGTCGCGCGGGCGTGGGGGGGGCATCACGGGGGCCTCTCGCTCCATGTCGCGCGGCTCGATTGCGGAAGCGGCGGCTGCGCCGCCGCCGCGCTCCAAATTACGCTCGTAGGCCCCCGTGCCGCCCCTATGAGCCCGCGCGGCAGGATGTCCGCGAACTATCCCCCGTACCACCGGGTTGACTCTCTACCGCGACAACGAGGGTACGGAAGGGGCTACGAGCGGACTGTCTACCGCGCTAGGGAGGGTGCAGAGGGGGGCTCGAGCGGACATTTGGAGCGCCCGGCCTGAGCAGTGTCTTGGCCCGAGCGCCGCGCGACATGAAGCGAGGTCCCCCTCTGCACCCGACCGTCGAACGCGACTTGAAGCGAGATCCCCCTCTGCGCCCGACCGTCCAACGCGACGTGAAGCGAGAGCCCCGTCGGTTGGCGTTTGGACCGTCCGCGTCGTATTCTCAACCGGTCGCACAACAGAGTTACTTGCAGTTCGAACGCCGAGATTACGAGCTGAGGACGGTATGATCTCACGTCGCGATATGCTCAAGACCAGCGGGGCCGCGTTGGCCGGACTCGCCGCCCTGCCTGGCACCTGGCCACGATCCGGCCACGGCGCGCAAGACGAGGATCTCACCCGTTACGTCGACCCCTTCATCGGAACCGGCGCCCACGGCCACGCCTATCCCGGCGCCAATCTGCCCTTCGGGATGGTACAGCTGAGCCCCGACAACGGGGTGAATGGGTGGGACTGGTCGTCGGGCTATCACTGGTCGAGCGATCGGATCGCCGGGTTCAGTCACACGCACCTGAGCGGCACCGGCATCGGGGACATGTACGACGTCCTGTTCATGCCGACCTTCACGTCTGCGCCTCCGCTCCGCGACGTGAGTTCCAGCTTCTCTCACGACCGCGAGCAGGCGGCGCCGGGTTACTACTCGGTGGAACTGCAGGACACCGGGATCACCGCGGAGCTCACGGCAACCGAGCGCGTCGGGGTCCATCGGTACGCCTTCCCGCAGCCGGCGCGTGGCTCCCTCTCGTCGATCGTCGTCGATCTCGGGCATTCGCTCAACTGGGACCGGCCCACCGACACGATGATTCGATTCGAGAGCCCGACCCTCGTCACCGGCTACAGGATGTCCAGCGGCTGGGCGCCCGATCAGCGGCTCTACTTCGCCGCCAGTTTCTCGCGCACCATGACCGGCTACTGGCTGGAGAATGAATGGGCCCGCCCCTCGACGTATGAAGAGCTGCAGGGAACCCACGTGAAGGGCTGTTTCCAGTTCCTCGGCGGGCCGGGCCAGCGCATCGTGGTGAAGGTCGCCATCTCGCCGGTCAGCGTCGAGGGCGCGAAAGAGAATCTTCGCCGGGAGTCACCCGGCTGGGATTTCGATGCGATGCGTCGCGACGCCGCGATGGCCTGGAACCGCGCGCTGGGCCGTTTGCAGGTCACCAGCTCGAGCACTGAAGAAAAGGTGCTGCTCTACACCGCTCTCTATCATGCGCTCCTCGCCCCGCAACTCTTCTGTGACACGGACGGCGCCTACAGGGGACCGGACGGCGAGGTCCACGTGGGGCGCGGCTTCGCAAATCACTCGGTCTTCTCGCTCTGGGATACGTTCCGCGCCGAGCACCCGCTGCTGACGCTCCTGCACCCGGAACGGGTGGATGACCTCGTCCAATCGATGATGGCGTTCTATAGAGAGGGCGGTCTGCTGCCCGTCTGGTCGCTGGCAGGCAACGAGACGAACACGATGATCGGCTACCACTCCGTGCCCGTCATCGTTGAAGCCTGGTCGAAGCGATTGACGACGGTCGATCCGCGTGAAGCGCTGGAGGCGGTGAAGCAGAGCGCGCTGCAGGACAGTGAAGGTCTGCGCTACTACCAGTGGCCCCGGCCCACATCGTTGGCGGAGGCCCGAGAGGCCGACGCTGCGTCCGGCCTAGAGCGCGTCGCCTCCGTGACCAGCAGACACCTCGGGTCGATGGGAACTCTGGTCAACGGGTACGCGAGTTCACTGGCCGGTGACGTCATCGGTTACCACTCCTCCGATCCCACCGCCGGATCCGCCTTGATCGTTCGCACCGAGGACGGACAGAAGTATGTCGAATGGGAGACGGGGCCCGTCCCCGAGTACACCGAGTCCAAGGTCTCCTTCGTCTGGCTCGCGGGCATCGATGCGAGCGACGACGGCCGCAACTTCGAGCTGGCAGTGAACGAGGAGCCATGGCTCAGCTTCCGCGGCCCGAAAGCTTCCGACAGGAGCTTCCAGCAGCGAGGCCCGCGGGGCTCGATGCTCACTTTCAGGGCCACTCACACCGACCAATATGGAGACTTGTTCGGATTCATGTTCCTCACGATGCCCGCCGACGTCGTGCGCAGCGGAGAGCACCTGCGCCTCCGCTTGGAAGGCGAAGGTGCCGGGACCCGTGACTGGTGCATGACCTTCGAGCATCTGATGACTTCACGCGTCACCGCCGACAACGTATTCGGGCTAGCACAGAACGGCGGCGAACCGAATCAAATGGTGCAAGTCGACATCGAACACCTCGAGAAGCCAGGCGAAGCGTGGATTCGTATCGAAGACGGACAGCCGGTCCGCATGCAACTCTCCTTCGGACACAACCGGACGCTGGTCCCGGTATCGCGCGTCGGGCGGGAGACGCCGATCCGGATAGAAGTGGACATCGACGGTCAACGTGACCTTACCACGGAGCTAAGACTGCGACCTGTGCAGCCTTATAACTACATACCGGCGGATTGGGAGCGCGAATCGGTTTCGAAGACTCTCGAGTACGCCTACGACGATTGGTGCATCGCCCGGATGGCGCAGGCCCTCGGCGCGCGCGAGGACGCGCGGCTCTTCTACGAGCGGGCCGAGTTCTACCGCAACCTGTTCGATCCCTCAGAAGGCTTCATGCGCGGCCGGCTGGCCGACGGTAGCTGGAAGACACCGTTCTCGCCGCGCCTGTCGTCGCACCGCCAGGACGAGTACACCGAGGGTAACGCCTGGCAATATTCCTGGTTCGTGCCTCACGACGTGCGTGGCCTGATCCGTTTGATGGGCGGCCGCGAGGCCTTCATCGCGAAGCTGGATGAGCTGTTCGAGACCACATCTGAATTGGAGGGCACCGCGCCCCCCGATATCAGCGGGATGATCGGTCAGTACGCTCACGGCAACGAGCCGAGCCATCACATCGCCTACCTATATGCCTACGCCGGCGCGCCCTGGAAGACGCAGGAGCGTGTGCGGCAGATCACGGAGACCCTTTACGGTACCGCGCCTGACGGGCTGCCGGGCAACGAGGACTGCGGCCAGATGTCGGCCTGGTACATCCTGAGCGCCATCGGCTTCTACCCGGTGAACCCTGCGGAGGGCATTTACGTCATCGGTGCGCCGCACTTCGAGGAAGTATCGATCGCGCTCGAGGGCGGCAGGCGGTTCACGGTCATCGCGCGCGGCGTCTCTGCGACAAACAAATACATCCAGTCGGCAACGCTCGACGGCTGGCCGCTCGATCGCTGCTACATCACGCACGACGAAATCGTAGCGGGCGGCACGCTGGTCTTCACGATGGGGGACGCGCCCAACGAAGATTGGGCCGTCGGCGAATCAGCGGCCCCACCGTCCATGACACCGGAATAACCCGCAAGCATTCAGAGGAATCGCAGCATGGTCTCACGCAGGGAGATGCTCCGCGCCACCGGCATGGCCATCGCCGGCATCGCCGCCGGCGCCGACCGGTTATCCGCATCGAAGCGGCGGCAGGATCTCGTGTCCCGGCGGCCACCCGTCGATCAGCGGAGGTTCGTGAGCGAAGCGGTGGATGCGACCATCGAGCGGGTGAGGCGCGACATCGCCGACCCCGAGCTCGCCTGGATGTTCGAGAACTGCTATCCCAACACGCTCGATACGACTGTGCAGTTCTCGATGGCAGACGGGAAGCCGGACAGCTTCATCATCACCGGCGACATCCACGCCATGTGGTTGCGCGACTCCACCGCCCAGGTCTGGCCCTACCTGCCGCTTGCCGTGGAAGACGAGAGCCTGAAGTCGCTGCTCGCCGGCGTCATCAACCGGCAGACGCGTTGCATCCTGATCGATCCCTACGCCAACGCCTTCAACGACGGCCCGACCGGCGGCGGCTGGGAGAGCGACCTCACCGACATGAAGCCGGAATTGCACGAGCGGAAATGGGAGATCGACTCGCTCTGTTACCCCGTGCGCCTCGCTCATGGCTACTGGAGGACGACGGGCGATGCTTCAGTGCTCGACAGTCAGTGGCAGACGGCCGCGAAGAGCATCGTGAGAACTCTGAAGCAGCAACGCCGGCTCAGCGATCCCGGCCCCTACAAATTCCAGCGTCATACCGCAGTGGCTTACGATACAGTCCCGCTAGGCGGCTATGGCAACCCGACCCGCAAGGTCGGCCTCATCCATTCTATGTTCCGGCCGTCGGATGACGCCTGCGTCTACCCGTTCCTGGTCCCTTCGAACCTGTTCGCCATAACCACCTTGAAGCAGCTCGCGGAGATCTTCAGCGAGGAGATCGGCGATCGCGACTTCGCGGATGACTGCGATAACCTCGCCGGTGCGATAGCGGATGGAATGTTCCAAGGACATGGCGTGTCCGATCACTCCCGACACGGAGAGATCTACGCCTACGAGGTGGACGGCTTCGGGAACGCACTGTTCATGGACGACGCCAACGTGCCCAGCCTGCTGGCCCTGCCCTATCTCGGCGCGGTAGAGCTCTCGGACCCGGTCTATCAGGCAACACGCCGATTCGTGCTCAGCGAGGACAACCCTTACTTCTTCCGTGGAGTGGCGGCGGAAGGCATCGGCGGCCCGCACGTCGGCCTCGACATGGTCTGGCCGCTCGGGATCACGATGCGTGCGCTGACCAGCACCAACGACGGCGAGATCCTTCACTGCTTGCGTATGCTCAAGACCTCCAACGCCGGCACCGGGTTCATGCACGAGTCGTTTCACAAGGACGATCCCTCGAACTTCACCCGGGCCTGGTTCGCGTGGGCGAACACCCTGTTCGGCGAACTGATCGTCACGCTACACGAGGACCGGCCGGACCTGCTGCAACAGCGGCTCTAAAGGGACGGACCATGTCACCGATCGATCGCCGGAGCTTCATTCAGTCGATGGGCGCGGCCGCGGTCGCCGGATCGGTGCCTCGCACTCTCGAGGCATTTCTCGTTCCGGGCGAAGCGAAGATGCGTCAAGCCGCACACATCGCTGTGCTCGACGAGCCCGGATTCCCGACGATCGACGGAGTCACACTCGATCGGCAGGCGCTGCGATCGGCGTTCCGAGGCACCGAAGTGACGTATCTGCGTGTCGCGGACCTGAGAGAGCTCACACCTGCGGCATTCGATGTCTTCGTCAACCCATATGGCTCGGCGTTCCCGAAGGGTGCGTGGGAGAATATCCTCGGCTTCCTGTCCGCCGGCGGCAACTGGGTGAACGTCGGCGGCGTGCCGTTCGCCGTACCCGTTCGTCGAGATGGAAGTAATTGGCGCACCGAAGTACGGCAGACGGCCTACCACAAGGTGCTGGGGATTACTCAGGCGTTCCCGGTCGACGCGGCAGGGCTCCGCGACGGCGCGGCGAGCCTGGAAGCCGGGGAGGCGGAGCGGCTGGCCCGCGGGTTGAGTGCCACGACGGTCTACGAGCTCTATTACCGCTTCACGCGCGAGAAGGAGTTCCCCGACGAGGACGGCTCGGACGGTCCGCGCGAGGCGATCGTGATCCCGCTGCTCTCGTTGATGGGAGACGGGGAGCATCCGGTAGCGGTGCCCGCGGTGCGGATCGACCGGTTGGAGGGGCCCTTCGCCGGCGGGCGCTGGGTGCTGGCGAACTTCGAGGGGTCGCTCGCGCCGACCGCCCTCCGCGTGTTGATCGACGACGCCGCGCTGGGCGCTCACCAGCTCACGGCCCAACCGTCCTTCGCCAGCTACCACGACGGCGAGCCGCCGGCCGTCACCGTGACCCTCAAGAGACCAGGCGCCAGGGGTGGCGCGGGCATCACATGTCGCCTGCAGATCCTGGACGACCGCGACCGTCCTATCGCCACAACGACGCTGCCCCTCGAAGGTAGCGGCTTCGTCGTCTCGGCGGCCGTCACTCTCGAGGCGGCAGCGCCCGCCTCGTTGCCGCCCGGGTTCTACCGCGCCGAGGCGACGCTCGACCCGGAAGACGGCAACGGCCTCGAGACTACAACCGGCTTCTGGATCTACGACCGCGAGCTCATGGCCGCCGGTCAGCCGCTAACGACGGATCAGCACACGTTCCTACGAGGCGGTGAGCCCTATATCGTCACCGGCACTTCCTACATGGCGACGGACGTTCATCGCCGGTTCCTTCTCGAGCCGAACCCGTACGTCTGGGACCGGGACTTCGCCGCGATGAAGCGGGCCGGCATCAACATGATCCGGACGGGCATCTGGACGGGCTGGAACCGCTACATGCCCGGGGCAGGCACAACGAACGAGGCGGCGCTCCGCGCCCTCGACGCCTTCTTCCTCACCGCCCGGCGCCACGACATTCCGGTCATCTTCACCTTCTTCGCTTTCGTTCCAGAATCGTGGGGCGGCGCGAACCCGTACCTCGACCCGGGCTCGCTGGCGGCGCAGAAAGCGTTCGTATCCAGTATCGTCCGGCGCTACCCGGAGATGAACGACGTCATCTGGGATCTCATCAACGAACCGTCCTGCTGCTCGCCGTTACGGCTCTGGCAGACGCGCCCCAACTACGACGAGCATGAGCTGCGCGCTTGGCACGACTGGCTGCGCGAGCGCTTCCCCACCTACAGTGACGAACAACTCGAGCGGCAGCTGGCCGAGCTGTGGCGTACGCTGCCCAGCACCGCCATGGAGCTGCCGCGGCTGGAGGAGTTCGGCGACCGTAACATTTTCGAGGATATCCGGCCGCTAAAGGCGATGGAGTACCGGCTGTTCGCCAACGAAGTGTTCAACGGTTGGGCCCGGGAGATGGTGGCGACGATCCGCGAGGCCGGTGGCCCCGATCAGTTGATCACCGTAGGCCAGGACGAGGGTGGCACCTACGATCGGCCCGGCCCCATGTTCCACGGCCCGATCGTCGATTTCACCTCCAACCACACCTGGTGGTTGAACGACGCTCTTCTCTGGGACAGCATCGTCACCAAGACGCCCGACCGGCCGAACTTGATCTCAGAGACCGGCGTAATGTTCTACGAGCGGATCGATGGAAGTGCCTGGCGGACGGAAGACGAAGCCCGCGATCTGCTCGAGCGCAAGCTCGTGCTCGCGCTCGCCACGGACACCGCCGGCTTCATCGAGTGGATCTGGAACACCAATCCCTACATGCCGCTCGACAACGAAGCCGCCATCGGACTGCTGCGCCCAGACGGCTCGGCAAAACCCGAACTCTCAGCCCTGAGCAATATCGCCGCTTTTGTCGCATCGACGATGCGCGACCTCGGGCCGCGGGAGCGCGAGCCCGCCCTGATGGTGATCCCACACTCCCACATGTTCTCCGTCCGCAACTTCGCGACCGCAGCGACGCAGCGCTGTGTTCGCGCGATGCACTATCACTGCCGCGTGACGATGGGCGCGGTCGGCGAGTACGCCCTGGACCGGCTCGACTACGTGCCGCAGCTCATCGTACTACCGTCGCCGCGCATTCTACGACAGGCTGCTTGGCAGAGCTTGATCGAGATGGTCGAGGACGGCGCCACGCTACTCCTGACCGGACCGATCGACTCCGACGAGCACTGGCTACCGGCGCCGCGGCTCCGAAGCCTCGGCATCGAGGCCGGCCTCCGGCCGGTGGCGCAAGAAGAGCATCTGCACATCGATGATGACGTCGCTAGCTTGAGCTACCGAGGCGACAAGTTCCAGCGACTAGAGAAGGCGGTGGTGAACGGCGATGAGGCGGCGCGGGTCGCGAAGCTGAGCATCGGGCGCGGAACCCTAATCTGGTCGCCGCTGCCCGTCGAGTTAGCGGAGCAGGTCGAACCGACCGTTTCGCTCTACCGCCTCGCCTTGGCGCAGGCTGACATCGCGCCGGTCTTCTCGATGGTGCGCCCCGACCCCGGAGCCCTGGTCTATCCGGCCGTGTACCGCGACGCTGTCATCTACGGCCTCGTCTCCGAGCTGGGTACGGCGATGTCCCTCGAGATCACTCACAACGAAACTCGTACACCGGTACAGGTCTCGCTGCCCGCGCAGCGCGCGGCGCTGGTCGCGATCGATCGGAACGATGGCAGGATACTCGGCAGATACTAGAGCGCCAGGTTCTTCGGATAGCTCCCGTCCTCGACGAGCCGGCTGAGCCGTTCCACTACGTAGGCCCTATCCTCCCGGTAGGTCACCCCCAACCACGGCCCGGGGGTCGGGATCACCTTCACCCGCAGCTCCCCCGCCGCGATCAGTTCGCTCACCGAGTTGCTGAGCAGAAACTCCGCATCCGGGTCGCCGCCGAGCTCATCCAAGAATCGAGCGAATTCCCGCTCCAGCATCGGAAACGCGGCCGGCGTTGCCGCCCACAGGTTCATCGAGACCGTCTCGTCGCCCTTCAGCGCGAACGGCTCACCCGACACGGTCACGCCGGAGAGCGTCCCGTCGCGTTCTCGGATGTTCTTCACCTCGGTCACACGCCGGAGGTAGCCGCCCTCGTCGAGCTCGCATACGGCCCGCGAGACACCGCCGTGCGTCGACAGCGTATCGTGAAGCGTGTAGCCGGCAGCCGCGAAGTCCAGCTCGTCCGAACCGCCAGTTCCCCGTAGGTGCACGGCGAGGGAGGAGAAGGCCGACGATCCATAGAAATCGTCGGCGTTCATAGCCACGAAGGGGCCGTCAACAGCGCTCCTCGCGGCGAGAACGGCGTGGCCGGTGCCCCAGGGCTTGCCGCGATCATCCGGAACGGAGTAGCCTGGCGGCAGCGAATCGAGCTCTTGATAGGCGAAGGATACGGACACAGTGTCCCCCACCATCCGCTCGAGGTGCCGCCGGAACTCGCCTTCCAGCTCCCGCCGAATCACCAGCACGACGCACGAGAACCCGGCGCGCACGGCGTCGTAGATTCCGTAATCGAGCAGAGTCTCGCCGCTGGGGCCGACGGCCTCCAGCTGTTTCAGTCCGCCGTAGCGGCTGCCAATCCCGGCGGCGAGCACGACCAGAGTCAACTCCATGGCAAAACGTTGCCTAGCTACCGGCTAGACATACCTGGCTCCCCTAAGAAGAAGGCCAGCATTATTGCTGGCCTTCTCCACTGGTCTCGGGCATGCTGAATTCCGAATCATCGATTTCGATGTTCACCTCTACCTGCTGGAAAGTGATCACCTGGCCGGCAGGGACACCCTTGGCCCTGGCCTCGACCGAGTGGGCTATCATCAAGTCACCTACTGGCTTGTAGTCGCTGATGATCGTCTCATACTCGATGACCTGGCCCTGCTGTTCCCGAGAACCTTCGACCCTGATCGGGATGTAGTACTCGGCATCGAGGTAGTAGTACTGAATGTCGCCGCTCTTCAACGTGACCTTGAGCTTGTATGCCTGAGTGCCCTCGGTCTCTTCCAGGCCAAGCAGCTCGACCTGGTGACCCGATTCCTGCCAGCCCATGAGCGCGCCGTCGATGTCCGCCTGCTCTTTGAGATCCTTCGACATGCTCTCCGGCATCTCCTCAGGAGCCGTCTGGCCCATGAACGGCATCAGCTGCCAGGCAGTCTCGCCGTCGAAGGCCTGCGTCCCGGTCATGCCCTGGAAGCTGTATTCGACGCGTACCTTGTTGGGCCGCTTCGCGGTCACGGTGAACGGAGCTTCGATTCCCATGGCCGCCATCGCCACCGTGCCGGTCATCTTCATCGACTGAACCGACGTCCAGGCGTCGATACCCCCGACCGCCTCGTAGTAGTTGCTCAGCACCTCATCGAGGTCCTGGGCGGCGGCCGGCGGCGCCAACAAGACGCCCAAGACGGCCAGTGCGGCTAGCTTCTTCATTCATGTCCTCCTTTTGTATGGTGCGACACACTAAGCTTAAGCAGCAAGCCCCCTTTGCGGGGGGCGGGCCGCTGGTGTTACCGATGCAATCCGAATTATCGGTCCGCGAATGATGCAGTTCTGTGGCCTGATGGGCAACCGCTGGGATTGCGGGCGGAGCCAACCAAATGCCAGGTTGAGCCCGTCCTATCTGTGTGGTGATCCCAGCGCCCTTAACATCGACGCGGAGGTCGGCATGATCGAGCGGGACCTGATACGCGAGTCCCCGAAGTGGCGTTTCCTGTTGATGAGCGTTGTGCTCGTCGCCTGCTCGAGCGGCTCCGGCTCGCCGGACGCTCACGAATGGCGCGCTGCCTACGACACGATCGCTGACACGCTCGTAGTACGAACCGAGAGCGGGAGCGTCTGGGGTGACACCGCCGAACTAGTTGCCGACGTGCGGATCG
>JBDHHZ010000062.1:0-11032 GCA_039589115.1 Gemmatimonadota bacterium | reverse complement strand
TGCGACCGCCGCTGATCGAGTTGATGGCCCGGGAGGAGAGGCTGCTCTCTTACATCGACATGCCGATCCAGCACGCCAGCCCCCGCATGCTCGAAGCGATGCGCCGGCCCGAGCGGCCCGACCGGCTGCGCGAGACGATCGCCCGGCTCAGGTCGCAGGTCTCCGAGCTGACGTTGCGCTCCACGGTACTGGTCGGCTTCCCCGGTGAGACAGAGGAAGACTTCGAGGCGCTGCTCGACTTCATCGGCGAGATCCAGTTCGACCACCTGGGTGCCTTCGCCTACTCGCCGCAGCAGGGGACGCCGGGGGCGGAGATGCCGGACACCGTGCCGGAGCCGCTGAAGCTAGAGCGCCTGGCGCGAGTCAACGAGCTTCAGCGCTCTGTCGTGGCGTCGCGCAATTCGGCTCGGATCGGCAGCCTCGTCGAGGTGCTGGTGGACCGTATCGCTGACGGCGCGCATGGCTACGAGTCGCGCATGCGCAACCAGGCTTTCGAGATCGACGGCTTGACCTACCTTACCGGTTCCAGCGTCGAGCTCGCGGCCGGCGACCTGGCGATGGCCACAGTCACCAACGCCGACGACGCCGATGTCTGGGCGGAAGCGCGGTCGCTGGTGAGACCGGCGCGCACTCCCTTCGCGCGAACCGAGACCGTCGCTCTGGACCTTCAGACCGCATGGGGCAGATGAACCGGGGTGAACGATCGAATGAGCTCTTCAGGCGCGCCTGCAGGGTGTCGCCGGGCGGAGTGCACTCTCCGGTCAGAGCCTTCGGCGCCGTGGGCGCCGAGCCCTTCTTCACGGCCAGCGGAGCCGGCTCGCGCCTGCGCGATGTGGACGGCAACGAGTACATCGACTACGTCCTCTCCTGGGGGCCGCTGGTGCTCGGCCACGCTCACCCGCACGTGACGGCGGCCGTCGAGCGGGCGGTCCGCAAGGGCACTCACTACGGCACGCCGACCCGGGAAGAAGTGGAGCTGGCCGAAAAGGTCATCGCCCTGGTGTCGTCAATCGACGTCGTACGCTTCGTCAACAGTGGCACCGAGGCCACGATGTCGGCGGTACGACTGGCTCGCGCCTTCACGGGCCGTGACCTGATCCTCAAGTTCGAGGGCTGCTACCACGGTCACGGCGATAGCTTCCTTGCGAAAGCGGGGTCCGGGCTGGCCACCCTCGGACTGCCCAGCACGCCCGGTGTGCCCGCCGAGATCACGCAGCTCACCCTCACCGTGCCGTTCAACGATCGCGAAGCCGTGACGGGAGTGCTCGCCGAGCACGGCGAGCGGCTCGCCGCGGTCATCACCGAGCCGATCGTCGGCAATTGCGGTTTCATACTCCCGGAGCCTGGCTTCCTGCAGTTCCTGAGCGATGAGACCCGGCGCGTCGGTGCTTTGCTGATCTTCGACGAGGTGATGACCGGTTTTCGCGTGGCTCTGGGCGGCGCTCAGGAGCGCTACAGGATCGACGCCGACCTGACCACGTTGGGCAAGGTGATCGGCGGCGGTTTTCCGGTGGGCGCCTACGGCGGCAGGCGCGAGATCATGGCGCGCGTGGCTCCCGAGGGCGACGTCTACCAGGCCGGCACACTCTCCGGCAACCCGGTGGCGATGGCGGCCGGTCTCGCTCAACTGGAGATTCTCGAGCAGGAGGATCCTTACGCGATCCTGGAGGCGCGAGCCAGCCGGTTGGTCGATGGGATCGCCGATGCGGCCCGCCGCTACGGCGTCCCGGCCAGCGGTGACGTCGCCGGCTCGATGTGGGGCGTCTACTTCTGCGAGGGCCCGGTACGCAATTTCGACGACGCGCTGCGGGTCGATCGCGAGTTCTTCAACGCCTACTACCGCGAGTGCTTGGCCGGCGGCGTGTTCTTCGCGCCATCGCCCTTCGAGGCCGGCTTCTTGTCGACGGCCCACAGCGACCGCGACATCGATGAAACGCTCGATGCGGTTGATCGGGCGCTCGCGAAGGCGGCGAAAGGGAAGTAGAATAGCGAATATGGAGCGAAGCCCGATCGCCAACGAGGTTCCTCACCGCCAGCGCACGCGCCGCGTCATGGTCGGCGACGTCCCCATCGGTGGGGGCGCCCCCGTCTCCATCCAGTCGATGACGCTGGCCAGCCCGGTGGATGCCGCCGCGTCGATCGCCGAGATCCAGCGGCTCGCCGATGCAGGTGTCGACATCGTGCGCACCGCCGTGCCCAACGAAGCGGCGACCGAGCGGCTTCCCGAGCTGGTCCAGGCTTCGCCGGTACCGTTGGTCGCCGACATCCACTTCAATTACGTGCTCGCCATCAAGGCCGCCGAGGCAGGCGTGGCGAAGCTGCGCCTCAACCCGGGCAACATCGGTGACGCGAAACGCGTACGTGCTGTAGTCGATGCCGCGCGGGAACGCGGGCTGCCGATTCGCATCGGGGTCAACGCCGGCTCGCTGGAGCGCGATCTGTTGGCCGAGTACGGCAGTCCGACGGCGGAGGCGATGGTCGAAAGCGCTCGCCGTCACGTCAGGATACTGGAGGACCAGGGCTTCGAGGACATAGTCATATCGCTCAAGGCCTCGAGCGTCCCCTTGATGATCGATGCCTATCGGCTGGCCGCCGGGGAATTCAACTATGCGCTCCACCTCGGTGTGACGGAGGCCGGTACGCCGCGTGCCGGCAACATCAAATCGGCCATCGGGATCGGCTCGCTACTCGCCGATGGGATCGGCGACACCGTGCGCGTTTCGTTGTCGGCCGACCCGGTGGAGGAGGTACACGCGGCCCGCACGATCCTCGAGTCACTCGACCTGCGGCGCGAGAGCATCCGTATCGTGGCCTGCCCCGGCTGCGGCCGCTTGCAGGTCGATCTGATCCGGCTTGCCGAAGAAGTGGAGGAGCGCACGCGTGACATCCGCAAGCCGCTCACCGTTGCGGTGATGGGATGCGCGGTCAATGGGCCGGGCGAGGCACGTGAGGCTGATATCGGTATTGCAGGCGGGAAAGGCGAAGGCCTGCTCTACGTGCGTGGTGAAATGGTCAGCAAGGTGCCCGAGGCGAATATCGTCGACGCGCTGCTCGAGTTGATAGATCAGGTGGAACCCGATCTCGACCGCCTGGCTAGTCCGCGATCGATGAGCTGGACTCCGGACTGGGACGACGGAGGAACGGGTCCGTCATCCTAGCCCGCGACCTTCCGGGGTGTTCACGATGGGTAAGAAAGATGCCGTTCAGGTTGGCATAGTCGGTTGCGGCGCAATCGCTCAGCTGGTTCACCTTCCGATCCTCCAGGAGAAGGAAGGCGTCTCGGTAGCCGCCGTCTGCGACGAGAATCTGGCCAAGGCCAAGCTGGTCGCCGAACGCTTCGAGATAGAGCCCGTCTATCCTTCGATCGAGGGTCTGCTCGAGCACGGAGGTCTCGACGCCGTCCTGGTCTGCACGCCCAACGCTGTGCACGCGGAGCACACAGTGATGGCGCTGGAGGCCGGCACGGACGTGCTCTGTGAGCGACCGCTGGGGACCGACCGCGACGAGGTCGCGCGCACCCTGGCCGCCGCCAAGAAGGCGGGCCGCATCCTGATGGTCGCCAATAACCATCGCTTCCGGCCCGACGCCTGGGCGCTGCGTCGGTTCATCAGCGCTGGCGAGCTGGGCCAGATCTTCCACGTCCAATCCACCTGGCTGCGCCGGCGCTCACGGCGACCCCGCATCAGCGAGTGGCGGCTCAGCAGGGAGAGCGGCGGCGGTGTGCTGATGGACCTGGGGGTCACGAACATCGACGCCTGCCTCTGGTTGCTCAACTATCCGGCGCCGGAAAGGCTGACCGCGTACCTGCTCGATCGCGACGAGGACGGCGTGGACGATTCGGCCGTAGTGCTGATGCGCCTGGAAGGGAATCTGACGTTCAGTATCGAGGTCAGCTGGGATCTCGCGGCGATGAAAGACCGCCACGCGCTTCTCGCGCTCGGCGAGACCGGTACAGGCTCGCTATCGCCGTTCGTGGTGCAGCGCGAGACCGACGGCAAGGTCATCGACGTGACGCCGCGCCTGGCACCGGGCACCGAGAACCTCTACACGGCCTCTTACCGGCGCGAGCTCGACTACTTCTTCGGTGCCGTGCGCGGCGAAAGAGGGGAGCCGCTGCCCGAGGAGCAAGAGACGCTGATGGGCATCGTCGATGCCTGCTACAGGTCGTCGGAAGAGGGACGCGAGATCGTGCTGTGAAGCATCCCATCCTGCCGCGTGGCGCGGAACTCGGACTACCGCTGGCCAGCGGCATCCTGCTCACGCTGTCCTTTCCTCCGTTCCATTTGCTGATACCGCCCTTCGTGGCGCTCGTACCCTACCTGCTGTTCGTCGGGAGATCGGCCGAGGACCGAGCTGGAGGAGTCTCGGTGAGGCGCGCCTCGTTCTGGATGGGCGTTGTCTTCTACGGCACGCTCCTCTACTGGCTGTTCGCCGCCCTCGTCTTCTATACCTGGCTCGCCCTGCGCGGCTATCTGATCACCGTCGTCGTCCTCTCCAGCTTCCTGGCCGTAGCCGGCTGGGCGATCCACTTCTTCCGCGCCCGATATTCGCTTCCGTTCTGGGTCGTGGTCCCCATCTTCTGGACCGTCGCCGAGTGGATGCGGGCGCACCTGGGAGACCTCACATTCCCCTGGCTCGGCCTCGGCCATTCGCTCACCGGGTTCCCCGCCTTGGTCGGGTTCGCCGATATCACCGGCGCCCGCGGCGTCACCGTCTGGCTGGCCGCGATCAACGGGCTACTGGCCGAGTGGTGGCTGGCCGGGCCGCGCGTGCGATGGCGCGCTCGGGCTGTCGCGCTTGGCCTGCTCCTCGTCGTCCCCATCGGCTACTCGCTGCTGCGCTGGAACACGCTGGAGACCCGAGAGGCGGCGCGGGTCCTGGTCGTGCAGCCGAACATCCCTGAAGACCTGAAGCTGGACCACGAAGTGGCGGTGGACAGCAGCCGCACGGCACTGGAGACGCTGACTACCGCCGCCCTGGCGGACGCTTCCGATTTCGACCTGATCGCCTTGCCCGAGTCGGCGATCCCAACCTTCTACACGAACGTACCGGAGTTCACCGCCTGGGCCGCGCGTACCGCCCGAGCGGGCCAGCTGAGTCTCCTGACGGGCGCCCTCGACTGGGAGCGGTTCGAGGACGGGAGTCTCGAGTACTACAACGCCGCCCTCTTCCTGGACCCGCAGGGGCGACTGTCGGGGATCTACCGCAAGCACTACCTGGTGCCGGTCGTCGAGCGGGTCCCGTATGTCCCGATGGGCTGGATTCGTAGCCTGCGCCAGAAAGAACTGCCGGTGATCGGAGCGTTCCTGCGCTGGTTCGGCGGTTTCGGCCGCGGAGCCGAGGAGCCGGTATTCCGGCTGGACGGCTCCGGTTTCGGCGTACTCATCTGCTACGAGTCGATCTTCCCGGGCCTCTCGAGGACTTACCGGCGGGGCGGCGCCGATTTCCTCGTCAACATCACTAACGATGCCTGGTTCGGCCGCGAGCGGCCCTGGTGGAGCCGCACCAGCGCGCTCTTCCAGCACCCGTCTCACCTGGTGATGCGGGCGATCGAGAACCGCATGGGAGTCGCCCGGGCGGCCAACACCGGGGTCTCCCTATTCGTCGATCCCCGCGGCCGCGTCAGCGGCGCCACGAAGCTCTTCGTTCCCGACTACCGCATCGCCGCCGTCGAGACGACCGACGGGCTTACACTGTACTCGCGCCTCGGCGATTGGCCCGGCACGCTCGCCGTCCTGGCCGCGATCCTACTGGCCGGCTGGGCCTGGTGGACCGGGCGCCGCCGAGGCGCGGAGCTAGGGAGCCCTAGTTGAGTAATTAAGTAATTGAGCAAGGGAGACTGCGAGGTTAGGAGTGGCTCTCACCTCGAAGTCTCCCTCACTCCACTGCTCCCTCACTCTATTAGGGCTCCCTAACCCCCAACCCTCCCATCTTGCCCCCGCACTGGCCCCTGCTAGATTCCCATACGCGCCCCGTGGTGGGGCCGTTACTTTTCATACCAAAATGACAGAATCCAGGGTAGTCGGATGAAGGAAGGAATTCACCCCGAGTACAAGACCTGTGCGGTGACCTGCGCCTGCGGGAACACCTTCACAACGCGGTCGACGCTCGAGTCCATCCACGTGGAGATCTGCTCGCGTTGCCATCCGTTCTTCACCGGCCGCCAGAAGCTCGTGGACACGGCCGGCCGCGTGGAGCGGTTCCGTCGCAAGTACGGCGACGGCGGCGGCAAGAAGTCGAAGGCCAGGAAGAAGTCAAAGGGCAGGCCCGAGGGCCCGGCGGAGCCGGCAGCGGCGCCACCCAGCGACGCGGCGACGGAGTAGGGGCGGACACTAGGCCGCCCACCCCGCAGCGAGCGGACCCACATGACAGGTTCCGACCAGCTGATAGAGAAGGTTCAGGCCGCCATCGAGCGTCGCGAAGAGCTCGGGCAGCAGCTGGCCAGTCCGGAAGTCATAGCCGATCCGGACCGGCTGCGCGTCCTGGCTCAGGAGCACGCCGGGCTGGAGCGGATCGCGGACGTGGGAGCGCAGTTGCTGAAGCTCGGCGACGAGCTACAGCAGGCTCGCGAGATCAGCCAGACCGCCGACGAAGAAGATCTCTTAGAACTTGCGCTGGCTGAGGTTGAGGAGCTGGAAGAACGGTTGACCCAGCTCGAAGCCGAAGCCCGTGATCTTTTGACACCGCGCGATCCCCTGGACGACCGGGCTGCCGTCATCGAGATCCGTGCCGGGACTGGCGGCGACGAGGCCGGTCTCTTCGCCGCCGATCTCTACCGCATGTACACCCGTTTCGCCGAGAGGAGTAACTGGAAGATCGAGCTGCTCTCGACCAGCGAGGGTGTGCTGGGCGGTCTCAAGGAGGTCGTCTTCGTCGTGCGGGGCAAGAACGCTTACGGCGCGTTGCGCTACGAGTCGGGCGTCCATCGCGTACAGCGCGTGCCGGAGACGGAGAGCCAGGGCCGCATCCACACATCGGCCGCCACCGTGGCGGTGCTCCCCGAGGCCCAGGAAGTCGACGTCGCGATCAGCCCTGAAGAGATCAAGATCGACGTCTATCGCTCCTCCGGACCCGGCGGCCAGAGCGTCAATACGACTGACTCCGCAGTTCGCATCACCCACTTGCCTACCGGCCTCGTAGTCACCTGCCAGGACGAGAAGTCACAGCACAAGAACAAAGCCCGCGCCCTCAAGGTGCTGCGCAGCCGCCTGCTCGACTTGAAGGTCGCTCAGCAAGAAGCGGAGCGCGCTGCTGAACGCCGCCTGCAAGTCGGCACCGGCGACCGTTCGGCCAAGATCCGCACCTACAACTTCCCACAGAGCCGCGTTACCGATCACCGAATCGGCCTCACACTCCACCGCCTGCCCGAGATCATGGGCGGAAACCTCGACGAACTACTTCGCGAGCTCGGGCTGGCGCGCCGCGAGGAACGGCTCAGCGCGTGAACGCGGCGCCGCTCACTGTCGGGGCGGCGTTGGATAGAGGCCGCCGCGCCTTGAAGACCCGCTCCGGAACGGAGGCGCAGCGCGAGGCGCTCTTCCTGCTGGCCGGTCTGCTCGGGATCTCGCCGGGCCAGGTCGCCCTGCAGCATGAGCGGAAGCTCGAAGAGTCGCAGCTCGAGGAGTACGTGAGCCGGCTCGAGCGACGCGCCCGTGGCGAGCCGCTCCAGTACGTCGAGGGCCGGGCCGCTTTCCGCCAACATCTGCTTCGCGTCGACCCGTCGGTGCTCATCCCGCGCCCCGAGACGGAGCAGCTGGTCGAGGCGGTGCTGGAGTGGTGCCGGGGCAGGGAGGGGCTCTCGGCGCTCGATCTGGGCACGGGCTCGGGGGCGATCGCCATCAGCCTGGCGGTGGAGGGCCCCTTCGATCGGGTGGTTGCCGTTGACATATCGCCGGAAGCCCTAAATGTTGCCCGGGATAACATAGCTGAGGTGGGCGTCCGGGATGTGGTCGATCTGCGCCTGGGCTCGCTGTTCGGGGCCATGCGGCCGGGAGAGCGATTCCACGTAGTCGTCTCCAATCCGCCCTATATCGCACACGGCGAAGCCGACTCGCTGCCGGAAGAGGTACGTGAATGGGAGCCGACGGTGGCGCTGTTCGCGGGGCCGTGCGGGCTGGAGATCCTGGCCCAGATCGTGGAAGAGGCGCCGGCGCACCTGGAAGCCGGCGCGATCCTGGCCCTGGAGGTCGCTCCCGGCGTCGCCGACGCGGCGGTCGAGGCGATTCGGGCGCGGGGCGCCTACGGCGAACCGCGCGTCATCCGTGACCTCGCAGGTCAGCGCCGCATCGTGATAGTCGAGCACCTCGGCTCAGAGTAGCCATTGGAGGGCGTGTTGCCATGGAGGCCGTGAGGAAAGCGGTCGAGCGGCGATTGGTCGCGATTCTCGACCCGTTGATCAGCTTGCTAGTGCGGAAGCGCGTGCATCCGAACGTGCTCAGCTCGATCGGATTCGTGATCACGATGTGCTCGGCGTTCGCGTTCGGCTACAATCACATTCGAACGGCCGGCGTGCTGATTCTGCTAGGCGGTGCCTTTGACCTCTTCGACGGCCGCGTCGCCCGCGCTACTGGCCTGGCCTCCAAGTTCGGGGCGTTCTACGACTCGACCCTGGACCGCATCTCCGAGATCGCCGTGTACGTCGGGCTGCTCTCGCTATACAACACCTACCACCCACAGCTCGGCGACGTTGGAACGATCTACGCGATCATGCTCGCCATGGCGGGATCGCTGATGATCAGTTACACTCGCGCGCGCGCCGAAGCCCTCGGCATTGACTGCAAGGTCGGGTTGATGCAACGCGGCGAGCGCGTTGTGATGATCGGGCTGGCCGCCCTGATATTCGGCGGCGGCGATTCCGGCCTGGCGATCCGAGTGGTGCTCATCGCGGTGGCGATCCTCACGAACCTTACCGCGTTTCACCGAATCATCTGGGTCTACCAGCATACGCGCGAGCCGAAGGGGAAGACCGTTCAGGCAAAGGCCGCCGAAGAGGCCGCCGCGGCGGGCGAAGAATAAACTACCGCCGGAACTCGAGAGGAGAGCAGGTGAACGACTCACAGAATAGACCGAACATCGCGCCGCCGACCGGCAAGCTCGGCGTGCTGCTCCCCGGCCTGGGGGCTGTGGCGACCACTTTCATCGCCGGCGTCGAAGCCACCCGGCGCGGCATCGGGAGGCCCATCGGTTCCCTCACCCAGATGGGTACCATCCGTCTGGGGAAGCGCACAGATGAGCGCATGCCGCTCATCAAGGACTTCGCCCCACTCGCCGACCTGAACGATCTCGTCTTCGGGGCTTGGGACCCGATCCCCGATGATGCTCTCGAGTCGGCACAAACCTGCGGCGTGCTCAAGGAAGGCGACCTGCGACAGGTCGGCGACTTCCTGTCCACTATCAAGCCGATGCCCGCGGTCTTCTCCACGGACTACGTGAAGAAGCTCGACGGCCCGAACGTCAAGCAGGGTAACAAGCGCGAGCTGGCCGAGCAGCTGCGCGAGGACATCCGGCGCTTCAAGAAAGAGAACGGCTGCGATCGACTGGTCACCGTCTGGTGCGCCTCCACGGAGATTTTCATGAGCCCGGGCCCGGTGCACGAGAACTTGACGGCGTTCGAGAAAGGGCTCGAGAAGAACGATCCGGACATCGCACCATCGATGATCTATGCCTACGCCTCGATCATGGAAGGTGTGCCCTTCGCCAACGGTGCACCGAACCTGACCGCGGACATCCCGGCCCTCTGGACCCTGGCCCGCGAGCGGCGCGTGCCCATCGGCGGCAAGGACTTCAAGACCGGCCAGACCCTGATGAAGACTATCCTGGCGCCCGGCCTCAAGGCGCGCATGCTCGGCCTGCAGGGCTGGTTCTCCACCAACATCCTGGGCAACCGGGACGGTGAGGTCCTGGACGATCCCGAGAGCTTCAAGACGAAGGAGGAGTCGAAGCTCGGCGTGCTCGAGCACATCCTGCAGCCGAAACTCTATCCGGAGCTCTACGGCGAGATGTACCACAAGGTCCGGATCAACTACTACCCGCCCCGCGGTGACAACAAAGAGGGCTGGGACAACATCGACATCTTCGGGTGGCTCGGGTACCCGATGCAGATCAAGATCGACTTCCTCTGCCGTGACTCCATCCTCGCGGCACCTATCGTTCTCGACCTGGCGTTGCTGTTCGACCTGGCACAGCGCGCGGGCATGAGCGGCATCCAGGAATGGCTGTCATTCTACTTCAAGAGCCCGATGACCGCGCCGCAGCTCTACCCCGAACACGACATCTTCATCCAGCTCACCAAGCTGAAGAACACGCTCAGGTGGCTCATGGGTGAAGTGCCGATCACGCACCTCGGCACGGAGTACTACGACGACTACCACCGCGACACCTAATCCCGCAGGGCGCGGTTCCGCTCCGCCCGGTGCTCTCTTCATTGTCTTCGAAGGCGTGGAGGGCGCCGGGAAAAGCACTCAGATCCAGTTGGTCGCCGGAGCCCTCAGGGAGATTGGCGTCGACCCTGTGGTCACGCGCGAGCCCGGCGGCACGCCGGCCGGTGAAGCCATCCGTGCCGTGGCACTCGACGAAAATCTCGTCCTCAGCCCCGTGGCCGAGCTGCTGCTCATGTTGGCGGCGCGCTCTGTCTTCGTTCGCGACGTCGTCCGACCGGCTCTCGAAGCCGGGCGTGTCGTCCTCGCCGATCGCTACGAACTCTCGACCTTCGCCTACCAGGGCGGTGGCCGTGGCCTGCCCCTCGATCAGATCAAGCAGCTCAACGCGATGGCCACCGGCGGTCTGCGACCCGATCTCTGCGTGCTACTCGACCTGGAAGTGGACCGCGGGCGCAGCCGCAAGGGAGAGCGGGCCGTTGACCGGATCGAGGGTGAGGATCTGGACTTCCATGTACGTGTGGCGGCGGCATATCGTGAGCTGGCCCACAAAGAGCCCGATGTTGCGCTGATCGACGGTAGCTCAGAGATTCAGAGGGTATTCGCCACGGTATGGGAAGCTCTATCCACCCGCTTTCCTGAAACTTTCTCACCGT
>JBDHHZ010000061.1:0-11229 GCA_039589115.1 Gemmatimonadota bacterium | reverse complement strand
CTGATCTTCATCGGCAGCACCGACGTCGGCGCCGGGCCGGTCATCCGTCAAGCGCGTGCCATGGGAATCGAGGCGCCCTTCATCGGAGGCGACGGCATTCTTGGGCTCGCCGGTTTGGACCCGGCTTACGAGGGCCTCTACATCGGCTTGCTGTACCACCCAGATGCACAGGGAGCGGGCGGCAGCCGTTTCATTGACGCCTACTCGAGAAGGTACGGCGAGCCGCCGGACCACTTCGGCGCGCTCGGCTACGATGCTGTGATGCTGCTGGCACAAGCGGTGGAAGAGGTGGGCTTCGACCGCGAAAGGATACGCGCCTATCTCGAGCAGGTCGGGCGCTCGCAGGATGCCTTCCAGGGAGTAAGCGGCGCCATCGCATTCGACGAGAACGGCGACCCGGTTGGCAAGAGCTTCGCCGTGGGTCGCGTAAGCGGAAACGTGATTGAACTCGTGAGCGTTGAGGACGGGTCGTGATACTCAAGTTCCTTTTCCATACGATTCGAGGCAGGCAGGCGGGCGCGTTCACCATCCTGCTGCTCGGCCTGACGGCGGCGGGGCTCTTGGGCGTCTCCTCGCTGCGCAGGATCGCCGAGGACTTCGACGACGGGATGGCGCAGGTCAGGAACGTCGCCACCATAGGCAACCAGCTGCAGCGCAATATCCTGGAGCTGATGTTCGCCGCCGAACGCTACCTGGCCAGCGGCGATCAGGACTCGAAGCTGCGCTTCGTCGACCTCGCCGGGCGCACCCACGATGTCGCCCAGCGCTACCGCCAGTTCCAAGAGTTGTCCGCCGCGGAGGTGCAGCAGGTCGAGCGGCTGACTGCGGCGCTCACACAGCTGGAGGTCGAGTACGCCCGGGCACACGCGCTCTACGACCTCGGTCGCCGAGCCGAGGCACGGGCGGTGGCCGATGCCATCAGTCCTGTGGCGGAGGAAGTCGTAGGTCTCATCGCGTCTATCGGTGAGCAGCAAGTCTGGGTGCTGGAGACGTCCACCGATGCGTTGCAGGTAAGGGCGGAGGAACGCTCCAACTACGTGCTGGTCATCCTCATGATCGCGGTCCTGATCGGCGGCGCGCTCGCCTATGCCATCGCTCGCTCCATCGATCGTCCACTGGCGGAGCTGGCATACGCGGCCGGACGCCTGGGGCGAGGCGAGCTGCGTACCCGGGTCGACACTAGTGGGATGCCCAGAGAGCTGGCGTCAGTGGGTGTCGCTTTCAACACCATGGCCGGCGGCCTCACCAACCTGGCATCTCAAGTCGTGTCCACGGCGGCTCAGGTCTCGTCATCCGCCGCAGGCTTCTCGGCGATATCCGAGCAGGTGACGAGCTCGACTCACGAGGTCGCCATGGCCATGACCGAGATCTCCGAGGGCGCCGATAGGCAGGCCACCGCGCTCGGCGAAACTGCGGCCGCCGTCGTCGAACTGCGCGAGGGAACGGATAGGATAGAGTCGGACGCCAACCGGAACCGCGAGCTCAGCCACTCCATTCACGAGCAGGCCGATCACAGCCAGCAGTGGATGCGCCAGGCGCTCAAGCTGCTGCTGGATCTGAGGGAGTTCGTGAACACCTCGGCTGAAGAGATTGCAGCGCTGGAAGGCGCCACCGATCAGATCACCGGCTTCGTCCGCCGCATCGCCTCCATCGCCGAGCAGACTCATCTCCTGTCGCTTAACGCAGCCATCGAGGCGGCTCACGCGGGCCACGAGGGTCGCGGGTTCGCTGTCGTTGCGGAGGAGGTCGGGAAGCTGGCCGCCGAGGCCGACGCGGCCGCCGGCGAGGTGGAAGACGTCGTCACCCAGCTCCGCGGCAAGGTCGGCCGCGCGGTCGTCAAGATGCACGAAGGGGAGGGCCAGCTCGTCCAAGTCGAGGGTGTGGCGCGCGGTGCAGAGGACGCCCTCGACGCGATCCAGTCCGGCCTCGAGACGGTCAGACAGGCCACCGATCAGGCGCTGGCCACCGTCGAGAGGAGCCACACGCTGCTCGAGCAGGTGGCCGGCCACGTGGAAGGCGTGACGGCGACGGCAACAGCCCATGCCTCTCGCAGCCAGGACGTCAGCGCTGCGGTCCAGCAGCAATCGGCGACGACGGAGGAGATCAGCGCCTCGGTGACCCAGTTGGTCGCGTCAGCGGAAGACCTTCGTCGCCTGGTCGGCGAGTGGGAGGTGTGAGCGAGGAGCTTCCGGACCCTACCAACGCACTGGAGCCCCGCCGGGCCACGCCTGGCGGGGCTTCTTCAGGCGCGAAACTCCTTCCCCCCAGCATCGTAGGGAGTGAGGGAGATACCCCGTCGGTCAGCGCTCCAGGCGTATCAGGTGTTTAGACTGGCGAGACCGTCACAAGAAGGCACCGCTGGCATCGGTTGCGCGGCCTCGGTCGGACCCTTATTAAGACCACCGCCCTGATCCCGGACACGTACCTGGCTGATATTGCCATATCAATAGGAGCTGCGAGCCAGATGAAGCGACTCACTCTACTTCTTACAGCGGCCCTTCTCGTCGTAGCCGCCGACACGGCCGATGCTCAGAAGCTGCACATCGGCGGACGCGGTGGCGCCACCATCGGCACCGCCGATGCCCAGGGATCGCTCTTCGCCGAGGACGTGGGGACGCGTACCTCCTACCATTTCGGCATCCTCGGGCAGGTGGACATCTCCAGCTGGTTCGCCCTGCAAACGGAGGTCTGGTACACCAATAAGGGGTTTTCGGAGGGTAACGGCGATGTCGCCCTCGACATCAACTACTTCGAGATCCCGGTGCTGGCGGTCGTCAAGCTATCAACCGTGCTCTCACCGCACCTCTACGCGGGTCCCGTGCTCAGCATCGAATCCAAGTGTAAGGTCACCTTCGAGGGCGTAACGGAGACCTGCGAGGAAGCCAGAGAGGGCGCTCCAAGGACCAAAGGCGCCGACTCGGGTCTCATGTTCGGCGGTGGCGTCACGCTCCAGTTCGGGCCCGGCTCGCTGCTGTTGGATGCGATGTACTACCACGGGCTGACCGACATCAGCGAGAACTCCGACGAGATCGATTCGATCAAGACGCGGACGTTCTACTTGTCGGCCGGTTACATGTTCCCGATCGGCAGCTAGCCGCGACGGCCGACGCGCAGCGGTCCACACAAAAACAGACGGGCTTCCGAGGCATGACCCCGGGAGCCCGTTAGTTTGACACCCTCTGGAGCTTGCGCCGGGCAGGCCATCACGATTACTTGCGCGAACTTCCGACTGCCGGGATGGGTTTAGAGATTGCGGAGCGATTCTGTATTCGAGGACTACCCAAATAGTTAGGTGTCTGATGGAAAAGGCTACATTTGCAGCGGGTTGCTTCTGGGGCGTGGAGGCCACTTTCCGCAAACTCGACGGAGTCGTCTCCGCCCAGGTCGGCTACACGGGCGGCACCATTCAGAATCCCAGCTACGAAGACGTGTGCACGGGCGGAACCGGGCACGCGGAAGCGGTTCAGCTGGAGTACGACCCGTCGAAGATCTCCTACGAGCAGCTGCTAGATGTGTTCTGGAACATTCACGACCCGACGACCCTCGACCGTCAGGGCCCCGACGCGGGCTCCCAATACCGTTCGGCCGTGTTCACCCAATCACCCGAACAAGAGGCCGCGGCCCACACCTCGAAGGAGAACCTCGAGCGGAGCGGCCACTTCAACGCCCCGATCGTGACGGAGATCACCCCGGCGTCGGAGTTCTACCCTGCGGAGGAGTATCACCAGTGCTACCTCGAGAAGCGGGGGCTGAGCGAGTGAAGGAAGAGCGCGTCAGGCCGAGCCCGTCCTTCCTTCCAAAAGAGCACGGCGCCTACGCGCAGCTCGGTTTTCCGCTGGTGACCGCACTGGCCCTCGGTGGACTGGGAGCCGCGCCGATCCTCTTGGTCGTCGCCATTATCGCGGTCTTCCTGGCGCACGAGCCGGTCATGGTGCTGAGCGGAGGGCGAGGCGGCCGTGCGAAGCGCGAGACGGGAGACCTCGCGCGGAGCCGGGCCGTCGCATTGCTCGCCGTCGCCGCGGTCGCCGGTATCGTCGGCCTGTGGCTGGCGCCGGACGCCGCGCGGCTCTCCATCCTCATACCGCTGGTCCTGGGCGCGCTACTGACTCCGCTTATCCTCGCTCGCAAAGAGAAGACGCTGATCGGCGAGTTGCTGGTGGCGCTGGCGCTGTCCTCGACGATGGTCCCTGTTGCGTTGGCCGGAGGCGCCACGCTCCGTGCCACCGTAATCGCCTGCGCCGTCTGGGCAGTTGTGTTCTCACTCGGCACAATCACCGTGCGGGCGATCATCGCTCGGTCAAAGAAAGGCACCCAGCCGAGCTGGACCGCCTACGTGGCGCCGCTCCTAAGCGCCCTCGCCATCGCCGTCGCCATCGCTTTCGCCTTCGATAACGATCTGCCCGCAGCCGCAGCTTTGGCTGTCGTGCCCACCGCACTCGTTGCATTCGCATTCGGGCTGCTGGGCGTCCACCCCCGCAACCTGCGCCGTATGGGTTGGTCGCTGGTGGCCAGCAACGTAGCCGTACTGGCGGCGCTGTTGGTCGGCCTCGGCTGAGCTATTCAGCGATTCGAGCCGATCGCCTCCCGCAGTAGACGGCTCTGCTCGCCGTCCCAGGCCGCATCCTCAGGGGACAGAGGCTCTATCCGGTACAGCCAGGACAGACCACTCGGGCCTATGTAGGCATCGGGTAGCCGGTAGACGGGATCGTCGAGCGCACCCTCCAGCGAGATGAAGCTGAAGCCCTGCGCGGCCAGCGTATCCAGAAGCGCGTCCATCCGGTCGGCCACCAGCTTCGTGGCATGCAGCAGAAGAATATGATCGACGTCGCGGCCCAGCTTTCGCCGCGCCACGTCCTGGGAATGATGCAGCATGGCGAGGATATGCTCGATCAGCAGGTCGCCCAGGCGCTCCGCTTCGGTCTCGTCGCCCTGCCTCAGCGCCTCCTCGTACGGACGCGACAGCATGAACTCCGAGTTGTCCACCGTGACGTGGGCGATCTGGTAGTCAAGCTCGCTGAGAAGCCGGAACGCCGCCTCGCGGCGTTCCGCCGTCGGGCCCTGGTGCAACATAGGATATCTGAAGTAGCGAACGGGCCCGCCGACGATCTCCCGCAGCCGCTCATCGCAGCTCCGAACATCTTCAAGCCAGATATCGAGCTGCGCGGTGTTGATATCCCGATGCGCTTCGCTGTGGTTGCCCAGCGTCATCCCGTGCTCCAGCCAGAGCTTCAGTAGCGGAGCTTCCGAAGGCACACGCCCACAGTTGACGAAGCCGCTGGCCTTCACACCGCGGGCCTGCAATGTCGACAGAAGAACGCGCGTCGCCGCTTCGCGCTCCTCAGGCAGCAGTGGGCCATTCCAGGGCAGGTCGTCGATGGTGATGGCGATGCGCGGGGCCTGCTCTTGGGCCCCAAGGCCGTGCGCGAGGCCAAGGAATAAGAGAGCCGTGACCCCAAGCCTAGCCGAGCCGCCGCAACGTGGGACGCTCACCCGGAGACCTCGCGGACCATCTCGTAGATCATCCTCGAGATGTCGGCGATCAGCTCTGCGGCATACTCGTCGTGGCCTTCGCCGCCCTTCGTAAGCACCACCAGCACGTAGTCATGCATCAGGTCGGGGTAGACTATGCCGGCGTCGTGGCTCACGTAGTCGGGAATCCAACCCGTCTTGTGGGCCACCCACGTGTCGGGCGGTAACCCCGCTGGGATCTTCTGGTTGTGCTCCTGCCGCATGAGGATATCGTCCATTTCGCCGCACGACTCGGGGCTCGCAGCGAAACCGTCGGCGATCGCACCGAAGATCACGCCCAGGTCGCGGGCCGTCGTCGTGTTGCTCAAGCCGGCGCGGTACGCCTTGATGTCCTCGACGCCCCGCAGCACCTGGATCGAATCGGCGCCCAGCTCTCGCATCGTCGCCGTCACTCGCTCCGCTCCCACATGCTCGATCAGCATGTTGGTCGCCAGGTTGCTGGAGACCGTGATCATCAGCTCCGTCAGCTGGCGGATGCTCTCCCGCTCGCCGATGCGGGCGTAGAGCGTCGTATCGCTGTCGTCCGGGGCGCCCAGCTCGTAAGGCGAGCCGTCGACGATCGACTTGAACGTCTTAGTGATCGTCAGGCTGTCGTCGAGACTCAGGAGCCCCGCGTCCTGGTCGCGGAACAGCTGGATCATCACCGGCACTTTCATCGTGCTCGCCGCGTGGACACGCTGGTCGGCGCCGATTAGCAGCGACTCACCGCCCTCGGTGACATCCCTGAAGTAGACGCCGACGATCTCCGCTCCGCTCTCGGCGATACGCGACTCGATACGTGTCTGCAAATCGGCCATCTGGTCGGTGGCGCAGCCGGCGACTGCGAGCGCCAGGGCACCCGCAAGCAGCAGGTCTCGCGTTCGTATTCCGCTACGCTGTCTGGATCGCATGGTAATGGCTCGACCGCTAAGGTGCGAGGGGCCGGCGAATTGATGCGGCACGAGTCGAGCCATACGTTGCAGACACACACTCATGGCTGTCAATGCACAACAGGTGGAGCCGACCATGACCCATCGCCGTGCTTTCCTCAAGCAGCTGACCGCCGTCGCCGGTGTCTCGGGCCTGGGCAGTCTGCTCGGTCTCGACACCGCTTTCGCCGACGAGCTGGATTCTCTGCCGCGACCCGAGACGGGGAACGGCGCGCTGGCGGCGCTAAGAGACCGCTACATGCTGAGCCCCGAGGTCACCTACTTCAACCACGGGTCCATCGGCACGATCCCACGGATCGTGCACCGGGCGCGCGCCACCTACCTGGAGACCTGCGAGTCCAACCCCTGGCTCTATATGTGGGGTGGCGCCTGGGAGGAGCCCCGGGAGCTGGTTCGCGAGAAGGCGTCGGCGAGCCTGGGTTGCAGCTCCGGCCAGATCGCCTTCACCCACAACACGACGGAAGGGTTCAACACGCTGGCCAGCGGGCTCCCACTGGGCCCCGGAGACGAGGTCCTGTTCAGCTCCCTGAACCACGCCGGCGCCAGCATCTGCTGGAACCACTACGCCGAGGTGAAGGGGTTCACCGTAAGGCGCTTCGACTTCCCCATCCTCGACCTGCCGGAGCTGACCGCTGACGATGTGCTGGACGCCTACGACCGGAACATCTCCGGGGCGACGCGCGTCCTCGTCTTCCCACACATCGACAACATCGTCGGCCTCCGCTACCCGGTGAAGGAGCTGGCGGCGCTGGCCCACAGCAAAGGCGTCGAGATCGTCGCGGTGGACGGAGCACAGTCGGTAGGCATGCTCGATGTGAACCTGGCCGAACTGGGCGTCGACGTCTACTGCACGAGCCCGCACAAATGGCTCCAGTCGCCCAAGGGGCTCGGCCTCATGTACGTGCGGCAGGAGCTGCAAGAGACGCTCCGACCCTTGTGGGTGACCTGGGGACAGGGACGCTGGAAGGGGACGGCCCGCGTGTACGAGGACTACGGCACCCGCAACCTTCCCGAGCTGCTGACGCTGGGCGATGCCATCGACTTCCAAGCAGCGCTGGGCGCGAAGGCGAAAGAGGAACGCTATGAAGCGCTCTGGGCGCGCTTCCGCCTCATGGCCGACGACTCGGACCGCGTCATCTGGCGGTCGCCGCGCGACTGGCCACGCTCGGCTTCGCTTTTCGCCCTCGAGGTCCGGGATGTCGACAGCCAGGCCGTCTTCGACTTCATGTACCGGGAACACGGGTTCGTATTCCGACCGTTCAGTACACAGGGGCTGAATACGGTCCGCATCTCGCCGAACGTCTTCAACACCGAGGCCGAGATCGAGCGGTTCTTTCAGCTCGTGGAGGGGATCCGGTAGCCATCCACCGGCCACCGGCTACCGGCTGCCGGCTACCGGCCACTGGTCCCCGTCCCCGATTTTGATAGTATTGCGGGAGATAACCACAATCGGTACCGAAAAACGGGTGTCCCATGAGTGCGACCAGCCCTGACGGCAACGGAGCCGACGACAGCCGTTCCAGCGTCGCCGCATCCTCCCGATCCGGTTTGCGGCGCCGTGAGATCCGCGACGAGATCGTCATCCGCTTCGCCGGCGACTCGGGCGACGGAATCCAGCTGACCGGCACGCAGTTCGCCATGGAGAGCGCGCTGGCCGGCGCCGACATCGCCACCTTCCCCGATTATCCAGCAGAGATCCGCGCGCCCGCCGGGACGACCTACGGCGTATCGGCTTTCCAGGTCCACTTCGGTTCCGTCGACATCAGAACATCCGGCGACGAGTTGGACGTGCTGGTCGCCTTCAATCCGGCGGCGCTGAAGGTGAACCTCGCCGACCTGCGGATCGGCGGGATGGTGTTCGCCGACGAGAGCTCGTTCACCGATCGCAACCTGAAGAAGGCCGACTACGAGACGAACCCGCTGGAGGACGACACGCTGGCGCCCTACCAGCTGGTCAAGCTCGACATCACGCGCCTGGTCGAGGAAGCGGTCAAGGACTTCGGTATCTCGTCGAAGGACGCTCGCCGTTCACGCAATCTATGGGCGCTGGGCCTGATGCTCTGGATGTACGGCCGCAAGCGCGCGGCGACGATCGAGTGGTTGAAGGACAAGTTCGGCAAAAAGCCGGACATCATGAACGCCAACATCGCCGCCCTGAACGCCGGTCACGCGTTCGGCGAGACGGCCGAGATGCCGAGCGGCGTGGTGGGCTACACCGTGGCCGCCGCCGATGTGGAGCCCGGCCTTTATCGGACGGTGACCGGCACCGAGGCCGCCGCCTGGGGACTGCTGGTCGGCGTCCGCGCCGCCGGGATCGGCCGCATCGTCTTCGGCTCTTACCCGATCACTCCTGCTTCGCCGCTGCTCCACTCGATGGCGCAACTGGCCGACTACGGCGTCGTGACCTTCCAGGCGGAGGACGAGATCGCAGCGATCTGCTCCGCCATCGGCGGATCATACGGCGGCGCCCTGGGCGTGACATCGAGCTCCGGCGCCGGCGTCGCGCTGAAAGGCGAAGCCCTCGGCCTCGCCGTCGCCACCGAGCTGCCCCTGATCGTCGTCAACGCCCAGCGCGCCGGGCCGTCAACGGGCATGCCGACCAAGGCCGAGCAGGCCGATCTGCTCCAGGCGCTGCACGGCCGACACGGCGATGCACCGCTGGTCGTGATCGCCGCGGCGACCCCCGGCGACAGCTTCGATGTAGCGATAGAGGCGGTCCGCCTGGCGACCAAGTACATGACGCCCGTGATGTTGCTCTCCGACGCCTACCTGATGAGTGCGGCGGAGCCCTGGGCCATACCGGACCTGGATGAGCTGCCGGCCTTCCCGGTGAAGTTCCGGACGGACCCGGAAGGCTACCACCCGTTCCTGCGCGACCCCGATACACTGGCCCGTCCTTGGGCGGTGCCAGGGACGCCGGGGCTCGAGCACCGACTCGGTGGCCTGGAGAGGGACTACGACACAGGCGACATCTCTTACGACGCCGAGAACCACGCACGGATGACGGAGGCGCGTGCCGCCAAGATCGCCGGGATCGCCGACGATATCCCGCTGCAGAAGCCGGAGCTGGGTCCGGAGAGCGCCACGCTGGCGGTGGTCGGCTGGGGCTCCACCTACGGCCCGATCTACCAGGCCGTGACGAAGGCACGGGAGGAAGGATACCACGTCGCCCACATCCATCTCCGCTACTTATCACCATTCCCTCGCAACCTGGGCGAGCTGCTGAAGAGCTACGACAGGATCCTCGTGCCGGAAATGAACCACGGCCAGCTAGTCAGCGTTCTACGGGACAGGTACCTGATCCAAGGCGAGGCGTTCACCAAAGTGAAAGGCCAGCCGTTCAAGATCGCCGATATCTACGAGGCGATCCGGACTAGGTTGGGTTAGAGATATGACGACCGCGAGCGAGACAGTGCAGTTGAAGCCCACCGACTTCGCGTCGGACCAGGAAGTACGCTGGTGTCCCGGCTGCGGCGACTACGCCATCATCAAGGCGATCCAGAAGACGCTGGCCGAGTTGGGCGTGAAACGCGAGGACACCGTTTTCGTCTCGGGGATCGGCTGTGCCGCACGCTTCCCCTACTATATGTCGACCTACGGCTTCCACAGCATCCACGGCCGCGCGCCGGCGTTCGCCACTGGTATCAAGCTCGCGAACCCGGAGCTCGACGTCTGGGTCGTCACCGGCGACGGCGACGGCCTGAGCATCGGCGGCAACCACACGCTCCACGTGCTGCGCCGCAACGTGAACGTGCAAATCTGCCTCTTCAACAACGAGATCTACGGGCTGACCAAGGGGCAGTACTCGCCGACCTCGCGGAAGGGTACGACCAGCCCGTCCAGCCCGAAGGGCTCGCTGGAACAGCCGCTATCCGCATGCTCCTTCGCACTCGGCGTCGGCGCCCGTTTCGTGGCGCGTTCCATCGACACGATGCAGAAGCATCTGATCGGAGTGCTGAAGCGCGCCCACGAGCATCACGGCGCCTCGTTCACCGAGATCTTCCAGAACTGCATCGTCTTCAACGATAAGGTATTCGCCGACTTCACCGACCGGGCGATCGCCTCCGACCGGCAGGTCCACGTCGAGCACGGTAAGCCGCTGCTGTTCGGCAAAGACCTCGACAAGGGTATCCGCGTGAAGCCGGGCAGCCTCAAGCTCGAGGTGGTCACCGTCGGCGAGAACGGCGTCAGCGTCGACGACCTGTTCGTCCACGACGAGACCGACCGCGGTCTGGCCCAACTGCTCGTCGCCATGGAGCCGCCCGACTTCCCGGTGGCGCTCGGCGTCATCTACTGCGACCCAGCGCCCGCCTACGAGGACCAGGTCGAGTCGCGGCTCGATGCCGCATGCTGCGGCGATCTGAACGACTTGCTGCGCTCGGGCCGTACCTGGCGTGTCGACGGTGACTGACGAGAACAACTCCAACATCATACCATCAATCAATCACGAGAGTGCTAGCAAACAGGGAGAGGCACTATGAGTCTTAGCAACCAGCTGGGGCGTCTCGCAGTGGCGCCCGTAATCGCCGTGGCCTTACTGGTGTCGGTAGCGCCACATGCCAGCGCACAGGACCGCCCCAACATCCTGGTCGTCTGGGGCGACGACGTCGGCCAGTCCAACATCAGCGCCTACACGTTGGGAATGGTGGGCTACCGGACGCCGAACATCGATCGGATCGCAAACGAGGGGATGATCTTCACCGATTACTACGGCGAGCAGAGCTGCACCGCGGGCCGCTCATCGTTCATCACGGGGCAGAGCGTGTTCCGC
>JBDHHZ010000060.1:0-15235 GCA_039589115.1 Gemmatimonadota bacterium | reverse complement strand
GCGCTCCAGCGCTTGAAGTCACGCTTCCGGATCGCCATTCTCTCTAACATTGACGACGACCTGTTGGCCGCGACCATCGAGAGAATCGGCATCGACTTCGACTGGACGGTCACCGCTCAACAGATCCGAAGCTACAAGCCGGCGCACGGGCACCCTGCGCCGTGTCGAAGGCGGCCGCGAACACCTGTTGCACGCCGCGCAGAGCCTGTTTCATGATATTCGCCCCGCCTCCGAGCTCGGCATTTCCGCCGTCTGGGTCGATCGGAAAGGGGAGCGGCTCGGCGAGGATCTACGGCCCGTTCGGATTGTGAAGGGCTTGAAAGAGCTTGCTGACTGGCTTGGGGTTCGGTAGCCGGTGGCCGGTAACCGGTAGCCAGTATGTTTTGGCTGCGAAGTTACCGGCCACTGACCACCGGCCACCGGCTACCGGCAACTGAACCAGGACACTAATACGAACGAGGAGTCATGACGGAACCCAACCGAAGGCACCGCACCATCATCCTGGGCGCCGCTGGGCGCGACTTCCACGACTTCAACACGTATTTTCGGGGCAATGACGATTACGAGGTCGTCGCTTTCACGGCGACCCAGATCCCCAACATCGACGACCGGCGCTACCCCGCTGCGATCGCCGGACCCGGCTATCCGAACGGAGTGCCGATCCTATCGGAGGAAGAGCTGGAGTCGATCATCGATCGCGAGAACATCGACTTTTGCACTTTCTCCTATTCTGACGTCGCCCACGACTACGTCATGCACATGGCCAGTCGCTGCCTCGCAGCCGGCGCCGGCTTCATGTTGCTCGGTCCGCGGCAGACGCTGCTCGATTCGAAGTGGCCGGTGATCTCCGTCTGTGCCGTGCGCACCGGCGCTGGTAAGAGCCAGACGACGCGTCACATCGTCGAGCGTCTGCGCGAGTTCGGCCGCAAGCCGGTGGTGGTTCGCCACCCGATGCCGTACGGCGATCTCACGAAGCAGCGCGTGCAGCGCTTCGAGACCTACGACGACCTCGACCGGCATGAAGTGACGATCGAGGAGCGCGAGGAGTACGAGCCTCACATACAGAACGGTACGATCGTCTATGCCGGCGTCGACTACGAGGCCATCCTGCGTCAGGCGGAGGGGGACGGAGATGTTGTGCTATGGGACGGCGGCAACAACGACTTGCCTTTCTACCGGCCGAACCTGCACATCGTGATCGCCGATCCGCACCGTCCCGGTCACGAACTGGCCTACCATCCCGGCGAGGCCAACCTGCGCATGGCCGACGTGGTGATCATCAACAAGATCGGATCCGCCCGGCCCGAGGACGTCGACACCGTGCGGGCTAACATCGCGGCGGCGAATCCCGGGGCCCGCGTCTTCGCCGGCTACTCGCCGCTCACCGTCGACAAGCCCGAGTTGCTAAAGGGTAAGCGGGTGCTGGCGGTGGAGGACGGCCCGAGCCTGACCCACGGGGGGCTGCAGCTGGGCGCTGCCAGCCTGGCGGCACAAGAGCACGGCGCGAAGGAGCTCGTCGATCCTCGACCGTTCGCTGTCGGCTCGATCGTCGAGACGTTCGAGAAGTACTCGACCACTGGACCCGTGCTGCCGGCCATGGGCTACGGTGACGAGCAGGTCGAGGAACTGGCCGAGACGATCCACCGGTCCGACGCCGATGTCATCGCCATCGGCACGCCCATCGATCTGGCCCGGCTGATCGAAATCCGCCGTCCGCTCGTCCGGGTTACGTACGATCTAGCCCTGGATGAGCCGGAGGTGTTGGACGGGCTATTGCGGCGGGCAGTGGGAGGGTGACCGGTGGCCGGTGGCCGGTAGCCGGTAGGTTGTGGCTTCGAACTCACCGCATACCGCACACTGCATTCTGAAGCAACGGGACATGAATAACAGCGACCGAGCCGCGGCGCTTCACCGACGCGCCATCGTAATCGACTGCCACAACGACCTGCCGTGGCGGCTGCACGCCGAGTACGAGTCTAGCCTCGAGCGCTTCGATCTCGGCGAGCGCCACGAGGACGGGCATACCGATATACCCAGGCTTCGTGAGGGTGGGATCGGCGTCCAGTTCCTGGCTGCTTACGTCCCGTCGGCATACGAGGGGCGCGGCGCCGACAAGATCGCGCTAGGGCTGATCGATCTGGTGCGAGAGATCGTGGCCCGCTACCCGGATCTAGAGCTGGCCAGAACCGCTGACGACGCGCGTCGGTTCGCCGAGTCGGGGAAGATCGCGATATTCATCGCCGTCGAGGGCGGTCACACGATCGAGAACTCGCTCGAGACGCTGGAGAAGTTCGCCGCGGCCGGTGCCCGCTACCTGACGCTCACCCACTCCACGGCCAACGATTGGGCGGACTCCGCGACCGACGAGCCGCGGCACGGCGGGCTCAGCGAATTCGGTTGCGAGGTCGTGCGAAAGTTGAACCAGCTTGGCATGCTGGCCGATATCTCACACGTCTCCGACGACACGATGACCGACGTGTTACGCGTCAGCCGGGCGCCCATCATCGCCTCGCACAGTGGAGCCCGCGCTGTGAACGATCATCCTCGAAACGTGCCCGACAGCATCCTGCGCCGGGTGGCGGAGAACGGCGGCGCGGTGATGGTGAATTTCTTCTCGGGGTTCCTCGTCCCTGAGGCCGCCGACGTGGTGCGCGATATGTTCGACCTGGAGCGCGAGCTGCGTGCGAAGTACGGTGACGACGACAGCGCGATGGAAGAGGCCTGGCAGGCGTGGTGGAGCGAGCGCACGATGCCTCGCGGCAATGTGGGCCACCTGGTCGATCACATCGATCACATCGTCCGGGTGGCCGGAATCGACCACGTCGGCCTGGGGTCCGACTTCGATGGCGTCTTTCTCGTGCCTGAAGGACTGGACGACGTCTCGAAGTACCCCGCCATAACCGACGAGTTGGTGCGCCGCGGTTACGGCGACGAGGACGTCATCAAGATCCTCGGCGGCAACATGCTGCGCGTCCTGGAGGATGCGGAGGAGGCGGCTCGCCGCCTCTAGGGGCGCGGCTCGCCGCCACGCTCCAGGACCACCAGGAACTCATCGATCGTGTGTCGCCCGTGGTCTTCGCGATACCAGCGCAGCAGCGGCTTGAAGACTTCCTCACCTTTGTCCGTCAGCCGCCCGGCTCGGAACTCGCGTATCCGCTCTCTGAACATCGCCTGCGCCGGCGCGGGCCGGGGCCCCCACCAACCCAGCTCGCGCATCTCATCATCGAAGACGATGGCGACCGGGATCGATCGCCCGCCGTGGGTCAGGTAGCGGTCCATGATGTCCGGGTGCTCGTTACGGTCGAAGACGCGGAGGTCGAGCGCTTCAGGCGCTGCGTCGACCAGCTTGGCGAGTACAGGGACCAGCGAAGCGGCATCGCCGCACCAGTCTCCTGCCAGCACTGCCACGTGTCGCCGGCCCGGCAGCTCCTTCACACGTAACAGCGCGTCTTCCGGCACCTCGAGGTGATCGTAGACGCCGCGCCATAAGCCTTGATGCTTCTCCACCAGGCCTCTGTACTCGTCGTAGGTGTGGCCGCGCTCGTATCGTTCGCGTGTGAGGTTTTCCATATGCCCTCATCAGAGTCGGTTGATTCCCGCAGCGACCCCCCGGCGCCCAGAGCGGGTAACCGGAACAGCCGCACGTAGTTATGGTATTAATGTTTCGGCGTCACTCCAAGTGTGCGGTCTATGCGCCGCGCACGGCGTCGGATAGCGCGATCACACGGGAATGGCTATACTTATGGGACTTCCGTGCCCCCTCCGGGGTCTTCTCCCGCGTCCTGACTTCTCCCGCATACGCATGCGAGTGTTCATTTACGTCCATAGACAGCCCGAGGCGCTAGGTGGCTGACCGCAGAAAAGGCGGCTCCGCCGGGCGTACGAGTAGCGGCAAAGCTCCCGAGCTATCCACGCTCGGTGGCGTCCGGCTCGTGCGCCAGGGCGTCGATGAGACCGAGAAGCTCGGGCCGAAGCACCTTGCCCTCCTGATTTACATCTTCCACGAGCACCGGCCGATGCACCCCTCCGAAGTAACGGACATGCTCGGTCGGGGCCAGGACGAGGAGAAGGAGAGCGATGCTCTGAAGCGGGCCGTCACCTGGCTGCGCGAGAATATCCCGGGCATCAACGTCCGGCTGAGCGGCGAGACGATCGAGGCGTTCGGAGGTGTGCAGCTCGACACCCGGGAAGTCGATGCAGCCATCGATGGCGGTGACGCCCTGGCTGTGAGGGAGCTTTACCTGGGCGAGTTCCTGGAGGGCTTCGAGTCGGGCTCGCCGGCCTTCGACGAGTGGGCACGGAAGGAGCGCGGTCGACTCAAGCGCGCTTGGAACCATGCCATGCTTTCCGCGGCACAGGCGGCGGAGCGGAAGAGAAGGTGGGACGATGCGTCGGAATGGTGGCAGGTCCTTGTGGCCCGGGCGCCCATGCGTCCCGAGGCAGTCGCGAGTCTGCTCAGCGCTCTGGCGGAGTGTCGCCAGGTGGACGAAGCGGCACGCGCCTTCGCCGATTACACGGCGAGGCTCCAGGAGAGCGGGATAGCGCAGCCGGCCGACCCGGTGAAAGAGGCTATCGCAAAATACAAGATCCTGCAGGACGTCGCCGACGGGCGCATCAAACCGCCGCCGGTGGCGGCGGAACCGGCCCGGCCTGCGGCGCGGCGTGTGGCGCCGCCCGTCGAGCCTGAGCCCGAGCCCATGCCCGATATCCCCGACATGGAGATAACGGCGCCGCCCACCCAGCCCGCGCCGCCCGTAGTGTCGGAGGAGCCACCCGCTGCCGAATCGCCGGTCGCTCCAGCGCCGCCGGCGCCGGAGGTCACTGGCTTCCAGGCGGGCGCGGCGCCGCCGATGCGCGCCGGTGCGCCGAGCCCTACGCCGACCGAGAAGGCGCCCGAGGGAGCCTGGGACGAGATCGTAGATATCGCTTCCAGCGAGGATTTCGATATCCCGGTCACGAAGAAAGCTGGGGGCGCCGGAACGGTGCCGGCGCCACCCGGCATCAGTGCGCCACGGGACGACAAACCGCCAGCGGCCGACAGGCCACGCAGAACCCCGCGCAGGGAGGAAGAGGACGAAGGGTTGCGGGCGGCGCGCAAGGCCGCAGAGGCCTTCAAGGACGAGGAATACGGCATCGTCCGCCACCAGGTCACCTCCGTCCGCAAGGAATGGGGGCCGGTTCTAAAGAAGGCCTGGGAAGATTCTCAACCCTGGCGCCAGGACGCTCTCGACCAAACCCAGTCTACGCTCCGCTACCTGGGCGCACTCCTCTTGGCCGGGCTGACGCTGGCCGGACGCGGACTCAAGAGCTTCGGCGTCTGGAGTCTTGCCACGGCCACCGCTCTCGGCGGCTCGTTCAAAACCAGAGGCAGGCGGTGGTCGGAGGCGAGGAAGGCTAAACCACCTAAGAAGGCGAAGGTCAAGCCGCCCAAGAAGCCAAAGGTCAAGCGGCCAAAGAAGAAGAAGGCGAAGCGTCGCAAGAAGGCGAAAGCGGAGCCTGTGGAGGTCCCTCCGTGGGAGGCGGAGTTGGCGCGGCCCCAGCCGGAGTCCGCGGAAGCCGCGCCGAGGCAGCCGGTCGCTACGCCCGAACCGGAGACGGTCGAAGCGCCGCCGTGGGACGACGTTCCTCGGGAGCCCGAGCCGGAACCGGTCGAGACTTCGCCTTGGGTGGACCCGCCCGAAGAAGCTGCAGCGCCGGCAGCGGCGGCTTCCGGATACACGCCCTGGACTGAGGTAGGAGTCGAAGCAGCGCCGCGCGTGAAGAGGCGACCCACAATCCGCCTCCCCGCGGTAGGACCGGTGTTTCGCCGCTTCTGGTACGTGCCGGTCGTTCTGGCGGTCATCGGCTCGGCGGTGGTCTTCGGCCCGAGGGTGGTCGGCCTGGTCGGCGGCTTGGCAGACGATCTGCCGGACGTTCAGGCGCCCTCGCTGCCGAGTGTCAGTCTCCCCAGAGTCACGTTGCGTACCCCTTCGTTCGTTGAGACGGGGGTCTCGAGGATCGCCGAGATGCTCTCCGGGTCACTGCTCGAGGAGTCCGGCGAGTGGCTGCTCCTGGCCGACGTCGAGATCGATGCGCCGACCGGCGAAGAGGGTGCGGCCGCAACCGATATCGATGTCAGCGCCGCGGTGCTCACGCTGGCGCTGGAGGCCGATCTTAGGCAGGCCCGCTTCTTCTTCGTCGTTCCCTACGAGCGCGCATTGCTGGCAAGGCGGCGACAGGGCGGCGGAGCCTCCGAGACGTTGCCCCTGGCCGAGGCACTCGCGCTGGCCGGCGCCGAGGGTTATGCCGCGGTGATCAGTGGCCGCCTCACTCGCCATGTGGGCGTCGACAGCGTGAGGCTACAGGTTCTGAACGCGGCGGGCGACACGCTGTACGGCGTGGCCGCCGAACTGACCGAGGGATCGAGTGCTCTCGAGACGCTCGTCGGTCTCACACCGGTGGTTCGCCGCCGACTCGGCGAGCCGGGCGATGATATCGAAACCAGCCTGCCGCCCACGCAGATCCTCTCTACCTCGGTGGCGGCTCTCGAAGCCTATGCCCGGGCGCGGATCCACTACTACGCGGGCCGCTACAGCAGCGCCATCACTTCGTCCAGGCGAGCTGCCAGCCGGGACTCCACCTTCGCTATGGCCCACCGCCTGCTCGCCGAGGCCTATGCCCTGAACGGCCAGCGTAGGAGCGCCCGAGGTGCCCTCGAGTCCGCCTGGCGCTTCAGCGAGCGACTCACCGAGCGCGAGCGCATGCGCATACTCGCCGACCGGCACGCGTGGGATGGCCGCCTCGAGGAAGCGGTCCTCACATACGACGACTTGTTCTACAACCATCGCGACGACGTCGGTGCCCTCAAGAGCCAGGCGCTGCTCCAGCGCACCATCGGCGTCCGCGGCGGTGGGGAAGGGAACCTGCGCGTAGCCTATACAGTAGACCCCCACGACTGGCCAGCGCTCTCGCGTATCGCTCGCTATCTCGGTTATGGCGGTCGCCTGCCGAACGTCGACTCGCTGGTCGCCTCTCTCCAGGAATCCCAGTAGAGGGCTCCCTATATCCCCGAGCCCCCGAACCACGAATCAACCTCGGGAATTCCAAAGAAACTTGTATCAATTCCCGCTCGTCCCTAGGTTCTAGCTATGAACATTCGCGAACTGGTGGCGTTCTTCTTCGCCGCGGCGCTGCTCGTCTCGACGGCGGGACCCGGTCAGACCCAGACCCTCGTATCGGGCTCGACCAAGGAGAAGGATTGCACGGTCCGCAGGGAAGCCAGCGGCCTGATCCGCGGCGACCGTATCCCGCGCGGCTGCGTCCTGGTGAACGAAGGCGCGGAACAGAGAGGTTCAGACTGGCCCGACCCGGCCATCGTCTGCGAGGAGACGCTGTTCCACACGCCGAACGTGAAGAAGGTCGCCGTCACTAACTGCGTGCGCCTGTCCGGCGGGCGGATGATCATCCCCACCGTGCCGCCCACGGGTGGCCGGATCGAGGAACGCCACTTTGGGCCCATTCAGACCCGCTTCGGCCCCGCCCAGCGCCATTTCGGGCCCATCCAGAGCCGCTTCGGCCCCACCGAGCGCCATTTCGGGCCTCTCGAGCGCAACTTCGGCTCCTCGACCCGATCGACCGGGAGCGGCAAGGACAAGTGAGGGCGGGCTTCTCCCGTCGCTGGAGTGGCTGACATGGATGTAGATCTCGCGGTCGTCGCCGACGCCGCCAACGTCAGTCAGGAAGGCAAGCTCAACATCCTCGGCGTCTTCGACTCCATCTGGGCCCGCGAATTCCCCTTCCGTCACGGTGCCATGGTCTTCGTTCTGCGCGTCCGCGCCGATTTCACCGAACAGGGTGTTCACCAGATGGAGGTCCGCCTGATGGACGCCGACGGAACTCAGCTGTTCAAGGCCGAGGGCCCCCTGACCGTGCCCGGCGGCGCTCCCGGCCGGCCTATCAAGCCCCACGTCATCATGGGCCTCGCAGGTATCACCTTCCAAAAGCCCGGCGACTACTCCTTTGAAGTGATCGTCAACGACCAGCACATGAAGAGTGTGCCCCTATACGTCATGCAGGCCCCCGCTGGCGGCCGACCCGGTGGACAAATGGCCTAGTCACTAGCCTTTCCGTTTGTTGCAAACTGACCCTCCCGGGAATAAATTCCACTACGCTGTAGCCACTACAAACTGTAAGATGCCCTGCCTTTTTCGGGCCGGGATGAGTCTCTCCGACACATCCGCACAAGGGAACGCTGATGCCTAGAGGGTGGACTACTGTTGAGGCCGATGGGACATTCCACATCGGCAGGCGTCGTCACCAGATACCAGAAGAGTTCTCCGACCGGCAGGTGCACAGCTTCCGGACGCTGCTCGAGCCCATACCGGACACGCCGAGCGGGCCGGCGATGTCAACGGCGCTGCGGCGCAAGCAGAGGGACTATCTGTTGCGGCGGTCGCTGGCCGCGGTGATCCCGGGGCTGCCACTGCAGGTCCTTCAAAAGCTGACGCTGACCCAGGTGAAATCGATCCACGAGTGGCTGGCTCATCACCGGCCGGAGCTGGTGGCCGACGTGAAGGTCTCGCTGGATTAGCGAGACGAGATTCTGAGGTGCGAGGCGAGGGTGGCCGCTGGGGCCGTGCCTCGAGGGGCGGCCGTCAGGTGCGGGCTCTTGTATCGCTTCCTTCCCCGGTGGGACATCCAATCCGAATACTGAACCATGGCAGCTGATCGCATGCTGGTGGTACGTGCTGGGCTGATCCGCACGTTGGACCGCGAGCGTCCGGAAGTGGAGTGCATGGCAGTGCGCGGGGGTCGAGTAGAGGCGATCGGGTCTGTCGAGGAGGTGGAGTCGCGGGTCGGAGCGTCGGTGGAGCGTCTCGACCTGCGGCCGGCCACGATCGTTCCGGGCCTGACCGACTCGCACGTGCATCTGATCGAGTGGGCATTGGGACGAGAGCGGCCCGATCTGGTGGATGCTGGCACGATGACCGAGGTCCTCGCGCGCATTTTTCGCGCGGCGGGCTCGGCGCCCGCCGAGAGCTGGCTGGAGTTCAAGGGGTGGGACCCGGGCTGGCGAGTCGAGGCCGAGTTGGCCGACCTGGATGAAGCGTCGCAGGGACGTGCGGTGGCGCTCATCGCCCACGATCTCCATTCGGGCTGGCTGAATTCGGAGGCGATGCGGCGTCTGGACATCGGGCCGGGGCGAGCCGATCCGCCGGGCGGGACCGTGGAGCGCGACGCTGCGGGCCGGCCCACCGGATTCTTGCAGGAACGTTCCCTGGACTGGTGGTACGAAGGACGTCCGCGACCGAGCGATGCAGAGCGGCGGGCAGCTCTGCTGGAAGGGCAAACGGCGCTGCACCGTCTCGGCATGACGGCGGTTCAGTCGGTCGAGGCGCCGGAGTCGTTCCGCATCGTGGAGGAGGCGGAGCACAGCAGTGAGCTGCGGATCCGGGTCCTGCACCATATGCCGCAGAGGTTTCTCGACTCGTTGATCGAGTGCGGCATAGCCAGCGGCTTCGGCAGCGACTGGCTGCGCATCGGCGGGATCAAGTACTTCACCGACGGCGCGCTCGGTTCGAGCACGGCCTGGATGCTCGAGCCCTACACGGACGGCGAGGGTTGCGGCGTGCGTCGCCTGGAGCCGGATGAACTGGCGGCCGATGTGGAGCGGGCCCACCGCGCCGGCCTGGCCGCCACAGTGCACGCCATTGGCGACGCCGCAGTGCGCATGACGCTCGATACCCTGGAAGCGGTTGGCGGCGGCCTGGCGATACCCCACCGGGTCGAGCATCTGCAATGCGTGCACCGCGACGACCTGGATCGGGCGGGCCGTCTCGGCATCGTCGCCTCCATGCAGCCCTCCCATCTACTGACCGACATCCCGCTGGTGGAGCGGCGCTGGGGTGCGGAGCGCGGCCGGTTCACCATGGCGCTGCGCAGCCTGCTGGATGCGGGCACGGTGCTGGCCTTCGGCTCCGACGCGCCCGTGGAGGAGGCCGACCCGCGGGAGGGCTTCTACGCCGCGCTGGCGCGGCGCGACCGCAGGGGCAATCCGCCTGGCGGTTGGTACCCGGAGGAGCGCCTCACCGGCCTCGAAGTGCTGAGCGCCTACACCGAATGTCCGGCTCGGGCGGCCGGCGACAGCGATCGACGCGGTCGGCTGTCTCCCGGTTATCACGCCGATTTCGCTGCATGGGAGATCGATCTCGCCACGGCCGAGGCGGAGGAGATCCGATCCGCCCAGGTGCTGGCGACGGTCGTGGGTGGAGAGGTCGTCTATGCAGGGAATTGAGAATCGGTGACCAAGAGGCTACTTGAACAATGGATTCCCGACTACCACGAGGCCCGCTTCCGTACCGAACCGGCTGACTGAAATGGATGACTTCGAGCGGACAGTCGAAGCTCTCAAAGCGGCGAAACTGGTCGTCGCCGCTACCGGCGCTGGTATGTCGAAGGAGAGCGGCATCCCGACCTTCAGGGATGCTCAGGAAGGGCTTTGGGCCCGCTACGACCCCCAAGAACTCGCCACCCGTGAGGGTTTTCAGAGTGATCCGGCGCGGGTCTGGGGCTGGTACAACTACCGGCGCGGCCTCATCGCGGAATGCTCGCCGCATCTGGGGCACGAAGCGCTGGCGCGACTGGAGGAGCTCGTGCCCCAGGTGGTCGTGGTCACCCAGAACATCGACGGACTGCATCGCCGGGCGGGGTCGACCGAGGTCTTCGAGCTGCACGGCAACATTCACCGATTCAAGTGCTTTCAGCAGGATCACCCGGTGGAGATCGAAGTGCCCCACGCCGATACCGATGGGCTGCTGGAGCCGCCGACGTGCGAGCTCTGCGGGTCGCCGATCCGACCCGACGTCGTCTGGTACGGAGAGATGCTTCCACCCGATGTGTTCGAGCGGGCGGCGCGGTTCGGCGAAGCGTGCGACGTCATGCTCGTCGTAGGGACGTCAGGCATGGTTCAGCCAGCCGCCAGCTTGCCGCTCGCCGCCGGTGCCGCCGGCGCCACCGTCGTCGAGGTCAACACCGAGCCGTCTCAGCTCACCGGCCATGTCGACATCTTCGTCCAGGGTTCGGCCGGTGAAGTTCTGCCGGCGCTCGTGGATTCAATCGAAGCGAGCGGAGCGTGACAGGACAGGCGCGCCCGGCACGGTGCCGACTCTACCGTCTGGCGCTGGCGATCCTCGCCTTCGCCGCGCTCGGCTGCTCCGATAATCGCACCCGACCGACCACCCCGACCTTCGGCGGACTCGTCGTGCGCTCCGACCCCGATGGGGCCGAAGCGATCCTCGACGGGGTGCCGTTAGCCTCGACGGGGTGCCGTTAGGTACCACTCCGGTCACTCTCAACGACCTTCCCACCGGGCCTCACGACCTCGACTTGGAGCTCACCGCATCCCCGGCGGAGTCCTTCTCTTGGTCCGGAGTCGTGAACGTGCGGGATGACGCGACCGACACGCTCGAGGTTGCTCTCGAAGGCGGCTGCGGGTTCAACTGCCCGTTCCTGATGGACCGGGGACGGATACGCTGTCGGTCCACCGGCCTGGGAGATACTTGTGCCAGCGCCTTCTTCGACGCGGCGGCCCTGCAGTGGCCCGGCTCCAACGGCCCCGACTACGGATCCGGGGGGCGACTGCTGGTTGCCGCCATTCTCGACGACGACGCTGGTCAGCTGGCGGGCGACACGGTGGCGAGTCGGCTTTATGATCTGACGTGGCTGGGTCGCGCGCCTACCGAGGAGCTTCAGGGACCGCGACTGAAGTTGACGGAACACGAGTACTGGGGGACCGGGAGCGCGCCGGGCGTGGCCGTCCAGGGCCTGTCGGTCAAACAGACGTTGCTCGCGGTGGACAGCGCGGCGGTCGAGGATGTGCTGTTCGTGCACTTCGAGATCGAGAACGCCAGTGGCGATGCGCGCTATCGTATGCACTACCCCTGGATTCCCGAAGGCGGCTACACGTTCCGTGATCTGTACATCGGTTTCTCCCTCGACATTGACGTCGGCGCAGCCACCGACGATTTAGGCAGCTTCGACCCGGATGTCGATCTGTCGTTCATCTACGATGCCGACTTTCGCGACGAAGAGCTCGGATCGTTCTCCGATCGGCCGGCGCTCGTCGGGTGCGTCAGCGTGGAGCCGCCCGAGGGCGCCACGGAGCGAACGCTGACTCTCTGGCGCGCCTCGGACGATTGGGACGGAGAGGGCCGCGACGACTTCGCCTGGCGCTTGCTCGCCGGTCGGCTGCAGGCCGGCGATGGACTGCCCGATCATCCCTCACCCGACATCGGATACGTCTCCGACGAGCCCGACGACTACCGCTTCATCGATGCCCACGGCCCTCTCAACCTGGCGCCGGGAGAGACGGCGACGCTGACCGTGGCCATCGTGCTGGCGGATCCGGCCCCGGGCACCTTCGTGCCGGGAACGCATATGCCGGCTGGCGACCCCACGGACCCCGGCCGCCCGATCATCGCCGTCGCGGCGAATCTGAGAGCGCTGGCCGCCCTGACGCCGGAGCTCTGGGCGCGTTACCGTCCGTAGCGATGTTTGACGCGCGCGACTCGGCTGGAGACCTTGTGGGCGATGGGTGAAATCAGCGGGCAGTTCCTCAAGACCAAGATCGTCTGCACGATCGGACCGGCGTCCCGCGATCCGGAGACGCTGGCGGCTCTCTGCGTGGCGGGCATGGACGTCGCACGCCTCAACATGTCCCACAGCAGCGCTGAGCAAGTGACGGAGACGGCGGCGCGCATCCGTGAGTGCGCCGGCAGGATAGGGAAGCCCGTCGCGGTGCTCCTCGACCTTCAGGGACCCAAGATCCGGCTGGGCCGACTCGGCGCGCCCGTCTCGTTGAGCGCGGGCCAGCGTATCGTCTTGGCGCCTAGCCAGAATGCGGAAGAGGGCGAGCTGCCGGTCACCTATCCCGAGTTGGCCAACGACCTCGCCGCCGGCGATCGGATCCTCATCCATGACGGCAGGATCGAGCTGCGAGCCGAGCGGGTAGAGCCGCCGCGAGTCGAGGCGACGGTCGTCATCGGCGGGAGCGTGGCCAGCGGGAGGGGGCTGAACCTTCCCGGCGTGCGGGTCAGCGCACCTGCCCTCACCGAGAAAGACCTGGCGGACATCGATACAGCGGGCCGGATCGGAGCTGACTACCTGGCCCTCTCATTCGTGCGCTCCGCCGACAATGTTCGGGATCTGCGGGCTCGAGTGTCCGACGATGTCCCGATCATGTCGAAGATCGAGAAGGACGTTGCACTGCTCGAGCTGGAAGCGATACTCGACGCGTCCGACGCTGTGATGGTGGCACGAGGCGACTTGGGGACCGAGCTGCCTTTCGAGCAGGTCCCGCTGGCGCAGAAGCGGATCGTCCGTCAGGCGAACGCCTTTTATCGGCCGGTCGTGATCGCCACTGAGATGCTCGAGTCGATGATCGAGCGCCCGCGCCCGACGCGGGCCGAGGTGTCCGACGTGGCGAACGCCGTCCTCGACGGTACCGACGCGGTCATGCTCTCCGGGGAGACGGCGATCGGGAGTCATCCCGTGGAGGCGGTGCAGGCGCTCACACGGGTGATCGCCGAGGTGGAGTCGAAGAGCGTCTTGCTGGCCGGCGGTCCGCCTTATGACGTGCCTGCCGCTCCCAGGGATAACGAGCCCACCGCCACCGAGCTGGCTGTCGCTTGTGCGACGCTGGAGGCCGTCCGTGCCATCAGGCCGCCGGCCATCGTCACCTACACGAGGAGCGGCTATACGGCGCGCGTGATGTCATCGCGCCGGCCGCCGGTCCCGATAGTCGCGGTCACCGACACCGAAGCCGTTCTACGCCGGCTCGCTCTGGTCTGGGGTGTTCTGCCCGTTCTCTGCACGGAGGAGCCCAGCGAGGAGAACCTGCGAGAGGCCGCGTGTGAAGAGTTGTTCAGGCGCGGGTTGGCCGCGCCCGGAGCGCGGGTGGTCATCACCGCGGGGCTGCCCTTCCATGTCCGCGGCACGACCAACATGGTCCGGATCGAGACGGTCTGATCGTGCGCCTGCGTTTCCTGGGCACTGGGACCAGCTTCGGCGTACCGGTCGTCGGTTGTGAGTGTGCGGTGTGCGCGTCCACCGACCCCCGCGATCACCGATCACGCCACGGCCTGGCGTTGGAAAGCGACGGGAACCTGCTGTTGGTTGACACGCCGCCGGAACTCCGCCTCCAGCTGCTGGCCGCCGCGATCGGCCAGGTCGAAGCGGTCTTCCTCACCCACGCTCATGCCGACCACCTGAACGGCATCGACGACCTGCGCATCTTCAGCTTGCGATCTGGGAAACCGGTGCTCATGTACGTGGCGGAAGAGCACGCCGCCGAGCTGCGCACGCGCTTCGACTACATATTCGATGACGCGATCCAACCGGATCCAGGCACCAGCGCGCCCGAGATCGAGCTCCGGACCTTCGTCGAGGGCGAGGCGCTCTCCGTCGCCGGGTTCGCGCTCACGCCCCTGGCCTACCGTCACGGCAGTACCAACTCCTACGGCTTCCGTTGCGGCGGGCTGGGCGTGATCGTCGACGGTAAGACGGTCTCGGAAGCGGCTCGCAAGGTACTGGAAGGCGTCGAGGTCCTGGTGATCAACGCGCTCTGGTGGGGCGATCCCCACCCGACGCACTTCAACGTGGAAGAAGCGCTGGAGGCGGCCCGCAGCCTCGGGGCGCGGCGAACGTTTCTGACTCACCTGACCCACCGGCTCGGGTACGGCGAGCTGCTGAAGGATCTGCCGGAAGGGGTGGAACCGGCGTACGATGGGCTAGTGATAGATGTAGAGTAGTTCGATATCCAATATCCGACACTCCATATCCAAATCCCAAGTCCAACTCAACATCCGACGCCGAGCTCTTCGATGGCCCAGGTCCAAGTATGCTGGTGATCGGCTATTGGACCTCGACGATCCATCCTTGGGGTCTCATCTGGGTGTTGGATGATGAGTGTCGGATATTGGATATTGAATTAATGCAACCGGTCTCCTATCTTGAATCTCACGGTTTATCGGTCCCCCTGCCCAGGCTTCGCGAGGTCGTGAATGGCCCCCCGGCGCATCCTTCTCATCGATGAACAAGGTCCGTACCGAGACGCGCTGGCCCGGGTGCTGACCAGCGAAGGCCACGAGGTCCGGGTAGCGGACGCGGCCGACGAAGCCGACCGGGTGAACGAATTCGCCCCTGAGACCGTAGTATACAGAGAGGGGCTGTCGCGCATCGCCGGCCAGGGGAGCCAGGC
>JBDHHZ010000059.1:0-11661 GCA_039589115.1 Gemmatimonadota bacterium | reverse complement strand
TCCGGTTCGCCTCGGCTACTGAGTGATCGTCACGACGAAGTTGCCGTTGGGCAGCAACTCGTTGTCGGTTCCGGCCACCTCGTGGAGGATGCGACCGTAGTTGCCCACGTTGGCTATGTTGGGGACCGAGAACTTGAACAGCGCACCCGACGAGTGCTCTCCGATCAACGCCACTTTCACCGTGTTGCCCGAGGGGAACGAGTAGATCACGTCCCCGCCGCTGTCCGGTTATGGTGATCAGGAAGGCGGCGCCGGCGTCACCCGTCGTCGATACGTTGACGGTGAGCTGACCGGGGCCCGACGGTCCGGTCGGCCCGTCGCTGCTGCTGCAGGCGCCGGCCAGAAACGCAGCGCTGACCGCCAGCGCCGCACCGATCGTGCTCGCTCGCTTGATCCTCATCGTCCTTCCTCCTTGCGGGCCACGCCGCGTTCGCTGCGCTCCGTATCTTGTTGCGCCTCGAGCGAGGCCGCCGGTATCACATCGGCCGTGATCTCGCCGATCTCCTGCAGGTAGGCCCGGAAGTCTCCGATATCGAAGCTGCCGTTTTGGTTGCCGATGATGTCGAGGTAGTTCTCTTCGTCAGCGGTCAGCACGCTCACCGGGCTCAACAGGTGGTTGACCACATCGACCTGTAGCAGATCCGGCCGCGTGATGATGATCGTCACCGTGTCCTCGCTGGAGAGCGCTCCCGAGACCGCTTGGAAGACGATGTTGAAGTCGCCCTCCTCCTCCGCGGCCCCGGAGATACCCCCGGTCTGCGAGTCCAACGTGAGACCGACGGGCATCGCGTCACCGCCCGTCCTCGTCCAGACGAAGCTGCCCGAGCCGCCCGTCGCTTCGAGCGTATCGAAGTACGCGGCCCCCATCGCGGTCTGGGTCAGCGTATCGGTGCCGAGAGCGACTTGGAGACCGAAGACCGCCCTCAGCGTGTACGGCTTGTTCATCGTCAGGTTGAGCGTGGGAACGATCGCTGTCGTGTCGCCGGACCACTCCACGAAGAAGAAACTGGGGTTCGGAACCGCCTCCAGCTGAGCGGGCGAACCCGGCAGCAGCCAGGCGGTGCCGTTCCCGTCCAGGATGACGGAGCTGTTGACGCTCCCCGTCAGGTCGGTCACGGCCCGAAGGCGGAACTCGGCCTGCAAGTTGGCGGTGTAGGTGTCGGGTGGCACGTCGCTGACTGCGATGCTGTGAGACCGCGCGCCACCGTCGCTCCAGGACTGGAACGCGAAGCGCGTCAGCGTGTCGCCTTGGATGGTGTCGACCGAGATGGTGTGCATCGTCGGGAAGCCCCAGATTACATCGTGGGGAGAATCCTCGTTCATCCCATCTACGATCACCTCCGTGCCGGGCCAGTTCGTGGTGATTCGTTTTTGCGTCAGATTCACGGCCACGCGAAAGGCTATGCTCAGGTCGGGCAGGTTCCTCGTGATGCTGTCGACTCTAATCCCGGATATCGTGCCGTCGTTGAGGTTGGAGTTCGGCGTCGTGCCCGGGCCGAAATCCGTGTTCACGCTCAAGCCGGGGAAGGGGTCGCCTGAATCGCCCCGGTTGACGTTATTCCCCAGATCGTCGTCCCCGTCCGCTTGCTCCAGCGCCAGCCCGTGAGGGTCGTGGGCGTTGATCTCGTTAATGGGCCACCACTGAGTGATGACGCCCGGATCCACGTGCCAGATCGCCAGACCCTCGCCGGCCAGAAAGGCGTCGGAGCCCAGCCGGTGACGGTTCTCGAGCAGGAAGTACTCGTTCGTCCCGGCGAGGTCGATCCGGATCGCGGTGAGGCTGTCGACGATCGGCCACAGCAGGTAATCGCCGGGCGGCGACCCTTCGGCGATCGTCTGGATGCTGATCCAGCCGACCATGTCCTTCGACCAGGCGCTCATGTGAGCCGGACTGTCTTGCCGGTTCCAGTTACCGGCACCCATGAGGCCCCACCATCCGATGCCCTTGGAGGTCGGGTCGGCTTCGCCGGCGCCGGTATCGTAGAGATCGGGAAGACCCAGCATCCCGTGACCCATCTCGTGGACCATGGTGCCGACCGCCATCGGCACCCCGACGTTACAGTTGATACCGCCGACCGCCGACTGGATGATGTAGTCGTCGATTAGCACACCATCGTCCGTGAGGTATGGACTCCCCATCCACGCACTGTAGCTCCAACTGTGAGCCCAGATGTGCGTAGACGGCGTGCAGGACCCGTCTTGCAGCGGGTGGAGCACCGCGATCAGGTCCACAAAGGTGTCGCCGTCCCCGTCGTACACGCTGAAATCAACCGACGCGTCGGCGGAGTCGAGAAGCGCTTTGATGAAGTCGCCCGTGTGGTCCGTAGCCGGGTCGCCCCCGTTGTTCGGCCCCTCGTACCAGCTAGCGGCGCTGTCCACGGTCACCCAGTTGATGACGTCGCCGGTAACCGCCAGCAGCTCGCTCGATGCCTCTTCGTAATACGTGCTGATCGAGTAGGGCGGTCCCACCGCGCTGCCAAACAACACCGTGCTGAGCGTGATGGAATCGGGCAGGAAAACGTGGGTGCTGTCGAGGAATATGCCCGTCAGCACCGGAAACCGGAACGTATCAGCCAGCGCCGCTCCCGACGCCTGCGCCGCAGCCACCGAGGCGCTTATGCCCCTCAGATGGGAGTTCAACGTGCCGAAGTCGCCGGCCCGCGCCAACTCCTGCCTGCGTTCCCGCACCGTGCGTGCGTACTCTTTCCAGACCCGCTTGAATTGGTAGGCCGTCGGGTCGCGGGCTAAGACGTCTCGCATCCCGGGTGGAAGCTCTTTGCCGTGGATTCTCCCACGCATCTCCACGTCCTGGGCGTCCAGGTCAGGAGGTGCGATGGCCGCCCCGACAGCCAGGATCATCCCAGCGGCCAGCGCATACAGGACCGATACTCTCATTACCGCCTCCTCGATCGGCGTGCTATTGAAGCGGGGGCTTTCGGTAGTCACTCACTCAGGTGTGGTCGCCCCGGCGGGCCGGTGACCGTGTTCTTCAGACGGAAGCTCGACTAAGGAAGGCGAGGGGAGGGGTATGGCAAGTTTACGCAGGGCCTTGGTTTGCGTCAAGCAGTTCCGGTTGCCGCTGGGCCCGGAACGGCGGAGATCGCCAGAGAACGGCTGTTTCGGCGCCAGCGCTAGAGGGCGTTGAGATAACGTGGGATACATCACATAGGGACAGCTTGTCCACAACGGTCCACGCGTGTAAATATTTGTTTATCAAGGAGTTAAGGTAGGTGCGGGCAATGGAGGGTGCTACTCGGGACGGTCGCCGGAAGGTGGGCCAACCGGCCAGGATCCGCATATTGCCTAGCTTTTCCCTTGACCTTTCAAGGGTTTGCACTGTACAGTAGATCCGGCTTCGCCCGAGCCCTGTTTGTTAATCCCACTCCCGAAAGGAGCACCGTGGTGAACAAGACCGAACTCGTCGACAAGCTTGCTGACGCGACAACGCTCAGCAAGGCCGACGCCGGCCGTGCGGTAGACGCCCTGTTCGACGTCGACAAGGGCATCATCGCCCGCGAGCTGAAGACCGGTGCGAAGGTCCAGATCACCGGGTTCGGGACATTCGAGACCCGGAAGCGCGGGGCGCGGATGGGCCGGAACCCGCGGACTGGCGAGCGGATCCAGATTCCGGCGTCGGTATCGCCGGCATTCCGTCCTGGGAAGGGCCTTAAGGACGGGGTGAAGCCGCGCCTCTGAGCAAGACTTCGGGGGAGGGGGGTCCGACGAGGTAGAGTTTGGACCTGCCTTCCCCCAACACCCTACCTACTCTCTAAACACCCGCACGCTCGCGGGCCGGCCCCGTATCGTCGCTGTAGCCAGGGCTTTTATGACTTTTTCCGCCAGGGTAGCGGCGACTTCCACTGAAGTATGGGTGTCCCTGATCTCGATACGGCCGATATCTTCGCCGGAGATCGAGGCTTCGCCTGTGATGGCGCCGACGAGATCTGCCGGTCGGACCCCGTCGCGTCGTCCTATCGCGAAATAGAGGCGGGTCCAGGCGGGCAGCGGCTGCGCGGGGTCGTCGGGTACCCGCTCGCGGAGCAGGGAAGCGGCGGCGGCGGCGATTTGCGTGGGGGTGAACTCCACGAGCAACGGCTCGAGGAGCAGCATGTAGGGTTCCAGGTCCCTGCTGGAAGCCGCCTCGCGCAGCAAGTCCCGAGTGGTCTGGGCCGAGCGGAGCGCCTCCGGGGGTACGGCGCTGCTGAGCGCCGACAGCCTAACAGCGAGGAGCTTGGCCAATCGTCCCAGGTGAGCAAGCTCACGCGGCTCGGCGAAGACGATGGTCCGGGCCGAGCCCTCAATGCGTGCCCGGAAGGTGGGCAGGTCCGGCGGCGTGCCCCACGAGATAGAGAGGGCGGCCGGCTCGACCGCGGCCGTGCTTCCCCACTCGATCCGTACCCCTGGCTCGTCGGAGCTCGCCGCGATTCCTATCCCGCGCACGGTGAGCCGGTCGGCGAGCGCGGCCGACTCGTCTTCGCGCCGGCAGTGTATGCGGCGGATCTCGCGCCCCCCCCCTTTAGCCCCCTCGCCGAGCAGTCGGACCAGCACCGGAAGCCACTCGTGCGCCGGCGCGGCGACGAACTCCAGGCTGGCATCGGCCAGCGGCTCGACGTCGGTCGGCAGGTAGGTCAATCGCCGGGCGCGTCGCGCGTGCCTCTCGATCAAGTCCTCGACTTCCTGTGTGAGCTCGGAGGTCAGGATGACGCGCTGCGCCTCTCTCGGGATCTGCGCGGTGAGCGTTTCCAGCGCCTCGCCGGCGCCCAGCGTCGTCATAGCCGAGACACCGTCCACGACCAGCGTCTTGAGGCCGTCTAGCTTGACCGCCGAGCGCTCGAGCGCTGCCAGCGAGCTGCTGGGGCTGGCCGTGACGACTCGAGTGGTCGCTGCCGCATCGGGACGCAGGACGCCGACGCTCAGCCCGCGACCGCCGAGCAGCCGGTGAAGGGTGTCGGCGGTACGCGCCGCACCGTCGTCGGTGGGGCGCAGCACCAGGGCCTGCGGGCCCGGGCCCGCAGGGTCGAGGCACCCGGCCAGACCTAACCCGTAAGCCAGCGTTTTGCCGCTCCCCGCCGAGGCGATGCCCACGGCGGTCGTGCCCCTGGCGATGACCGGAACCGCTTCGACCTGTAACGCCGTGGGAAGCAGGTATCCCAGCCCGATCAAGTGCTCGACCAGATCGCTATCCAGCTTCAGATCCGCGAAGTCGCTCATGCCTCCCAATCTATCACAAGCCGTCTGTTTACGAAGCTTGTTCGCGACTTGACGCTGCCGGCGGCCTCGTTCTATGATCGGCGCCGACCTCAGACCGAAACGAGATACGCACGTGAAGAAGGCGATCGTCATCGGCACCAGCTCGGGCATTGGCCGTGCCCTGGTCACGGTATTGGCCCAGAACGGCTACGAGGTGGGGCTCGCGGGAAGGCGGACGGAGCTGATGGAGGAACTGCGCCGCGAGATCTCGACACCCACGCATCTTGTGGCCATGGACCTGACGCGGCCCGAGGAGGCGCGCCAGCGGCTGGGCGGGCTGATCGACGAGATGGGTGATGTCGACCTAATCGTCGTCAATTCCGGCGTCGGCGATACCGACCCGCCATGGGAGGTCGAGCTCGAGATCATCCAGGTGAACGTCATGGGCTTCGCCGCCGTGGCCAACCGAGCGATGGAGTACTTCATCGAGCGCCGTTCGGGCCACCTGGTGGGTATCTCCTCGATCGCCGGCATACGAGGGTTGAGAGCGGCGTACAGCGCATCGAAAGCCTTCGATTCCATTTACCTCGAAGGACTGCGCCTCAAGGCGGACAAGCTGGGCCTCGACATCCAGGTCACCGATGTGAAGCCCGGATTCGTCCACACGGAGATGACCGCCGGCCGACAGGGCATGTTCTGGGTCGCGACCCCCGAGCAGGCGGCCCTGCAGATCTATCAGGCGATCCGTAAGAAGAAGCGCCACGTCTACGTGACAAGACGGTGGCGCCTGATGGGTTGGCTGATGAAGACTCTGCCTTACCCGCTCGTCTCCAAGATCGTATCGCGGAAGAAGTAGCCGCCGCCTCCGCCGTTTCAATCTCCATCTCCATCTGTTGCTGGGGTAGATGGAGATGGCGAGAGGGTTAGCCCTTGAAGGGTGGGGGGTGGTCCATGTCGTAGGGGCGGAGCGAGATGACCCCGTTCTCCGGCACGCCCAGATCGCCCAGCGTGCTCGACTCGTCGGAGACCTCTTTCTCGAAGTACTCGACGTAATAGGCAGCGGGATCGACGTCGGTCTTACCCAGCAGCTCCGGAAGCGCACTTTCCTTGATCGCGCCGACAGAGGTGTCGGTGGCGAACTCCATCCTCTGCTCGCGCCAGATGTCGGGCGCGATCACACGAATCTTGAGTATGTCTCCGGCCATCGTTGCTCGCCTTCGCGGCTAGATGTGAGGGATTGAGTGTAGGAACTTGAGCGTCTGGTCGGTGACGTCGAACCCGACTCCGCGGTCCGTATCGACGTGCACCGTGGTGTGCCCGTGCTCTCTGTAGGCTTTGACCGTCGCAGCGCCGATGGTGCCTGAGTACTCCAGACGGTCCGCGCCACGTCCTTGCAGCTCGAGTCCAGTATGCTCGCGGTAGAAATCCTCCGCCTGGCGGATAACCTCTTCCGGCGAGAGATCGGTGGCTACCTCGAATTTCATCGCTTCCTTTCACCCTGTCTCGGTTATGGGGCCGCGGCGAATATCTGGCCCCGCGGACGGAACGTCAATGCCGGGGACCGGTAGCCAGTAACCGGTGGCCGGTAGTCGGTAGCCAGTAGCCGGTGGCAGATCAGGTTCCCACCGGCTACTGGCTACCGACTACTGGCTACCGACCGACTACCGGCCACTGTTGACGGTGAGATTTCGGCCTACATTATGTGCCGTCACCCGCGCTAACAACCCTTCGCTGGATGCGACCCATGCGTTACTCGCTATTGCTGATGGCCGTCGCGGTGGCCGCATTGCTGATTGCGCTTCAGACGACGACGCGGCGCGAGGCCCGGGATATCGGAGATCTGATCCTGGTGGGCGGTTCGATCTATACGGTCGAGGCGGGGCAGCCGCGCGCCGAGGCGGTCGCGATCCGCGACGGTCGAATCGTGGCGGTGGGTAGTGAAGAGGAGATCTCTCGCTATCAGGGGCCGGCGTCGACGGTGATCGATTTGAACGGGGCCTTCGTGCTGCCCGGCCTCATCGACAATCACACCCATTTCGACTACGCGGCGCAGCTGTTGCTCGGTATCAACCTTCTGGATGTAGCGGACGCCGAGGGGTTGGCCGAACGGGTCGAGGCGGCCCGCAACCGGCTGCCGGACGGCGCCTGGATACTGGGCGGCGACTGGGGCGCCTACGAGGAATGGGCGATGGGCTCCTCTGGAGCGGAGGGTGGTGGTGGCCAGGACGTACGGTTCAAGCCGCATCGGGACATGATCGACACGCTCACCCCGGAGACGCCCGTTCTGCTCAGCCGCTGGGACCGCAGCGAGTACCTGGCGAACGGCGTCGCGCTGGCGCTCGCGGGGATAACCGGCGATACGCCGAATCCCGCCGCCGGCGCCATTGAGCGCGATCCGCGGACCGGAGAGCCCACCGGGATCCTGACGGGTGCGGCGGCTGACATGGTGCGTCGGAACGTACCGACCAAATCGTTCGAGCAACGCCTGGCGGAGGCGGAGGTGGCGCTGGCTCGTTTGGCGGAGAACGGAGTCACCGGCATCCACGACATCACGCGGGCGCACCAGATGCAGGTGTTCCAGCACCTGCGCGACGAAGGCGAGTTGACGGTGCGGGTCCACGCGCGACCGACCCTGGAGAACTGGCAGCACCTGGCGGCATTGGGGATCGGCACCGGATACGGCGACGAGTACCTGAAGATCGGCGGTCTAAAGGGCTTCGTGGATGGCATAATGGGGAACTCGGGCGCCCGGTTCAGGGAGCCGTATGATCACCAGCCGGACAACAGTGGTATTTGGCGGACGATGGTGCTGGAACCGCCGGGCATGGCGGAGCTGATTCGCGGGGCCGACTCGGCCGGCTACATTCCGCATGTCCATGCGATCGGCGACCTGGCGGTGGACACGCTGCTCGACTGGTTCGAGATGGCCATTGAAGCCAATGGGCCTCGCGAGCGCCGCTTCCGGATGATCCATGCTCAAGTGGTCGAGGAGGACGATTTCGAGCGGTTCGGCGAGTTGGGAGTGATCGCTGAGGTCCAGCCGTACCACGCCATCGACGATATGCGTTGGATGGAGGAGCGGATCGGCCACGAGCGCTGCAAGGGCGCCTATGCCTTCAAGTCGCTCGTGGAAGGCGGAGCGGTGCTGTCGTTCGGCTCCGATTGGCCCGGCACCAACGCGGCCTGGTACCCGGCGAAGCCGCTGCTCGGCATCTATGCGGCGGTCACACGCCAGACGCTGGACGGCCAGCCGGAAGAGGGCTGGTTCCCCGAAGAGCGGATCGATGTGGAGACGGCGATTCGAGCCTACACGATCAACAACGCCTATGCTGCCGGCGAAGAGGATGAGAAGGGTAGCATCCGGGTGGGCAAGCTGGCCGACTTCACAATAATCGACCGCGACCTGTTCGAAGTCGCGCCTGCCGAGATCAAGGACGTGCGGGTGCTGGGTACAATCGTCGGCGGACGCGTCGTCTACGCCGATCCCGGGCTGGTCGGCCTGGTCGAGCGGCTCGACGTGGCGGTGCGCGGACGATGAGGCAAGCCAGCCCCACGGAGGTGAACGACCGGCCTAGGGGTGCGGCGAGCCCGGCACCGTGGCTCGTCGCGCTGCCCGCCTTCATCGTTCTGGCCACCGCGGTGGTGCTCATGCTCTACCGGGTCTCGCCGTTCGTCAACTTCTTCTACATCTCCGCCTGGTATCCGACGATCTTCATTCTCGATGCGGCGGTGGCGGCGCGAAGCGGGCGCTATTACATGCTGTCTCGTCCACGCTTCGCCATCTCGCTGCTCGCCTGGTCCGCGGTCCTCTGGTTCTTCTTCGAGCTGGTCAATTTCCGGGTCACCAACTGGTATTACGTGTTCCTTCCACCCGACCGCTGGCTCCGCTGGCTGGGGACTACGGTCTCATTCGCGACGGTACTGCCGGCGATCTTCCTGGCCGAGCGCTGGCTCGCCGTGGGGAACGCCTTCGAGGGTATACGCTGGCCGACCTTCAACGTGAGCCGGCGAACACTGCAAGTGGTCTTCCTCACCGGCGTGGTGTTCGCCCTGCTGTCCCTGGCCTGGCCGCGCTACTTCTTCCCGATGATCTGGGGCGCTCTCACGCTGCTGCTCGAGTCCTTGAACTACAGGAGCGACCCCAAACGCTCTCTGCTCGCCGACCTGGCAGCTGGCCGCCCGGGCCGGATGCTTCGCTACCTGGCCGGTGGTCTGGCGATCGGCTTCATCTGGGAGATGTACAACATCGAGTCGCGGTCCAAGTGGATCTACACGGTACCGGGCTTCGAGAACATCAAGTTGTTCGAGATGCCGCTGGCAGGATTCCTCGGCTTCCCCGTGTTCGCTCTCGACTGCTTCGTCGTTTACCAGTCGCTGGTACTCGTGCGCGTGGCGATCGCACCGGAGACCGCGGCATCCGGAGCCGGCTTCTCGCTGCGGCGCCGGCGCACCTTGACGGCGGCAGCGACAGCGGCGCTCTTCTCGCTGGCGGTGCTCTTTGGCATGGACCGCTGGAACACCGATTCGCTGCTGCCGCGTCTGGATGACTTCTGGATCGCCGGGCCGGCGGCCCGGGCCCGGCTGGTGACCACACCCTACGAGGACCTCTTCGTCCTGGCGCGGGCGGAGCCGGGGGAGGTCGCGGCGGTTGCCGGGGCTCCGGCGGTCGAGACGGCGGAATGGATCGCTGCGGCCCAGCTGGCAACGTTGCGGGGGATCGGGACGGCCAACGCGCAACTCATGTGGAGCGCCGGCATACGCTCGGTGACCCAGCTCGCCGCCGCGGATCCCGAGGTGCTGGGGACACGTTTGCGGTCGATGGCGAGGCGGCCGCGAGCCGCCACCCAGCCCAAGGTCAGGGTGTGGGTAAAGGCGGCACAGCGAGCTGCGGAAGCACCTCCGGCGGCCAGGCGCTGAGCTCGGGTAACGCAGCCACCGACGGTCCCGGCATGTTATCTTTCCCGCTCATGGATGAGGACGTACGAGAAGCGTGCGAGCGCTATGTGGCGGAGCTGTTCGCTCCCGAGGACGAGGTCCTCGTGGAGCTGCGGCGTGCCATGGTCCAGGCGGGATTGCCCGAGATATTCATCAACCCGGAGGAGGGAAGGCTACTCCAGGTCCTTCTCCGGGCCATCGGCGCCCGTCGCGTCCTCGAGCTGGGTACCTTGGGTGGGTACAGCGCCATCTGGATGGGACGTGGCCTACCCCCGGATGGCCGGCTGATCACAGTGGAGCTGGACCCCGCGCGCGCGGAGCTGGCACGAGAGCACATCGCCCGCGCCGGCCTGTCCGATCGCGTTGAGGTCCGCGTCGGCGACGCGGCTCATCTGCTCGATGGACTGGCGGCGGAGGGACCGTTCGATGCCGTCTTCATCGATGCCGATAAAGAAGGCTACCCACGGTATCTGGAGTGGTGCGAGGCCAACGTGCGCTCCGGCGGCCTCGTGATCGCCGACAACGCTTTCAAAAGGGGTCGGGTCCTGGAGAGCGACTCGCAGGATCCGGAAGTCGCGGGGATTCAGGAGTTCAATCGCCGCGTCGCGCATAACCCCAGATTAACGTCGATCGTCGTGCCGACCCGTGATGGCGTGGCGATCGCCCTGGTCGATTGAGGCAGATTCGTGCGCGTCAACTATCACCTCCATAACCAGTACTCGAGCGACGGACGCGGCAGCACCGAGGAGGTCTGCGAGGTCGCCGTCGAGCTTGGCTTCGATGAGATCTGTTTCACCAACCACGCCGAAACGCTGAGCAGCGAAGGCGACGCCTGGATCCTCGACCTGGTCGAAGCCCGCGAGAGATACGAGCAGCTTCAGCACGAGATCGAACGCCTGCAACCCGAGTATCCCGAGCTGCGCCTGCTGCTGGGCGCGGAGTACGAGTATCGCCCCGAGTGGGTCGAGACGCTCGACGCTCTGACCGATTCCGTCGATTTCGATCTGATCATCGGCTCCGTACACGTCGTCGGTGGCGAGCAGATCTCCGGCGGTTCGGTGGGCGGCTACTTCAAGGAACTCGACGCCTCGGAGGCGTATGGCAGGTACTTCGAGGCGGTGGAGGAGATGGTCGACTGGGGCGGCTTCGATGTGGTGGCCCACCTGGATATGGCGAAGCGTTTCGGCGTCAAGTTCTACGGGCCGTTCGACGCCAAACCGTTCGAGTCGCAGGTCCGAGGCCTGCTCGAGAAGATGGTCGGCAAGGGATTGGGGCTCGAGGTCAATACATCGGGTGTCGTCCAGGCGCCGGCCGAGCCGTATCCTTGCCTCGACATCCTCAAGCTGGCCAAGGATACCCATGTCGCTACCGTGACCATCGGCACCGACAGTCACGTGCCGACCAGCTTCGAGCAGGGCTGGGAGGTCGGCGATCTGATGTTGCGGCGCGCCGGCTTCACCGAGATCACGTTGTTCAGTCATCGCATCCGCAAGAACGTGCCTCTGGAAGTCGATACCGAGGAAGGGGAGTAGCGGC